>DATJTU010000077.1:0-7901 GCA_035503015.1 Acidimicrobiales bacterium | reverse complement strand
GCGCTCGGCGGCGGCCGGCGGGTCCAAGGCGCCGCGGGGGAGCACGGGCGCGGAGGACCTCGGCCTCGCGCCCGGCGACGAGGTGGTGCACGACCACTGGGGCCGCGGCGTCGTGGTCGCGGCCAAGGGCGAGGGCTCGCGCGCGCAGGCCACGGTCCACTTCGACACGGTGGGGAAGAAGAACCTGCTGCTCTCCGCCACGCCGCTGCGCAAGGTCTGAGCGAGGCTGCGCCCGCTTGCGCGGCCGGTCCGGGGGCCCGGCGCGGCTCGGTAGATTCGCGCACCATGCCCCCCGAGCAGCGGTCTCGGCCCGAGGAATGGAGCAAGTTCCAGTGGCGGGCGCGGCAATTCATCAGGACACCGCTCGGCGCCAGGATCTTCGGCAAGCCGGTCGGCGCCGGGACGAAGCCGCGCTACAGCGAGGACAACCCCGCGCAGCCCGACGTCCTCGGCGATTTCCTCCTCTACGTCACGATCAAGGCGTGGAACGAGGAGGACGTCATCGAGGCGACGGTGCGCAACGCGCTGGTGCAGGGCGCGCAGCGGGTCTTCGTGATCGACAACGGGAGCGAGGACGAGACCGTGGCCCGGGCGGAGCGGGCGGGTGCGGTGATCGCCGAGCGGGCGGACTCGGACTACTTCGACGACGACCTGCTCGTCGCGCTCGTCAACGGCGTCGTGGCGCGCGAGTCGCTCGCGTCGGGAGCCGATCACGTCTGGTGGCTCCACCTCGATTGCGACGAGTTCCCCGAAGGACCGGGCGGGACGACGGTGCGTGAATTCCTGGGGACGCTGGACCGGCGCTTCCGCGTGGCCGGGAGCAGGGTCCTCAACCACCTGCCGGCGCCCCGCGTCGGCGCCGGGGCCGCTGAGCCCTTGGGCGGTGGCGTGGGCGACGGGACGGGCAACGGGCCGGCCTACATCCCGGGCTTCCACCCGCTCGACTTCATGCCCGTCTGCTACGAGCAGCGCGCCGGCGAGAACGGGTGCACGCAGCGCCACTACAAGCACCCGCTGCAGCGCTTCGACCGGGACCGGATGTTCGTCAGCACCGGCGTCGGCGCGCACTACGCGCTGAGCAGCGACACGGCCGTGGCGCGGGACCCGAGCGAGGGCATCGTCCTGCACCACTTCCAGTACCGGGAGCTGGTGCGCACGCGTGCCGCTCTCGAGCGGCTCGCCGGCCCTGCCTCGGCGCGCTCGCGCCACCTCGAGGAGCGCACGGTGAACAACGCCAAGGAGCGGCTGCGCAACCTCGACAACGTCTACGCCGGCCGCTGGGACGAGGTCCCGATCGACCCGCGCGCCGAGGCCACGCTGGCGTCGCTGCACCCCGCGCCGTGGCCGACCGAGCCCAGACGCTGGTACGCGCCGGCGGACCTCGAGGCGGCGAGACGGCGGGAGGCCGCCGGGAAGGGCCCGGCGGGAGGGGGCGGCGAGCCGTCCGAGCGATCTGGCGCCCGAACCGGGTCGTCCGTATCCTGGGAGCCGCAATGAAGCGTCCCTACAGGGTTGTTGTGGCCAAGCCTGGCCTCGACGGTCACGACCGGGGGGCCAAGGTGATCGCGCGGGCGCTGCGCGACAGCGGGTTCGAGGTCGTCTACACGGGCCTCCACCAGACCCCCGAGCAGGTGGTCCAGGCCGTCGTCGAGGAGGACGCCGACGCCGTCGGGCTGTCGTTGCTTTCGGGCGCGCACCTCACCCTCGTGCCCAAGGTCGTCAAGCTGCTGGCCGACGCCGGGCGGGGCGACGTGCTCGTCGTCGTGGGCGGCATCATCCCCGAGGCCGACATCCCCGTGCTGAAGGAGCAAGGCGTGGCGCAGGTCTTCACCCCCGGCGCGCCGCTCGACTCGATCGGCACCTGGCTCGGCGACGCGCTCGACGCGCGCGAGGAGGCCCTCGAGGCCTGACGCCCGCCGCGGCACCTTTTCCCTCTCACCCCGCGCCGGCGCCGACAGGCGGCACCGGTGCCAAGCGCACAACGCAACGAAGGAGACAGCACCGACAGTGGACCTCTACGAGTATCAAGGCAAGCAGTACTTCGCGCGGTTCGGCATCCCCGTGTCTCCCGGTGGCGTCGCCGACACCGTCGACGAGGCCGTGGAGCAGGCGGAGGCCGCGGGCTACCCCGTCGTGATCAAGGCACAGGTGAAGGTCGGGGGCCGCGGCAAGGCGGGCGGGGTGAAGCTGGCGGCGGATGCCGACGAGGTGCGCCTGCACGCCGGGAACATCCTCGGCCTCGACATCAAGGGCCACGTCGTCCGGCGCCTCTGGGTCGAGCACGCGTCGGACATCGCCAAGGAGTACTACGCCAGCTTCACGCTGGACCGCCCGGCCAAGCTGCACCTCGGCATGCTCTCGGCTGAGGGCGGGGTCGAGATCGAGGAAGTGGCCCAGACCAACCCCGACGCCATCGCCAAGCTCCACATCAACCCCGTGGTGGGCATCACCGAGGAGACGGCCCGGGAGTGGGTCGACCGCGCCGGGCTCGACCCCGAGGCGCGCGACCAGGCCGCGAACCTGCTCGTCCGGCTCTACCACTGCTACGTCGAGGGCGACTGCGACCTCGCCGAGATCAACCCACTCATCCTCACCCCCGAAGGCAAGGTGCACGCCCTCGACGCCAAGGTGACGCTCGACGAGAACGCCGCCTTCCGGCACCCCGAGTGGGAGGAGTACGAGGACGACTCCGACATCGACCCGCGCGAGCGGATGGCCAAGGAGAAGGGCCTCAACTACATCGGCCTGTCCGGCGACGTCGGCATCATCGCCAACGGTGCCGGCCTCGCAATGTCGACGCTCGACGTCGTCACGCAGGTTGGCGGGGAGGCCGCGAACTTCCTCGACATCGGCGGCGGCGCCAACGCCGACGTCATGGCGGCCGCGCTCGAGGTGATCAACGCCGACCCGGCCGTGAAGTCGATCTTCGTCAACATCTTCGGCGGCATCACGAGAGTCGACGAGGTGGCGAAAGGGATCATCGAGGCTCTGGGCCGGGTCAAGCTCGCCTCACCCGTGGTCATGCGCCTCGACGGCACCAACGCCGAGCAGGGCCGGGCCCTCCTGGCCGACCACCTGTCGGACCGCCTGATCGCGGAGCCGACCATGCTCGACGCCGCCCGGCGCGCGGTCGCGCTGGCGAAGTCGTAGGCGCATCGAAGTTCGCAGTCGCACAGAGTCGCAGGGCCACAGAGTCGCAGAGAGGACAGGAACCAAACGTGAGCATCTTCGTCGACGAGACGACCAAGGTCGTGATCCAGGGCATCAGCCCGACGAGCCAGGGGCTCTTCCACGGCCTGCGCAACAAGGCGTACGGCACCAAGGTCGTGGGCGGCACCAACCCGAAGCGGGGCGGTGAGGAGATCGAGGGCATCCCGGTCTACGCGTCGGTGGCCGACGCGGTGAAGGACACCGGCGCGACGGCCTCGTTCATCTCGGTGCCACCGCGGGGGGCGGCCGACGCGATCATCGAGGCGGCCGAGGCCGGCATCACCTTCATCGTCTGCATCACCGAGGGCATCCCGGCCCAGGACGAGGCGGTGGCCTACAACCGCCTGGTCGACGAATTCCCCGGGACGCGGCTGCTCGGACCGAACTGCCCCGGCATCATCAGTCCGGGGAAGTGCAACATCGGGATCACCTCAGGCGACATCGCGTTGGCGGGCGGCCCCGTCGGCATCGTGTCGCGCTCGGGCACCTTGACCTATCAGGCGCTCCACGAGCTCTCCCAGCAGGGCGTCGGCCAGACCACGTGCGCGGGGATCGGCGGCGACCCGGTGCCGGGCACCAACTTCATCGACTGCCTCGCCGCGTTCGAGGCCGACCCCGACACCAAGGCCGTCATGATGATCGGCGAGATCGGCGGCTCCGAGGAGGAGCGTGCGGCCGAGTTCATCGCGTCGTCGATGACCAAGCCGGTCGCGGCCTACATTGCCGGCGTGACCGCGCCCCCGGGACGCAAGATGGGGCACGCCGGCGCGATCATCTCGGGCTCGCAGGGCACGGCGCAGGCCAAGATGGAGGCGCTCAGCGCGGCCGGCGTGCAGGTCGCCCAGAACCCCACGGAGTGCGGCGAGAAGGTCGTCGAGATCGTGCGCGGCCTCGGCTGATCTGCTGAACGACGGAACGGCTGAACGACGACCGCCGGCCGCCGGCCTGCAGGAACGTCGGGCACGCCTGCAGGCCGGACGACCGGCCCCTGGTGGTACTGCGGGGTGTTGCGGTTGTGCGTGTTGCTGTGTGATGCAGATGGCAACGCCTAGTCGCCGGTCGCGCTCCCGTCCGACGTCTCGGTGACGCAGTAGCCGATCGGCGCTGTCGGCGACGCCGGCTGCGTGCTCAGCGTGCTGCTGCCGTCCTCGACGTTGCTGTAGGTGCCACTGACCGCCGAGCTGTCGGTGTCGACGTTGGCGGCAGCGAAGTCCCACGGCGATCCCGTCTCGTTGGCCGCGTTGTACTTCGACGCGCTCAGCCCGTCGTTCCACGCGGGATGGGGGATCCCTGTCGCCGTCGAGTTGTAGCCGGGGACGTTGGTGTCACTCTGGCCGTCCTCGACCTGCAGGTTGGGCAAGGGGAAGAAGCCCTCCGCCTCGATGGAGGCATCGATCTCACTGCGGTAGGTCGCTCCCGTGTTGGGGTCGATGTCCGTCGCGGTCGCCGGCTTGCACAAGAAGCCGTCCTCGCTCAGCGCGTTCAGCGTGGCGGGCGAGCTGACCGGGAGGTTCGGGTTCTCGCCGTCCGCGTACACGTTGTAGAGGAGACGGTCGCCGGGGAAGGCGTTCGACTCCAGGCCGGGCAGCTGATCGTTGATGCTCGCCTTGCTGAGGGTGATGCCGTTGATCGCGGTGCCGAGCTGGACCGCGTTGGGCACCGTCGCGTTCGTCGAGGTTCCGGCGCACGTGACGCTCGTCGACAGCTCCGAGGTGTTCGGCGCGCAGGTCTTGTTGAAGTTCCCGTACGAGTAGAAGAAGATCACGTCGCCGACGGGGACGGTCGAGGCGTTCTTCAGGATCGAGGCGGTCTCGTTCTCGAAGATGATCTGGTTCGACGGCCAGTGCGACGACGACCCCGGGAAGGTTGCCCCGATGGTGGACGCCCACGTCGACTCCGTGCCCGAGCCGTTGTTCGCCCAGTAGGCGTAGACCGGGTTCGAGCTGCATGCGGAGTTCCCCGGATCGAGGCTCGACCAGGTGACGTTCGGCACACCCGTGGTGCTGTAGGTCTCGTTCCAGATCGACTTCAACAACGCACCCGAGATGTTCGAGGCGCCGATCGAGCTGAGGCACTTCGAGGCGTCGGTGGTGGCGCCGTTGTACTTGCCCCAGTACAAGAAGCTCACGGCGTCCTCGGCGTAGGCGACGAAGTTGAGGCCCTGGAAGTCACCACCGGTCGTCAACTTGGGCGCCCGAGACGAGCGCGCGGCGTCGACCGGCGCCACCGGGACCGGGCCGATCCCGCTCGGGTCGTCTGTGTTGTTCGAGTGGCCGACGACGGTCGCGCCGCCGGTGCCCTCGAGCTCCTGGATCCCGTTGCCCGAGCCGTAGGACGGCTCTTCGAGGAGGAAGTCGTTGAACGGGTTCTCGTTCCCCCACGTCGTGAAGCCGTTCTGCCCCTGCTGGGGGACGACGTTGACGGTGAAGGTGTCCGAAGTGACGCTCGCCGTGGCGGGGAACTGCAGCTTGATCTTGCCGGTCGTCGCGTTCACCGACTTGATGGGGTCCGCGACGGGGATCGCACCGCCGCTGTCGGTCACCTGGTCGCCCTTTTGGAGGCTGGTGACGCTGCCCGACAGCGTGAACTTCTTGGACCCCGACGCCACGGAGACGCTCGAGAACGAGGTCGTCTGCGCGGCCGTCTGCGCGAGGCCGGGCTCCCCGTTGAGGCCGGGGCAGCCGTAGTCGAGCGTCTGCTCGGACCCGCTGAGGCTTGCCAGGTCGCAGCCGGGCGCCTGGTTGAAGAGGTCCGCCTCGGCCAGCATCAGCTGGTACGAGGTCTGGGCACCGCCCTCGGTGACGACGTAGTTCTGCGCGTTCGCGTTGTCGGCGTTCCCGTTGTTGACGTTCTGCGCCGCGAGCGCAGGCGTGGCGAAACCGATGGCGATCGCGGACGCCCCGGCGAGTGTTGCGCCGATCCGCACCGAGCGGTGACGTTGCAACAGCTTCTTCAGCATTGTCGGTGGACTCCTGGTCGTGGTGGGCGTCCGCACCGGCTGCAACGGCCCCCTCGTACGACCCCGCTCACTGACACGAGCGGACCATTCGCCGGGCGGACGGTGAAGGCGGGTCGAATCCTGACTAATCCAATAGGAATTGTCAATAACTGTGAAACGCCGGTGAACGGAGGGTGAACG
This sequence comes from Acidimicrobiales bacterium, assembly GCA_035503015.1. GTDB lineage: Bacteria > Actinomycetota > Acidimicrobiia > Acidimicrobiales > RAAP-2 > Bog-473. Next base: position 1,552 of record DATJTU010000077.1, on the reverse strand, counting down.
CAGGGTGGGGGCCGACTTTGGAGGCCGGGTGCGGGCCCGGGTGCGGGCGCCGCGGGCCCACGGAGGAGGTGAATCAGGCGCGCGCCGAGGCGCCGGCGCGGAGGGCCGGGGCTGCCCCCGGCGCCGTCAAACGAGGGGCCTGGCGTCTCAGCCGACGCGCGGGGTGCGATGTGGCCCCGGGGAGGTCGCGGGCAGTGCCGCGGCGACCTCCCCGGGGATGATGCCGAATGCTTCCCGCTGCCTCCTAGGCAGCGACCGGCTGCGCCGGCATGGCCGGGACGGCTGCGCCGCCGCGCCCCGGGTCGCCGCCGAGCGTGCCGCGTGACCGCTTGACCGCGATCACGATGCCGGTCGCGAGCAGCCAGATGGGCAGCCCGAAGAGCAGGGCGAGGAAGCTGAGCGGCCCTGCGATGCCGACGAGCGCCACCAGGAGCGAGTACCACCCGAGCAGCTTCGGCAGTGGGGCGATCTCGCGATTGAGCAGGATGCTCAGTCCGGTCGACAGCGTCAGGAACACCATGCCGGCGAGGAGGAGCAACTCGTCGTTCGAGTTGTAGAAGTTCACCTGGTGCGCGATCGCGAACTGGTGGTTGTGCGACGCCAGGATCAGCGTGATCTGGAAGCTTCCGGCCACGATGATGCCCGCGACGAGCACGATCCCCGACGCGAAGACCAAGTTCGGCCACAGGCGCTGGCCCCCGGCGTCGACTAGCACCGCGCGGAGTTGCGTCACGTAGACGAGCAGCAGGAACAATGCCGCTCCGACCAGCCAGATCGTGAGCCACTGCTGGTTCACGTGGGTGTTGTACCAGTGCGCGACCGAGATGCCTGATGCGTTCTCGCTCGGCGAGCCGCTCGAAAGCGGCCCGAACGAGACGAATATCAACACGGCAGCCGCGAGACCGACGAGCCACAGCCATCGGTTCAAGCTCGAGTCCTTCATTGCCGTCCCTCCCTTTGTCCGTGACGGACTACTGGGAACGTGGCTCAGCGGGACGCCAGAGGAGACGCTCGCTCGCACGCTCCATCTCCAAGTGTGATCCCATGTCATGGTCATTGATAGGGGGGTACTACCGACGACCGGCCGGTGGGTACCACCACTCCGGGCACGACGGGAAACCCAGGTACCCCACCTCCGCAGCCAGGATCGTTAGCGTTTGCCTCAGTGTCGCCCGAGGAGCCGGCCGGCGGAGCGCCATGGGCGAGCTCGAAGCGTGGTCTCGGACGCGCCAGGCCGGAGGCGGCGACCCCGCTCCGGCTGGCGGACCTCGACGCGGGCCAGCGCCGCCGGGCGATCGCCCGCTGCGTCGCCACCATCGTCGTCGTCTGGGTGGTCATCGTCGGCGCCTACTACGTGCTCCCCATCGCCCGGGAGTCAGAGCTCCGGGGCGTGCTACGGGTCGGGGCCGATGTCGCCCTCATCGCCGCCGTCTTCACGTGGCAGGTGCGGCGCATTTCGCGGGCCGAGCTGCCCGAGCTGCGCGCGGTCGAGGCGCTCGGCATCGTGATCGCACTCTTCTTGGTCCTGTTCTCGGGGATCTATCTGGCCCTC
>DATJTU010000076.1:0-2375 GCA_035503015.1 Acidimicrobiales bacterium | reverse complement strand
GGCCCGAGCAAGCCGAGCGGCAGGGCGGGGTCGAGAAGGACCAGGTCGACCTCGTGCTCGCGCGCACAGGCGCGCACCGCGCCACGAGCCGCGGGCGTCGGGAAGAAGAGGATCGACCCGGGCACCCGTTCGATGCGGACTCCCCGCGCCGCCTGCGCCGCGTCGAACGCGGCGGCGCCCGGGTCCGACGTCGCCGTCAGCACGACATACGAGGACGGGTCGAGCCGGCGGTACAGGTCCCAGAGGTAGTTCTGGATCCCGCCCACCTTCGGCGGGAAGTCGTTGGTGACGAGCAGGTGGCGCTTCACCATGCGCCGCCACCACCACCACCGCCGAGACCGCCGTCACGGCGGCGGGATCGCCCGCGGTCAGCCGGCGCGCGAACTGAAGCGAAGGGACGGCACGAGCCCCGCGCGCTCCAGCATCCGCATGGCGCGCGCCTCGTCGGCGTCGATGACGACAGCGTCGTCAGGCTCGCGCCCGAGCAAGAAGCTGACCACACAGTCGTCGCAGGCGTCGGTCTCCTGCAGTGTGCAGCTGTCGCAGTCGATGGTGAGCTCGCCCTCGAGCTCGCGGTCGGTCTCCCTGGAATTCGGCATGACGATGACCCTCTCTGTTCGGATCCAGCATGCCGACCGGGTGTGACACAGCCTTCTGGCATCGTCGACGCACGCACAGCGTTACTCGTGCAGCGCGCGCAGCGCGGTCTGCAGCGTCTGCTCGACGCCCCACGCCACGCTCTCCGTGCGCACCGATTCAGGCCCCACCACCACGAGGAAAGGAGCGCCCGCCACTCGATACTGCTCGAACGCCTCGCTGCTCATCACGACCTCGACGTCCGCCGGCGCGTGCCGTGCCAGCGCGGCGACCGCCACCGCGTCCTCAGCCTTCGCCCGTGCTCCACGGCCTTGCACGCCCCGTCGCGGCGGATCACGAGGCTCCTCTTCGGCGCTCCGCGTGACGACCGCCAGCCCGGCCGCGTCGCCGAGACCCGCCTGCAGCTGGCCGAGGCCTTCCCACAGGTCCTGGCAGCCGATGCAGTCCGCCGAGAGGAACAGGACCACCACCGGCGCGGCGGCCTCCACGACGTCCACCCGACACGGAACCCCCTTGGGAGTCACGCCGACGATGTCGCACGGGCGCGTGCGGGGCGGCCCTTCTGACGTCGGGATCGGGCGGAGCCGGCGCAGGATCTCGGCCGGCGGCTCCGTCACGGACGGGCGCGCTCCTCCGAAACCGTGACGCCGGCGGCTTCGTCGTCGCTGATCTCGACGACGCTGCGCCCGTGCCCGCACCAGCGGCAGACGACCTCCTCGACGTCGCGCGCCAGCACCACTTCGTCCTCGACCTCGAGGTCACCGCCGACGGTGAAGTGGTAGAAGGCCTTGCTCCGCTGCGAGACAGTGACGTCGAAGCGGGTGAGGTTGCCGCAGCCGTCGCAGCGGTATCGAGGCAGGTCCACGCCCGTCAACGGTAGTCGGCCTCCGTCGGACTCCTTCCCGGGTCCCGGCGGACTCCGCCCCGCTGAACCGACGAGCTAGATCGACGCGATGACGGGGCCGAACTCCAGCTTGGCGATGCGGACGCCCGGCGCCTCGGCCCCCTCGGGCGGTCCGGCGGCGCGGGCCTGCTCCTCTGTGTCGAAGACCTCGACCGACACGCCGTGCGTGTCGTCGACGGCGACGTAATACGCAGCCTTGAAGCCCGGAGCGGCCTTCATCATCGGCAGCACCATCTCGTCGAGTCCTCTTTTCGCGTCTGCGAGATCGGTGATGTCGACGTGGACCACGATCGCGTGCATGCGCTGACCTCCTTCTCCCGGCACCCTGCTCGCCAAACCGGGATGGCCCGAGTATGTCAGCCTTCGCTCGGCGCCGCTCGGGCGCCCGCGCTGCAGTCGCGCGCAGCGCATCACCGCCTCAGATGCGGTTCAGCAACTCGCTCTTCTTCGCCGCAAACTCGTCTTCGGAGATGATGCCGCGCTTGCGGAGGTCGTCGAGCTCGATGAGCCGGTCACGGATCTCGAACGGCGCGTGGCGGGGCGCACCCGTCGCGTCGGACCGATTTGCCGGCGCCGCCTGGGGGTCGGTCGGCGCGCTCGTGCCGAAGGGCGGCGTGTCGTGCTGGTCCTCGCCTGGATCGCCCCGGTGCCAGCGGTCGCGCGGATGGGGATCCTGCGGCTGCATGTCGGCCGGGATCTCCTCGCGCTCTCCCCCGCCGACGATCTCGTTGATCTGCGAGTTGATCACCCGCTGCACGACGGCGGGCTTGCGCATGTACTCGAGCGTCAGCGAGTCGTCCTCGCCCTGCACGTCGATGACGAGGCTCCCGGTGCCCAGCACCCGTTCGACGAGCGACTGGCGGATGTTCACCTC
>DATJTU010000075.1:0-2607 GCA_035503015.1 Acidimicrobiales bacterium | reverse complement strand
CTGGCCCGCCGGTCGCTCGACATCGTCTGCGCGGCCACGTCGCCGCGCACCGAGCACGCCGCACGCGAGCTTGGCCTGCGGATCGAGGACGTCGCGAGCATCGACCGCTTCGACATCACCATCGACGGCGCGGACCAGGTCGCGCCGGACGGCTGGCTGGTGAAGGGCGGCGGCGGCGCGCACACCAGGGAGAAGATCATCGCGGCCGCCGCGGACCGGTTCATCGTCATCGTCGACTCCACCAAGCCGGTCCAGGCGCTGCACAGCCCGATCCCCCTCGAGCTGCTCTCCTTCGGGCTGCGCGCCACGATGCGCCGGGTCGCGCCGGCCTCGCTGCGCGACGTCCCGGTCAGCCCCGATGGCGGCGTGATCGCGGACTACCAGGGGCCGGTGGATGATCCGGCGGCGCTGGCCGTCCGGCTGTCGGAGACGCCAGGGGTCGTCGACCACGGCCTGTTCCCGCCGGAGATGGTGGCGACGGTGCTCGTGGGCCGCGGTGAGTCAGTCGACAGGACCGACTTCAAGCACTCGTTGTCCAGCCCTTGACCTCACCGACCACACCGCAGGCCAAACTGGAGGCACCATGGCCCCGCCCATCCGGCTGTTCCTCGCCGACGTCGACGGCACACTGGTAACCCAGGACAAAGTCCTCACCGACCGGGCCATAGCCGCCGTCGCGAAGCTGAGGGAGGCCGGCATACTCTTCGCGATCACCAGCGGCCGCCCGCCCCGCGGCATGTCAATGCTCGTCGATCCGCTCCAGCTCACGATGCCGATCGCGGCCTTCAACGGTGGCGTGTACGTCCATCCCGACATGACGGTGATCGAGCAGCAGACCATTCCCGACGAGGTGACGCCGACGGTGATCGACCTGCTCGGCACCCACGGACTGGACGTGTGGGTCTACCGGGGCGCGGACTGGTTCCTGCACGACCCGAAGGCACCGCACGTGGCCCGCGAATCCTGGACGGTCAAGTTCGACCCGACGGTGACCGGCGATTTCGCCTCGGTGTCTGACGGAGTGGCCAAGATCACCGGCGTGAGCGATGACTACGACGCCGTCCAGAAGGGCGTGGACGCGGTGCGCGACCGCTTCGGCGACCACGTGTCGGCGGCCCGGTCTCAGCCGTACTACGGCGACGTCACCAATCCCCATGCCAACAAGGGCGCCGTGGCCCAGTACCTGTCCCGGACCTACCAGATACCCCCCGGGCAGATCGCCACGATCGGCGACCAGCCCAACGACGTGCTCATGTTCGCCCACTCCGGGCTCAGCATCGCCATGGGCAACGCGAGCCACGAGGTCCAGGAAGCCGCCCGCCGCGTCACCACGTCCAACGAGGACGAGGGCTTCGCTAACGCGGTAGAGCGCTTCATCCTGCCCTGACGTCCCGGTCGACGGTGAGGTACCAGTAGCCGCCGCCGAGATTCAGCGCACCGAGGACGAGGAAGAAGGCCGCCCATCCGTACGCGTGGTACGAGAGGCAGATGATCCCGGCGGCGCCTGCGACGCTGCCGCCGACGACGCGCGTGACCCCGGAGAAGCGGAGGTGGCGGTACTCCCACGGGTTGATGAAACGCTGCATGCCTGATCGCGGGGGACGTGCCCACCATCCGCGCAGGCCACTCGCAGCGGGGTTGTCGTTGGGTGCATTCATCGGGATCGCCTCCTGCGGGCGTGATGTCGGCTACCCGGCCGGCTAAATAATGTGATATCACTTTGATAGCTGGCCTGTCAATGGCCATTGTGGCGGGGCACAAACGGAAGGTCACGGTGGCGGTCGGAACGGAACGGGGCTGGTTCCTCCGGTTTGACCCGGTGACCTCGCGCGGGAAAAGATCGTCTCGGAAAATCACCAGTCGGGGGAAGCACGGAGGCTGCAGAGGAGTTATGGCGGCGTGAGCATACTTGGCACCCGGGTCCTGCGGACCGAAGATCCCGGCTTCCTCACCACGGGAGCCGTCTACACAGAAGACGTCCAGGACGAGCGGCTCGCCGGTGCCTGCTACGTGCATTTCGTTCGCTCGACGGTCGCGCACGCGAGCATCCTCAGCGTCGACGTCAGCGCGGCACGCGACGGCGACGGGGTCCTCGCCGTCTACACCGGCAAAGACCTCGCCGAAGCCGGGCTCGCCCCCGTCAAGCCGATGATGCCGAACATGAACCAGAAGATGGTCCAGCCGCTGCTCGCCACCGACGTGGTGCGGTTCGTCGGCGAGCCGGTCGCCGCCGTGGTCACCGAGGAGATGTACCAGGGTGAGGACGCCATCGAGCTGGTGGACGTCGACTACGGCCCCCTGCCCGCGGTCGCGACCATGCACCAGGCGCTGAACGGCGAGCGCGGCCTGCTCTTCCCCGACGCCGGGACGAACGTCGTGGTCAAGTTCGGCGACGAAGGCGAAACCAGCCCCGGCCTCTTCGACGGCTGCGAGGTCGTCGTCTCCGAGGTCATCCAGAACCAGCGCGTCGCGCCCGCGCCGATGGAGAGCCGGTCCGGCGCGGCGGTCTGGGGCGACGGCGGGCGGCTGATCGCCTGGATCCCGAACCAGGGCGCGCAGGGCACCAAGGGCGCCCTCGTTGGCATGCTCGGCCTCGAGCCGGAAGAC
>DATJTU010000074.1:0-26164 GCA_035503015.1 Acidimicrobiales bacterium | reverse complement strand
CCTTGCGCCGGTTGGGGGAGTGGCTCGAGGTGAACGGTGAGGCGATCTACGGGTCGCGCCCGTGGGTGATCACCGAAGCCGTGTCCACCGAGGGCACGCCGTTGCGTTTCACCCAGAGCGGCGACGGTGTCTACGCGCACGTGATGGGGATGCCCTCGGGACGGCGTTTGACCATGCGCTCGATCGACGCCTCGCGCGTGCAGCGCGTGCGGTTGGTCGGCTCGCCCGACGTCAAGCTCGAGTGGTCCGCCGAGGGCGGCGCGCTGTCGGTGACGCTGCCCGAGTTGTTGCCGTTGTCCGCGGTGACGGTGCTCGATCTCGGCAAGGACGTGCGGGCGCGGCTGGGTTCGACCGGGGGTCGTGGGCGCGGTGCCGGTGGTCGGGGTGGTCGCGGCGGAGGTAGCGCCGGTGCAGGCGGCGCCGCGTCGGTCAGGTCAAGACAAGCTGCGTCTGGGTGACGCGGGCGACCAGCCGGTCGTTCTGATCGCGCACGTCGGTCTCGATCACGACCACGGTGCGGCCGGTATGCAACGGGCGGGAGACAGCTTCGATGTAGCCATCGCGGACACCGCGCAGGAAGTTCGTCTTGGACTCGACGGTGGTCGTTCCCTGTGAACGGTCTGGGAGGTTGAGGAAGGCGCATGCAGCGCCGGTGCTGTCGGCGAGCGCCATGACCGCGCCGCCGTGCAGCAAGCCGTTGGCCGTGCACAGGCCCGGGGCCCAGTCGAGACGCGCCCGCACTTCGTCCTTGTCGTAGCGGGAAAAGGTCGCGCCGAGCGTCCTCGTCAACGGCATGAGATCGAGGAGGGCAGCGAAGTCGCGTTCGTCGGAAGCGGCTGGCGCGCCCGGGTTCGGATCGTCGCTCACGCGCGCAGGCTACTGACCGGTAATGAAGGAAGCCCTTACGCGCCGATTTTCGTCGTTCTGTTGTAGGGACTTTTTGCTCTAGTGCGCGAACGAAATTGGCTGCATGATTCAGCAAGGACGAGCGGCCGCCGGCGCTGCAGTTCGCCTTCGACTGATGCGGCACGATGCCAATCGGCAAGCGTCGTTTCGTTGACGGAACGGGGTCCCGAGCCCCCGGCGGCCACTCGTCCTTCTTTCATCTCGCGTGCACCCATCCTTGGCGAGTGCACGCGGTGACGATCGCGTGTTGACGTTCGTGATGCCTGGGTATCCGGGGGTTGCAGTTCGTCGCGGGCTACGTTCGGCGCTGCTTCGCTGACGCGCGACGGTGGTGACGAATGCTGCTTCTCCAGCTGTTCCTGATCGGACTCGTGATCACCTTGGAGCCGATCCCGTTGACGGCGATGATCTTGTTACTCGCGGCGGAGGGCGGGCTCCTCAAAGGACTGGGCTACGTCGTCGGGTGGCTGCTGACGTTGGTGCTCATCGTCGCGGTGACCGTCGCCGTCACCGGCGGCAAGCCGCTCTTGCCCCAGACGTCCCCGTCGACGGCCGCCTTGACGATCAAGCTCGCCATCGGTGCGATCCTCGTCTTCATCGGTTACCGGCGCTACGGGCGGCGCGGTTCAGCGGTCCCCAAAGAGCGGAAAGACCCCAAATGGATGAGCCGCGTCGACCGCATCAACCCCTTCGCCGCAGCCGGCCTGGCCTTCCTGCTGCAGCCATGGGTGCTGGTGACGGCGGGTGTGGCGAACATCGTCGAAGCCAAGCTGTCCTCGCCGCTCGAGTACTTCGCCGTCTTCGCCTTCTGCGTGATCTGCTCCGCGAGCTACCTCACCATGGAGACCTACGCCGCGTTGCGCCCGGCAGAGGTCAAGGCGTCACTGACTTCGCTGTTGGCGTGGATCAACGGCCATCGCGACCAAGCGATCGTCTTCCTCTCGCTCGGTCTGGGGCTCTACCTGGTCGCCGTCAGCCTCTATGGACTGGTGAGCGGCCAATAGGCACTTGTCGAAAAGAAGGGTGTGGCCGAAGGAGTCTCGGGGCGCTGCTGCGCCCGGATCTCTGCAATGGGTGCGCAAGAAGGGGTGACCGGGCGTCGTCCCGCTAAACGATCGTTTGGCCTGCGGAAATAGGCCTGGTCGTGCGGATTCCATTTTCACTTTTTCTTAAGGATCACTATGGTTGCGCTTCGCCCAGGGGAACGCAGGAGCCTTCTATGCAAAACCACCATCCAAAGATCGCGCAACGTGCTGATCGCACCTGGGTGGTGGAGTGCCCGCAATGCCGGAGTGACCTGACGTCGGCGGTCCCGATCGGCATCGGGATGCCGTTGCGAGACCGGGAGACGGCCGAGCGGCTCCGCGAGAACCACGCCACCCGGCCCGTGCGGCGGGCGGTCGCCTCGTAGGTCCTCTTGTTGTGCCCACGTTGTGAAGGCGACGATGGGGTGCAGAGGAATGGCCGGTCCCGTCGGTGGACGCGGCTGAGCGAGGAAGGCCGGTGACTTCATGAGCGCAGCGGATTCGGACGTCGTCACGAAGTCGAGCAGCGTCTCCGTCGACGACACGGTCCACCGGTTCATCGAGCTGCTCGCCAACAAGAGCTTGAAGGTGTTCGACGTCATCGACCAGCGCGCCGCCGCACGTGCCGTCGGACTCGACCTTCGAGAGACCGTCCTCGTCATCTTCGGCAACCCGGCCGCGGGCACCGGGGTCATGGACGCGGTCCCGCTCTCGGCGCTCGACCTGCCGCTCAAGGTCCTCATCTGGGCGGACGGGGATCGCGGCACCCAGGTCAGCTACACGGCGCCGGCGGCCCTGGCAGCCCGCTACGGACTGACGCCCGAGCAGGAGGCCGTGTTCGAGGGCATCAACAAGCTGACCGACGTCCTGGTCTCCTGGTGAGCCGGCCATCGGGGGCGGGTCGTACGCGGCGACGCGACTAGGTGGAGCTCGACGGCCTGCCTCGCGGGGCGACTGGGGGGAGGAGCCGGGGGGGAGGCAATTTCGCTGTATCACAACCTTCGTTAATTCATTAAACGTTCGTTGGATTAACGAAGGTTGTGATACACGCAAACACAACCCGCCGAGGGTCAGGTGGGGCCCTGCAGGTGACCGAAATCGACCGCCGAAGGGAGAGGGTCCGTCCCCCGTTCATCTCCAGACAAGACTGGAAGCTCGGCACCGGCTGTGACACCCTGAGTGACACCGCGTCACGTGGGACGGCGGCCCACTCGATCGAGCACCTGAGGGGATCAACAGCATTGGCCAGCAGCACCACCTTCCCGTACTCCGCCGCGGAGCTCGATCGCTTCCGTCAGGTCCAGCGCCTGGCGTACGACATCGCGGAGCAGGTCGAGTCGCAGCTCGAGGTCGGCATGACCGAGGTCGAGGTCTGCCAGCTCATCCTCGACGCGCAGGCGGACAACGACGTCACCCAGGTCTTCCACCAACCGTTCGCCTGGATCGGACAGCGGACGGTGCTCGGTGCCGACTGGATCACGACCTCCCTCGGCGCGAAGGACCCGTCCGGGGCAGGCTCGGCGGCACCGTTCTTCCCGACGGCCCGCGAGATCACCCACGGCGCGCCGGTGATCATCGATCTCGCCCCGGTGGTGGGCGGCACCTCGACGGACGTCGGTTACTCGTGCGCGGTGGGCACCAACGCGACCTTCCACGAGCTCGACCGGGCCATGCCGCGGATCAGGTCGTTCCTCCTGGAGGGCATCCGCGCCGGCGAGTCGCTGCTGAGCCTGTACCGCGAGCTCGACTTCCTCCTCGCCCAGCGGGGCCTCGAGAACTGCCATCAGCACTACCCCGACCGCGCGCTCGGCCATCTGGTGTTCCCGCTGGAGCCGGAGCCCGACCGGCCCTCGCCGCTCCCCGGCTTCGGGACCGCGGCGGCCGAGGGACTCCTCGCCGCCGGTCTGTCCGCCGTCGAGAGCGCCACGTCGTATCCGGTGTGGAACGACACGTCCTACAGCAACTATCCGGCCTGCCCCGGTTTGTGGGCGATCGAGCCGCACATCGGGCTCGAGGGCGTCGGCGTGAAGTTCGAAGAGATCCTCGTCGTGACCGAGGACGACGCCTTCTGGCTGGACGACCACCTGTCGCACGCCCAGCGCTGGGCGGCGTCGGGGTACAGCATCGAGCCGCTGGGGAGGCTGTGAGCCCGACACGGACGCGCACCCGTGCCGCCGCGCAACAGCGACGGGCGGCCACCGAGCAGGCGATCCTCGACGCGACCGAGGCCCTGCTCGAAACGAGGCCGTTCCGCGCGTTGACCGTCGAGGACGTCATGGAGGTGGCGGGCCTCAGCCGCACCGCCTTCTACCGCTACTTCCCGGACCTCGAGACCGTCGTGCTCCGTCACATGGCCGGCATCGCCGACGAGCTCTTCGTCGCCTCACAGGACTGGCTGAAGGCGGACGACCCCGACGCGCAGCTGCTCGACTCGGGATTGCGCATCGCCGCCGTCTACCGCGACCACGGCCGCGTGATGCAGGCGTTCTCCGACGCGACGGGGGCCGGGCCCGACGTGCACCAGGCCTGGCGGTCGGTGCTCGACAGCCTGATCGAGCCCGGAGTGGCGCACCTCGAGGCGCTCATTGCCGCCGGACGGGCGGACTGCGAGCGCCCGGGCGAGACGATCCGCGCGCTCTCGGTCCTCATCGACCGGTACATGTTGGACATCTACGGGCGGAGCTCAGATGTCGACATCGCCGAGCCGGTGGCGGTGTTACTGCAGATCTGGCGGCGCACCCTTCGGCTGCGCTGAGCCTCGGCGATGTGAGGCGGGCGGGTCAGGCGAAGAGCGGGATCGGCGTACGGAGCTCGAGCTCGAAGTAGTCCGCCGGCGCACCAGGGACGTCGATGGCAGCGGCAGCGGGCCCGATGTCGACGCCCGGGAAGCCGGGGAAGAGCGGGTCGTGGTGACAGAACGCGATCTGGCGCGGACGGAGCAGCTGCGCCTGTTCGAGCATGTACTGCACGGACGATCCCTGGAAGGGTTCGCCGTCGACGTTGGGGCGGCCGCCGAGCGACAGCAGCGCGACGTCCGGCTGCAAGCCGTTGAAAATGCCGCGCCAGTAGCCGGCGCTGCCGCTCACGAGGATCGAGCCGCCCGACGTGATGAGCAAGTAGGCGAGCTGTCCGCCGTCGTGGCGCGAGCAAACGTCGTTCATCGCGATCAGCGCCTGCCCGGCCGGGTTGGACCCCACCGACTCCATCGCGCCGAAGAGGCCGGCGATCGTCGCCGCGCGCTGTTGCGCGCTGACGTCGAGGTCGCCCAGACAGGGGATCGAGGTGTCGGACTCGCTGTGCGCGAAGAGGCACGAGTGCAGCGCGGGCAACACCTTGACGCGCGTCGAGGGCCCGCAGTGGACCGTCTCGCCGCCGGTCACAACGAGGAGACGCTCCTCGGGTACGCCGTCAGCGCGCAGGCAGTGCGCGGACTCGGGTGAACAGACGATCGTCGCGCCCGTTCCGAGTGCGATCGGCGTCGCGCCGTAGAGATGGTCGAAGTGCGCGTGACTGACGAACACGTAGTCGGCCTTGCCGACGGCGGCGGTCGTGAGGCCCACGGGAGGCAGTCCGGGCAGCCGGTCGAGGTAGGCATCGAAGAACAAGTCGAGACCCGCGTCGCGCACACGGAACGTCGCGGTCCCGAACCACTCGAGTGTCGTGGGCATCGCTGGTCCTCCTCCGGGGGCGGTTCAGATCGTGATCTGGGGCTGGGCGGTGCCGTCGGCGGCGGTGGGAGCGGTGGCGGAAGTGGCGGCCGCGGTGGCGGTGGTGGCGGTGGTGGCGAGTTCGGGCGAGCCGATGAGCTTGGCCGAGAACTTCACGGCCTTCACGGCGCTGGTGACGCCGGTCTGGAGCGTGACGCCGATGATGATGAGCACGACGCCGAGCCAGAAGAGGTAGTGCCAACCGAGCATCAAGATGCCGAGGCGGCCGAGCAGGTAGGGCGGCGAGCAGACGACCGCGCCGACCGCGCCGCCGATCGCCGTGGCCGCGAGCTTGTCGCGGTTGTTGCGCGTCTTCTCGATGCCGACCATGCGCGCGGGCACCGCCAAGTAGCAGAGCATCATGATGCCGACGACGATGCTCTGGCTGATGACGAACGGCCACGATCCCCAGCGCGTCGTGACGAGCGCGGAAAAGGAGAGCGCGAGGCCGATGGCGCCGCCCCAGAGGCTGATCGTGCGCCAGTGCTTGTTCGCCTTGCTGAACGACGGGCGGATCTGGGGCTTGCCCGGCGCAGAGATGGCGAACGCGAAGACGCCGTTGAGGTAGAAGCTCGCCGCGGTGAGCGCGGTGACGCCGACGACGGCCGGGATGAGGATCGGACCGCGGATCACGTGGAACTGGCGACCGTGGAGGACGTGGACCTTGATATCGAGCATCGCGATCCAGATCCACATGGCCGGGATGATCTGGACGAGCGTGAGCCGCCAGTTGGTGAAGAGGAGCTTGAGGCCCTGGAACAGCATCAAGAAGGCGCCGACGATCAGCGCCAGCGGTGCGAGGTACCGGCTGCGCTGGCTGAGTTGGAGCACCGCGCGCTCGACCGCCGCGTCGTCGCTGCGGCGGATGGCATCGACGAGGCGGGAGATCGACTTGGCGACGCGCTCGCGCCGGCGCGGGGAGGCGGGGGCCGTGCTGCCGGCCCCGGCCGCTCTCGTCTCGCCGTCCTCCAGAGTCACCCTCGACGTCCCCTCGCTGACTTGCCCTCGCTGGCTCGCGGACCGTGTCCTCGGCGTCTTGCCGGACCGGCCGCTGCGCCATGGGCGCGTGGCACATTGTGGCGTTCGCCCGTGGACGGGGAAACCGCGGCGGCGAGCGCGGGATGCGAGGGTGGCGGGGGCGGCCACTCGACGGGCGTGGGTCCTTGGGTGTTGTCTGTACGTAGCCCTTTGCGTGGCACTCTGCTCGAGGCGTGTGGCACGGCCGGGCAGGGGACCTCGAGGAGGAGGCCGCGATGACGGTGGATCAGCAGTTCCGGACGGACTACGCGTCGGTGCCCCGGGCCATCCGGCACCTGACAGCCGACGAGAGCAGGGCCAAGGGGAAGGACGCCCGGGTCAAGGTGCCCCGCGACCAGAACGGCGTGTTCGAACCGGGCCCGGACCGGGTCGATCCTGTGACCTGGCTCGAGCAGCAGGCCACGACCAGGGTGCCCGAGCTGGTCCCGATCCGCTACGGCCGCATGCTGGTCTCGCCCTTCACCTTCTTCCGGGGGGCGGCGTTGATCATGGCGGCGGACCTGGCGACCACCCCGCGCTCGGGGCTCGACGCCCAGCTCTGCGGCGACGCGCACCTCTCCAACTTCGGCGTCTTCGGCTCGCCCGAGCGCCAGCTGGTCTTCGACTGCAACGACTTCGACGAGACCCTCCCCGGGCCCTGGGAGTGGGACGTGAAGCGCCTCGCCGCCAGCATCGTCGTCGCTGCGCGCGGGCGCGGCTTCGCCAAGGACGTGCGGGCCGACGCGATCCTCGGCGTGGGCAAGACGTACCGCGACTCGATGCGGCTGATGGCCGGCATGAGCAACCTGGACGTGTGGTACAGCCGGGTGGACATCGAGCCGATCGTGGACCAGTTCAAGGCGCAGGCGGACCAGGGCGGGTCCAAGTCCGACGTCCACATCGCGGACACCGCGACCAAGCTCATCGCGAAGGCGCACACGAAGGACTCGACGCGGGCCCTCGACAAGCTCACCACCGTCGTCGACGGCCAACGCCAGATCGTCAGCGACCCGCCGCTCATCGTGCCGGTCGAGGAGCTCTACCCCGAGACCGAGGCGAAGGAGATGGTCGAGATCTTCGAGGTCCTGGTGCGGCTCTACCGCCAGAGCCTGGCCTCGGACCGCCGGCACCTCCTCGAGCAGTTCCAGGCGATCCAGATGGCGCGCAAGGTGGTGGGCGTGGGGAGCGTCGGCACCCGGTGCTGGATCATCCTGCTCAAGGGTCCCGCGCCCGATGACGTCCTCTTCCTCCAGGCCAAGGAGGCCGAGGCCTCGGTCATGGAGCGGTTCACGCACAAGAGCCAGTACCAGAACCACGGCGCGCGCGTGGTGGCCGGGCAGCGGCTGATGCAGGCTTCGAGCGACATCTTCTTGGGCTGGCAGAAGTCCGAGGGCCTCGACGGGGTCCAGCGCGACTTCTACATCCGCCAGCTCCAGGACTGGAAGGGGTCGGTCGACATCGACAACGCCATCCCCGCAGGGGTGAAGGCCTACGCCGAGCTGTGCGCCCACAGCCTCGCCCGGGCCCACGCCCGCTCGGGCGACCGCTTCGCGATCGCGTCATATCTCGGGACGAACGCGTCCTTCGACAAGGCGTTGCTCCGCTTCGCCGAGACCTATGCGGACCAGAACGAGAAGGACTACGAGGTGTTCGCCGCCGCGTGCAAGAGCGGGCGGCTGCACGCCGAAGAAGGGCTCTGAGCGGTCCGACTCGGCCCTTTGATCAATTTCCCCGTCGAGAGGAGCGGGGCAGACCGGATTCGGTGCAGAATGTGAACCGCCGTTTCAAGCGGCATGACGTGACCTCGCCAACGACACAAGGAGTCTGAATGCTTGCCTCGAGCTATCCAGTCCTCGATGCCTTCCTGACGATGCTGTACTTCTTCCTGTTCATCATCTGGATCTGGCTCTTGATCACGGTGTTCATGGACATCTTCCGCAGCCACGACATGGGCGGCTGGGCCAAGGCCCTCTGGGTGATCTTCGTGATCATCCTGCCTTTCCTGGGTGTCTTCGTGTACCTGATCGCCCGCGGCGGCAAGATGCAGCAGCGCGCGGCTCAGGATCAGGCTGACCAGCAGAAGCAGTTCGACCAGTACGTCCGCCAGGCTGCCGGCACCCCCGGCGCGGACACCGCGTCGCAGCTCTCGAAGCTGGCCGACCTCAAGACCCAAGGCGTGCTGACCGACGCCGAGTTCGAGACGCAGAAGTCGAAGATCCTGGCAGAGAGCTGAGAGGAGCCACCATGGCAATGGGACCAGTGAGCTACGTCGTGGTCGCCTTCCCGGGCAACCAGTTCAACGGCAACATCGCCCCCGAGATCGCCAAGCTGGTCGAGAGCGGCCTCGTGCGCATCCTCGACCTTGTCTTCGTAGCCAAGGACGAGCAGGGCGACACGATCAGCCTCGAGTTCGACCAACTCGACGAGCTGGCTGCCTTCGACGAGATGGAGGGCGACGTCGGCGGCCTCGTCAACATGGAGGACCTCGACCACGTCGCGGCCAACCTGCCCGAGGGCAACTCGGCGCTGGTGATCGTGTGGGAGGACCGCTGGGCCAGTCCGCTGGTGGAGGCGATCCAGGACTCCGGTGGCGTGCTCGTCGACTCGGCGCGCATCCCGGCCCCGCTCGTCGAGGCCGCGTTCGCGGAACTGGCCGAGGCGCTGCAGAGCTAACGAGAATTTTCGATCGAGAACTGAGGAGAGGAACAGAACGATGCCACTAGGGCGACGTCCGGTCCTGCGGACCGTCGGACGCACAGCAGTGATCGCCGGCACCGCGTCGGCGGTGGCCGGACGGGTGAACCGGCACCAACAGGAGAAGTGGTCCGACCAGGAGGCACAGGCCCAGCAGCAGGCGGCACCTCCGCCGGCCGCCGCGCCGGCTCCGGCGGCTCAGGGCGGCGACTCCGACGACGCGATCAACAAGCTCAAGGAGCTGGCCAACTTGAAGGAGCAGGGAATCCTGACCGAGGCCGAATTCGACGCGCAGAAGGCGAAGATCCTGGCGCAGATGTCCTGAGCGGACGTTGGCATGGGCCCCGGCGGGCGGGCCTGCGACTGAGCGGCACTCCGCGGGGTGCCGCTTTTTCGCGTGCTGGATCAGGGCTGTGACGAATTTCGTGGCGGTCCAGGCGTGGGTCGTCCAGTGTGGTCCGTCGGATCGAACGCAATTGCTTGACACGCCAGTTGTTTCCTGGTCCCATTGGCCGCAGCGCTCGGGGGGCCTTGCGCATGCAGTGGCGTGATGGGAGGGACCAATGACGACTCCAGACATCGTGGAGGACGACGTCGCCGAGCTCCACAAGCTCGGGTACGCCCAGGAACTGCGGCGCAGGATGGGTGCGTTCTCGAACTTCGCCGTCTCCTTCACGATCATCTCGATCCTGTCGGGCTGCCTGACGCTGTACTCGTTCGGCATGAACACCGGCGGCCCCGTCGAGATGGTGTGGGGCTGGGTCTTCGTCGGCGGCATGACGCTCATCGTGGGTCTCGGCATGGCCGAGATCTGCTCGGCCTACCCGACCGCCGGCGGCCTCTACTACTGGTCGGCGAAGCTGGCCAAGGGTGACAGCGGGCCGGCCTGGAGCTGGTTCACGGGATGGTTCAACATGCTCGGCCAGGTGGCGGTGACGGCCGGCATCGACTTCGGGTTCGCGCTCTTCTTGAACTTCTTCTTGAACCTCACCACCGGGTGGTCGCTGGCGCACAGCCACACGATCTACCTGTTCGCCGCCATCCTCATCGTGCACGGCCTGCTGAACACGTTCGGTGTCAGCGTCGTCGCCTTCCTGTCCGACGTGAGCGTCTGGTGGCACGTCATCGGCGTCCTCGTGATCGTCCTGGTCCTCGCGTTCCTGCCGACGCACCACGCGTCGACGAGCTTCGTCTTCACCCACTTCGTCAACCAGACCGGGTTCAACGCATGGCTCTACGTCGTGCTCATCGGGTTGTTGATGGCGCAGTACACCTTCACCGGGTACGACGCGTCCGCGCACATGACCGAGGAGACGCGCCGGCCCGCCATCTCGGGGCCGCGGGGCATCGTGAACTCCATCTGGGTGTCCCTCGTCGCCGGGTTCGTGCTGATCATCGGCGTGACGTACGCCATCTCGGGCAAGGGGCTCTACGCGACCGCGTCGGCGAACCCGGTGGCGCCCGGCGTCATCTTCCAGTACGCGCTGGGCAACCACGGCGCGGAGTTCCTGCTGCTGGTGATCATCGTCGCCCAGGGTTTCTGCGGCATGGCGTCAGTCACCGCGAACTCGCGCATGGTCTACGCGTTCAGCCGTGACGGTGCGGTGCCGGGCCACCGCTTCTGGCACCGCATCAACCCGCGCACGCGGACGCCGACGAACTCGATCTGGTTCTGCGCGACGTTCGCCTTCATCTTGGGCCTGCCCTACCTGTGGAGCTCGACCGCCTACTTCGCCGTCACCTCCATTGCGACGATCGGCCTCTACATCGCGTACGTGATCCCGACGCTGCTCCGCCGCCTGCAGGGCAAGTCGTGGGCGGGCGGGCCGTGGAGCCTCGGCCGCTGGAGCCCGCTCATCGGCTGGCTCGGCGTCGCCTGGGTGGCGATCATCACGATCCTGTTCATGCTGCCCCAGGTGAGCCCGATCAACCGCGACACGTTCAACTACGCGCCCATCGCGGTGGGCGTCGTGCTCGCCTTCTCGGGCATCTACTGGCTCGTCAGCGCGCGCAAGTGGTTCAAGGGGCCGAAGGCGCAAGGCGACGAGTCGGCGCTGGAGGAGATCGAGTCCACGTTCACCAACGTCGAGCGGGAGCTCGAAGCGGTCGACTGAAACCCCGCCCCACCCGGGTGGACCGGCGGGGAGCCGGCGTGCCCGGGCCCTGCAAGAGCGGCACGGGTGTTTCGGCGCGAGAAGTACGGGTAGTGCAGCCTGCGAGGGAGGTTGTGCGATGCACGTCAACCGAAAGGAACTCTTCGGTACAGCGTCCAGGCGGGCGCGGCGGGCAAGGAGAACCACGGGGAGGATCTTGGTATCCGCCCTCGGCTTCGGCGTGGCCTATTACTTCGACACGGAGAACGGTGCCCAGCGGCGCCAGCACCTCTACGAGGCACTGGAGCGGACCGCACGGAGCATCGACTCGGTGTTGGCCTCCGAAGCGGGGGACCCGCCGCCCATCTTCACCCCGGTGTTGCGAGTGCTGAAGGCCGACCATCGGCCCGCGGCCCCCTCATCGGAGCAGGCACGGGAGCCTGTCGCCGCGGCGCGCTAGCTCGGGACACGCGCCGGGGCGGCGGCCCCGTGAGTCCAGTTCAGGCGGGCTTTCGGCGTGACGCGCGCCCGGTGTCGCGGCACGCGGGCCGATCCCTCCGTCCCAGGTGGTGCCGGTAACGTAAACCGGATGTGGCCGGACGACCGCGGGTGCCAGGGACCGGTCCGGCCGCGCCGGCGTCCTCGCGATCGACGGTGATCGACCCGCCCGACACCGAGGCGGTCAGCGTGCAGGATCCGCCTCCGGCGACCGAGGCCGTCCCTGCGGGCGGGGCCGGTGCTGCTGCGTTCGCGCAAGCCGCGGCGGACGACGCCTCGCCCGGCGCGCCGGCCGGCCGAGGCCCCTGGTGGTGGGTGCCGGGCGCCATCACGATCATCACGATCGCGAGCGTCATCGTGGTCACCCTCTCGCAGCTGCACCCGAGCATGCTGCTCACCAACACGACGACCACCGGCGGCGACACGGGCGCGCACATCGCGATGCCCAAGTACCTCGAGAGCCTCATCAGCCACGGCCACCTGACGGGGTGGGACCCCGGCTGGTACGACGGCTTCCCGCTCTACACGTTCTATTTCACGCTGCCCGACTTCTTCATCGCCGTCGGGGCCAAGGTCATCTCCTACGACGTCGCCTTCAAGCTGGGCACGATCCTCGGTTCGGTCATCCTGCCCGTCTGCGCCTGGGCCTGCGGCCGCTTCTTCCGCCTGCGCCCCCCCATCCCGACCCTGCTGGCGGCGGCCACCCTGCCGTTCCTCTTCGACTACACCTTCACGATCTACGGGGGGAACCTCTTCTCCACCCTGGCGGGCGAGTACTCGTACTCCTTCAGCCTTTCGCTCGCCATCCTGTTCCTCGGGCTCTTCGCGTGCGCGGTGCGCGAGGGGCGGTACCGGGGCTGGGCGGCTGTGGTGCTCGCGCTCTGCGTCCTCTCCCACATCATCCCGGGCTTCTACGCGCTCGGCGGGGCGTTGATCCTGACCCTGATCGAGCTGCTGCCGGCGCGGTGGGGCATCGCGGACGGCGGTGAGCTGTTCTGGCGCAACAACGAGCCGCGCGTGCACGTCCCGTGGACGCGGACTCTGTGGTGGGCGGGGTCGACGGTCGGCATCGGGCTCCTGTTGAGCGGCTTCTGGCTCGTGCCCTTCGGCTTGGAGCACGCGTACACGACGTCGATGGGGTACACGAACGTGGAGGGCTGGGCCCAGTACTTCCGCGAGGCCGACGCCTGGGCCCTGGTCATCGCCGGCATCGGCGTGCTCCTCGCCTTCTGGCTGCGCAGCCGCTTCGGCATCGCGCTCACCATCCTCGGCATCGCCTCCGCCCTCGCCACCGCCGTCGACCCGCAGGGCAGCCTCTACAACGTCCGGCTCCTGCCGCTGTGGTTCATCTCGGTCTACCTGATGGCCGCGTGGACGTTCGGCACCATCTGCATCGCGGTGGCCGAGACGTGGCGACGCAGCCGCGCGACGCGCTTGGAGGAACAGGAGGCGGCGGCACCGCTGTGGGTCGCGGTCGCGCCCGGTGGTGGGAGCGGGCCGGGCGGCGCGGATCCGGGTGGTGTGGGTTCGGGCACATCGGCGTGGTCGGGACCCGATGCCGGTGGCTTCGGGACTGCGAGCGCGGCGGCGATGGACGACCTCGACGGCGATGGCTCCGAGGCGCCCGACGCCGAGCCCATCGACACCTGGGCCGGGGTGGACGGTGCGGACCATGCCGGCCCGCCGCCCCAACCGCGCGCGGCGCGGCGCCGACCCCGTGCCGTCCCGACGGGGCGCTGGGCCCCCGCCGCCGTGAGCGGCGCCGTGCTCGGCCTGCTCGCGGTCATGGCGATCGTCGTGCCGCCTTTCATCCTCCCGGCGTCCTCGCTGCCCGTCACCGTCGGCCCCAACGAGGTGACCAACTGGTCGAACTACAACTACGAGGGGTACGAGGGGCAGGCCTCGTGGCCCGAGTACCACTCGATCATGCAGACGATGGACTCGGTCTCGGCCCGCTACGGGTGCGGGCGCGAGATGTGGGAGTACAGCCCGAGCGAGAACCGCTTCGGCACGCCCGAGGCGCTCATGCTGCTGCCGTACTGGACCAACGGGTGCATCGACTCGATGGAGGGGCTCCTCTTCGAGTCGTCCACCACGACGCCCTACCACTTCATCGATCAGGCCGAGCTGTCCGAGACGCCGTCGGACCCCGAGGTCGGTCTGCCCTACGGCCCCGTCGACGTGACCCTCGGCGTGCAGCACCTCCAGCTCCTGGGCGTGAAGTACTTCATGGCCGAGACGCCCGAGGTCGAGGCGCAGGCGAACGCCGACCCTGCTCTCAAGCTCGTCGCCAAGACGGGACCGTGGACCTACGACTACGACGGGGCCACGTCGCACACGACGTGGGACATCTACGTGGTGAAGGACTCGCCGCTCGTGAGCCCGCTGGCCAACGACCCCGTCGTGCTCTCCGGCGTGAAGCCGGCCTCGTCGAGCTGGCTCCAGCCGTCCCTCAACTGGTACGGCGACCCGTCGCGCTGGAACGTGGAGCTGGCCCAGGACGGGCCGTCGTCCTGGCCGCGCACCCCCGTCAGCGACATGCATCCCGCGGTCAAGCACGTGGGGACGACGAGGGTGACGGACATCTCGCAGACCGACACCACGGTGAGCTTCCACGTCTCACGAGTGGGGACACCCGTCCTCGTGAAGGTGTCCTACTTCCCCAACTGGCACGCCAGCGGGGCCGACGGCCCGTGGCGCGTCACGCCCAACCTGATGGTCGTGGTGCCGACGAGCCACGACGTGACGCTCAGCTACGGCGGGTCCTCGGCCGACACGCTCGGCCTCCTGGCCACGCTGGCCGGCGTCATCTTGCTCGTCGCGCTCTTCGTCGTGCCGACGCTCCGGCGGTGGTGGTCGCGCCGCCCGGCGGGCGCGCACGCGGGCGCGGGGGACGGACCGGACCGGGGGCTCGCCACGCCGTCGGTCTGAGCGCCCCGGGAGGGTGGCGCGGGCGCCGGGCCGGGCTCCGGCGGCCGGGTCTCGCCAAACGACCGCTCGTTCCGGAGCGGCGCGGAAGGAACGCTCTCACCAGGGAAAACGCATTGGCCCGGCGTGACGCGCCACGACGCTGTCGGACAGAACGGACACAAAGTGTCTAATATGTGTCGCGATGACCGTGACGCTCGACGAGCTCCGGCTGGACGGGGGACCCGGCGCCCTCGGCGCTCCCGTACGGACGTTCAATCCGACCGAGGAGCGCATCTTGACCGCCGCCCTCAGCCTGATCGGCCGGCGCGGCGTCCGCCGGCTCGGGATGCAGGAGATCGCCGAGGCGGCCGGCGTCTCGCGGGGCACGCTCTACCGCTACTTCCCGAGCAAGGACAGCGTGCTGGCCGGCGCGGCGCACTACGACGCGGCCCGCTTCAGCCGCGGGCTCGACGAGGTCCTCGCCACCGCCGGGCAGCCCGAGGAGCGCATCTGCGCCTTCATGGCGTACTCGTTCGAGTTCATCCGCACGCACCCGTGCCGCCCGCTCTTCGAGAGCGAGTCCAACTTCGTCATGAGCTACCTGCTCGACCACCTTCCTTCGCTGCGCGCCGAGCTGATGCACCGCCTCGGCGACGCGCTCGACGCCGTGCCCGCCGTGGCGACCGGCGCGCTGGGACGTGACCAGGTGGCCGACGTGATCATTCGCCTGTTCGCCTCGAGCTGGATCATCCCCGAATCGGACGATGCTTCGCTCGTGCAGTCCGTCAACCACATCCTCCAGATCAGATCGGAGTAACGAGATGTCAGAGACCTTGGAGACCACCGAGGCTGAGGGGGGCCAGGAGGGCCAGGACGGCTACGGCGGTGGAGGGGCCATGGGTGCCATGGGCCCGGACATGGCCGCCAACCCGCAGCCCGTCTGGAAGATGCTGCGCGACGAGATGCCGGTCATGCCGATCGACGACCTCCCGTCGGGCAGCGGCGTCCTGCTCACCCGCAAGGAGGAGATCATGGAGGCGCTCCGGCACCCCGAGATCTTCTCGTCGAACATGGACGCGGTCGACCTGTGCAACAAGCGGCCCATGATCCCGCTGCAGATCGACCCGCCGGACCACAAGAAGTACCGCAAGCTGCTCGACCCGATCTTCGCCCCCCGCAAGATGGCGGCGATGGACGACAAGGTCGCCGCGCTGGTGAACTCGCTCATCGACCGCTTCATCGACCGCGGCGAGGTGGACTTCGCAGCGGAGTTCTCCGTCCCGTTCCCCTCGGAGGTCTTCCTCACGCTGCTGGGCCTGCCGCTCGACGAGCTCGACCGCTTCCTCACGATGAAGGACGGGATCATCCGGCCCGACCACGTGGTCGGGAAGCTCTGGGGGCATCCCGAGGTCAAGGCCTACCAGCAGAAGATCGCCGACTCGGTGTACGACTACTTCAACGAGGTACTCGACAAGCGCGAGGTCAAGCGGGAGGACGACCTGCTGTCCCTGTTCCTCGACGCCGAGGTCGAGGGCGACAGCCTCACGCGTGAGGACATCTTGGACATCTGCTTCCTCTTCCTCATCGCCGGCCTCGACACGGTCACCGCCACGCTCGACTGCATGTTCTCCTTCCTGTCCCAGCACCCCGAGCACCGGCGCGAGCTGGTGGAGAACCCGGACCTGATCCCGAACGCCATCGAGGAGCTGCTGCGCTGGGAGACCCCGGTCATGGGGATCGCCCGCGTCGCGGTGTCCGACACCGAGCTCGGCGGCTGCCCCGTCCACGCGGGCGACCAGGTGATGGTGATGATCGGCTCGGCCAACACCGACGAGGCCGAGTTCCCCGACGGCGACGTGGTGCGCTTCGACCGTGACGTCAACCCGCACATCGCCTTCGGCGGCGGCATCCACCGCTGCCTCGGCTCGCACCTCGCCCGCCTCGAGCTGCGGGTGGCGCTGCGCGAGTGGCACAAGCGCATCCCCGAGTACGAGGTCGAGGACGGCCACACGCTCGTCTACACGCCGGGCATCCGCTCCATCGACCACTTCCCGATGCGCTTCACGGCGGCGAGCTCGAGCTAGCCCAGCGCGTCGACGCTGCGCCGGCCGCCGTCGCCGACCTGGTCGGTCCAGCGGCCGTCGTGCCAGTAGCGCTGTTCGTGGCGCCCCGCGGGGTCGGGGTACCAGCCCGAGGGCGGCAGCGCCACAGATCCTGAGCCACCCGCCTGCGCGGTCGGACCGGGCGGCGCGGCGACGCTCGCAGCAGCGTGCCCGCCCAGGCGCGCGGCGCGGCTGAGGGCGGTCAGGTCCTCGAGGAGGCGGTCGGCCTCGCCCACGTCGCGGTCGCGGAACTCGGCCCGGGCGCGCCGGCCCGCGACGTCGACGTGCACAGTGGCCAGGCCCAAGGGACGCTGCAGCGGTCCCTGCACCCGGCGGACGCTCTGGGTCTTCTCGAAGGGGACCCATGTCGTCGTCCGGTTGAGCCGGCCGGTCACGCACATGGCGTGCGTCGCGTCGTGGCCCGCAGAGAGGAAGTGGAAGCTGAGCGGCGCCTTCCAGCGGGCGCGCCCCGGCGGCTTGGTGCGCACCGGGTCGGGGGCGCCGAGCAGGCGGGCCAGCAGGTGCCAGGAGTCCTGTTGCGAGCCCACCGGCATTACGGCCTTGCGCACGACGCCGGTGCCCTCGCCCCGCTGGTTGCGCGCCGTCGCACCGGCGACGTCCACCTCGAGCCGCACCCAGCCGAAGGGCCGCCACAGCAGCGGCTGGACCTGGCGCACGGCCTGGATCCGCGCGTAGGGCACCGTCTCGGAGATCGTCTGGAGCATGCCGCGCCGGATGCGCACGCCCTCAGGCTCCTCGACCGCGATGAAGCCGTACTGGCCCGAGAGCCGGCGCCACACGATGCCGGCGAAGCTGAAGAGGTAGACGGCGAGGAAGCCGATGGCGGCCCGGGCGGTCCCGGGTTGGAACTGGTCGAGGACGGCGAGCGCGCCGACGGTGCCGACGAGGACGAACGTGATGAGGGAGAGCAGGACCGAGGCGAGGAGCCGGCCCGGCAGCACGATCGCCATGGGCAGGCCGGTGTTGGGGGAGTCGGACGCCTCGACCTGGCGGTGCCCGGCGAGCAGGATGAGGCGGAGCTCGGAGGCTTGCGCCTCGGAGAGGTACGCGAGGCGCCCGTCCGTCGAACCCGACCCGGCTAGGCGCACGCGCAGCTCGGACACACCCAGCAGGCGCGCCAGCAACGGGCGGACGATGTCGACGGCCTGGATGCGAGCGAGGGGCAGGCGGCGCGAGTCACGCCGGATCAGCCCGGTCTCGATGCGCAGCGTGTCCCCCTCGAAGCGCCAGCGCGTCACCATCCAGTGCACGTAGCCGTAGACGGCCGAGCCGAGCGTGATGACGACGAGGTAGTCGGTCTCGGCCGTCCCGTTCTCGGCCCGCGAGTGCACCGTCGAGACGAGCAGCAAGAGCACGAGCGCCGGTGCCAGGCGGCCGATGCGCGCCAGCGGTGTGAGCGGGTGCAGGCGCTGCCAGGGATTGTCCTCCGGCGGCGCCGCCCGATTGTCGTCGGCTGTCACATCCCCGCCGCCATCGCCTCGCCCAACTCGGTCAGCCGGTCGCGCAGGCGGGCCGCCTCATCGGTCTCGAGGCCGGGGATGCGCGCGTCGCTGGCCGCAGCGGCCGTGTGGAGCTTGACCGTCGAGAGGTTGAACAGCCGCTCGATCGGTCCCGCCGTCACCTCGACGAACTGCATGCGCCCGTAGGGGACGACCGAGAGGCGGCGCACCATGACGCCCCTGGCGACGATGAGGTCCTCGTGCCGCTCCTGGTAGCGCCACGCCTTGAACCGCCGCCGGAAGAACAGCGCGAACAGCCCGCCGAGCGCGACCCACACGACCACGCTGAGCACGCCCGCCAATGCGCCGCGCGCCGACCAGAAGAGGATGCCGAAGAACACGCCGAAGAGCACGGTGATCGTGAGCACCTCGGCTCGTCGCATCTCCCAGAGCCGCGGCGACGGCCGCAGCCACGGCCCTTCGTCCCCCACTGTCATCCCTCAACGTTAAAGGGAGCGGCTCCGGCGTAGGGTGGCAATTGTGGCAGCGTTGCGGGGCTCGACCGCCGGTTCGCAGACGAGACGCCTGGCGATGGCGCTGGAGCCGGTCGCCGGCCAGGTGTACTTCTCGCCCGAGTGCCACGCGGCCTACGCCGAGCTCGGGTTCTCGCCCAGCCCGGCCACCACGAAGGCGGGCGTCGAGCTGCCCGACGGACCCGCGTACTTCACGAGCCGGGGCTCGTTGCTCGGACAGGTACCGGGCGAGGTCGTCGCAGCCGCGTTCGGCGTGTTCAACCCCGAAGCGGTCGTGCCGTCTGTCGAGATGGGGTGGCGCAAGGTCGACGCGCCGACCATCTGCGCGGCTCGCACGCGCGGCGCCGTGGCGCAGCTCGCGCGCGTGTTAGGGCCCGAGCCCGACGGGCTCGAACGGGCGATCGCACTGCTCGGCGACGCCGTGGCACCGTTGCGCCCCGAAGGCAAGGTGCTCTTCGCCGGGCTGCTCGCGCTCGGACTGCCGGGCGACGAAGTCGGTCCGCTGGGCGACATGTGGCGGCTCAGCGACATGTTGCGCGAGTTCCGGGGCGACGCGCACATCGCGGCGTGGACATCCGCCGGGCTCGACGCGACCGAGGTCGGGCTCCTCACCGAGCTCTACTGGGGACTGCCGATGCGGACCTACATCCGCACCCGTGCTTGGTCCGACGACCAGCTCGATGCGGCGGCGGACCGGCTCGAAGCGCGTGGCCTCATCGCACGCGACGCGCTGACCGAGGACGGCCGCACGCTGCGGGAGTCGATCGAGACCGCCACCGACGCCCAGTGCGCCGTGATCGTCGACCGCCTGGGCGAGCGCACGGACGAGCTGATCGGCCTCCTCGCCTCGTGGGGTGAGGCCATTCGCACCGCGGGCGGGTATCCGGCGCAGGGTCCGCACGACCTGGCCCCGCTGCGCGCGGCGAGTCGCTGATCCGCAGGCCCACGAGCGCACAGCACCGCGGCGGGCGACTCGCGCCGCGCTCAGCCGGCGGGCTTGTGCTCGGTCCCCGCACCCGGGGTGATGAAGAGCGCGGCCCCCGGCTCGTGCACGCGCGCCGTGTGCCACACGCCGGCCGGGTTCACGACCGCTCGGCCCGGCGTGAGCGCAACGACGTGCTCGACCCCACCGAGATCCTGCACGAGGTCCACGCGGCCCGAGAGCAGCACCACGACCTCCTCGCCGGCGGGGTGGCGCTCCCAGGTGTCCCAGGTCGCGGCTTGCGCCGTGATGCAGACGAGCCGTCCCTCGTCGCCGTCCGACGCGAAGCGCGCTTCGTAAGACGACAGGCATTCGGCCGTGAACGTGAAGTCCGGCAGGACGGTGGCCGACGAGCCCAGGCCGAGGTGCACGAACGTCTGGGCGAGGTCGAACGGCTCGGTCTGGTCGTCGCGTTCTGGCACCGCGGCCATCCTCCCATGCCCTCGTGACGCAGCACCTCCGGGACGGGCGCGCGGCGTGTGACCGCGGCGCGACCGGAGGGTGAACGCAGGCAGGCCCGTGCGCGCACACCTCAGCTTTTCGCTCGATGAAGTGGGAAAACACAATCGACACCGCCGGGACGCCTCGGTACGCTCCGAGCCGCGTGCCACGGCCACCGTCGCATGGGGAGGGACACCGATGCCTGCCGATTCAGCCGTCGAGATGCCGGGTGAGGTGCTGAGCTACCTGGACCTGCATCACATCATCACGCTCGGCACGGCCTCGTTCACCGGCATGCCGCACGCGGCGACGATCGCGTACGCGAGCGACCAGAGCGGCGTGTACTTCGCCATGCCCGAGAGCGAGCTCACGCTGAAGAACATCGCGGCGAACAAGTGGGCGTCGTTCACCATCGACGACTACACGCCCGACTTCCGCAAGGTGCGCGAGCTGCGCGGGGTCGGCCGCTGCGCGCCGGCCGACGACCTCGCCCGGGAACGGGCCATGTCGCTCTTCGCCATGAAGATCTCCGACATGCCCAAGGAATCCCTGACCAACATGCACCTCATCCGCCCCCTCGAGCTGCACTTCGTGGACTTCGAGTACACGGCGGGCGTGGCGGTGCCGATGGAGTCCTCCAAGGTCTACGCCTCGACGGAGTCGGCCGCCGTGCCGGCGCCGTTCAGCACGCAGCTCGACCACCTCGTGCTCGAGCCCGGCGAGGTCATCGTGCGCCAAGGCGAGCGCTCGGAGCGGTTCTTCATCATCGTCGACGGCGAGGTCGAGGTGCGGCGCGAGGGCCACGGCCAGGACGTCATCGTCACGCGTCACGGGCCGGGCCAGCTCTTCGGCGAGGTCGGCGCGCTCACCGGCGCGCCGCAGACAGCGACCTTCGTCGCCGTGGCCAAGACGGTCGTGATGGCCGTCGACCGCTCGTCGTTCCAGGACTTCGTCACGCAGTCGGCCGCGGCCGACCTCGGACAGCGGATCCAGGGCGCGCTGCAGGCGCAGCGGGGCGGGACGACCGACGCCCCGCCGGGCGCCTAACGAGCGACGACGCTCAGTACAGCGGCGACCACGCCGCGCTGCGCAGCAGCCGGCTCTCCCAGCGGTCGCGCACCTCGAGCGCGTCGTGGAGCCACGTCCCCGGGGCCGAGGCCTCCGGCGGGAGGTCGTGTGAGAGCATCCACATGACGGCCTTGGGGTTCACGACGCGCTGCCAGAGGATGACCTCGGTCGGCTGGTGCGTGCCGAACACCGGCTGGAACGCGGCCTCCAGCTCGATCATGCCTGTGCCCTCTTCCTTCTGGCTGGACAGCGTGTGGTCGTAGAGCGTGCCGGCCTTGTCGATGTAGGCCTGCAGGCCACCGGCGAAGGGCCATGCGGTGTCCTCCATGAACAGCGAGTTCTTGTGCGTGCCGCCGTCGACCGGGACCGAGTCGAGGTCGATCTCCTGCAGGGGGGACCACCGGACCGGTTGCACCACCTTGGCGGTCACGGCGTGGCGCATGCCGTCCACCTTGGCCGACCATGACGCCAGATCGCCCGATCGCACCCGCTCGGCCAGCGCCGCCCACGCCGCCGCGTCTCGGCAGCCGGTGATGGAGACGATCGTGTAGGCCTGCCCGCTGCCGTGCGCCAGGCGCAGGTACCACAGCAGCCTGCTCCCGTCGGACTTCGCCAGTGTCGGCAGGTACTCGTCGCGATAGGCCTCGTCGAAGGCGTCCTCCTTGGCCCCTTCGACGCGATGGACTTCGTGCAACAGCAACACGGTGTGTACCCCCTGAGGTCGTTGGTTTCGTGTGGTTCGGTGGTTCGGTGGTCCGTGAAGTTCTCTAGCGGGTGGTGGCGATCCCCCCGTCGACCGGCAACACGACGCCGGTCACGTACGCGCCCGCCCGCGACGCCAGGTAGATGGCGGCCCCCGCCATGTCGTCGGGCCGGCCGATGCGCTTGAGCGGCGCGTTCGCCGCGATCTGCTCCCCGAAGGCCTCGAGCGTCGCCGCCATCATCTTGGACTCGAAGGGTCCGGGCGCGATGGCGTTCACCGTCACGAGCGGGGCGAGGCGCTTGGCCAGGTGGCGGGTGAGCTGGTGCACCGCGGCCTTCGAGGCGGAGTACGAGTAGGTCTCGAGCGCAGGGACCCCGATGCCGTCGATGGAACCGATGTTGATCACCCGCGCCGGCGCCTCCACCGTGCCCGCCGCCTCCAGCGTGGGCACCAAGAACTTGGTCAGATGGAAGACACCCTTGACGTTGAGCGCGAGGACACGTTCGAAGGCGGCCTCGTCGAACTCCGCCAGCGGCGCCCCCCAGGTGGCGCCGGCGTTGTTGACCAGGATGTCGAGCCGCCCGCTCTCCCGTGCCACCACCTCGCCGGCGAGGCGGCGGCACTCCTCCTCAGTGGAGAGGTCGGCGGGGAGGGCGATGCACGTCCCCTTCGCCGACAGCTCGGTGGCCACCTCTTCTAATACGTCCGCCTTGCGCGAAGAGATGTAGACCTTCACGCCCGCGTCCACGAACCCCTCGGCGATCATCCTGCCGATGCCGCGGCCGCCGCCGGTCACGAGCGCCGTCTTGCCTGCGATGTCGAAGAGGTCCGAGGCCGTCATCGGATCATTGTGCCCGTCGTGCTCAGGGCGCGGCCAATGCGAGGGCGCCCCGGACGAGCACGTTGGAACCGACGCGCAGCGCCTCGTCCTCGACGAGGAAGGTCGGGCTGTGGTGGGTGCCGCTCGACCCGTCGGCCGCGCCGCCGCCCACGAAGAAATAGCACCCAGGCAGGTGGTGCAAGAACTCGCTCACGTCGTCGCTCGGCCCGACCGGCGGCATGCGGAACACCTGGTCCGGCCCCACGACGACGATGGCCTCCGCCTCCACCTGTGCGACGACCGAGGCGTCGTTGACGACGGCGCGGGTGTGCTCGGGCAGGTCGAGCTCGACGTGGACACCCTGGTCGTCGCCGACGGCGTCGCACAGCGACTGCAGCCGCCCCAACGCCTCGACGTGCTGGGACTCGGTGAAGGTGCGCAGCGTCCCCGTCACCCGGGCCGACGTCGGCACCACGTTCACCGCCGTCCCGGCGTGCACCGTCCCGGCGCTGCAGACGCAGTCGGTCCCCTCGAAGGACAGGCCCGCCGCCACCTCGCCGAGCCTGCTCACCAGCTCGGCCGTCGCCCGGATGACGTCCCCGGTGTCCGAGGGCATGGCACCGTGCCCGCCGGGGCCGCTCAGCGTGATGCGGAACGAGTTCGCCTCCGCCATGGCAACGCCGTCCTTCAGCGCGACGAAGCCGGTCGGCAGCTGCGACGCCACATGGAACCCCACGAGGCGCGCGCCCTCCATGGCGGTCAGTGCGCCGCGCTCGAGCATCGCCTTCGCGCCGCCCAGGGCCTCCTCGGCCGGTTGGAAGACGAAGACGTAGCGGCCGGGGAGCTCTTCGCGCCGCGTGGCGAGCACCGACGCCGCACCGAGCAAGGCGGCCACATGGATGTCGTGCCCGCAGGCGTGCATGAGGCCCTCGACCTCCGAGTGCACCTGGCGCGCCGCGTCCTCGTGCACCGGCAGCCCGTCGATGTCGCCGCGCAGCACGACGGTCTCGCCGGGGCGCCCGCCCTCCATGGCGAAGATGCCACCCGTGTCCGTCGTCCGCAGCGCCTCGTCGATCCCGAGCAGGCCCATGTGGGCGCGGATCAGCTCCGTCGTCTCGTGTTCCTCGAAGGCCAGCTCGGGACGGCGGTGCAGCACGCGCCGCTGGTCGACCATCTCGTCGAACACCTCGTCGGCCGGCGAGGGCCCGAAGAGCTCACTCACGTGCGAACGCCCTCACGCCAGCACGCCAGCACGCCGGCGACACACGCGCCCGTGTCACCGGTTCAACAGGTCGCGGGCGATGTGCGTCACCTGGATCTCGTCGGTCCCGGCGTAGATCTGGAACACCTTCGCGTCGCGGGCCAGCTGCTCGACGTGGAACTCGGACATGTAGCCGTTGCCGCCGAAGAGCTGCACCGCCTCCATCGCGACCTCGGTGGCCGCCTGGGCGGAGTAGAGCTTCATGGCCGACGCTTCCGCGAGGGTCAAGGACTTGCCGGCCGCCGACATCTCGATGTGGCGGAACACCAGGTTCTCCACGTTCAGCCGTGCGATCTCCATCTTGGCCAGCTTCAGCTGGATCAGCTCGAACTCCGAGATCGGCCGCTCCCAGAGCTTGCGGTCCTTGGCGTACTGGACCGAGAGCTTGAGGCACTCCTCGATCAGCCCGAGCGACATGGCAGCCACGCCGGCACGCTCGGTCACGAAGTTGCCCTTGGCCGACTCGCGGCCCTCGGTGCCGCCGGGCGTGCCCTCGGTCTCGCCGAGCAAGCGGTCGTTGCCGACGCGCACGTCGGTGAGGAAGAGCTCGCCGGTGGGCGAGGAGTGCAGGCCCATCTTGCGGAAGGGCTTCGACTGCTCGAGCCCGGGCATGCCCGCGTCGAGGATGAACGTCAGCACCTGGCGCTGGCGCAGCGGCGTGTCGCTGCCGTCGTCGAGCTTGGCGTAGAAGACGATCGTGTCGGCGTAGGGGCCGTTGGTGATGAAGGTCTTGTTGCCGTTCAGGACGTACTCGTCGCCGTCGCGCACCGCCGTCGACTTCATGCCGCCGAGCGCGTCGGACCCCGAGTCGGGCTCGGTGATGGCCCAGGCACCGATCTTGTCGAGCGTCATGAGGTCGAGCCCCCAGCGCTCCATCTGCGCCGGCGTGCCGCTCTTCATGATCGTGCCCCCGGCCAGGCCCGTGCTCACCCCGAGCGCGGTGACGATGCCGGGGCAGTAGTGGCACAGCTCGATGATCGGGATCAGGGTGAGGGCCGCATTGGAGCCGCCCTCGCCCCGCGTCGCGGCTGCACCAGTGTCCGCCTTCGCACCGTTCGCCTTGGTGTCCGCACCCGACGTCTTGCGCTCGAGCGCCCGCTTGAACGAGTCGCGCGCCAGGGCATCGAGGCCGAAGGTCGTGTACAGCTTGCGGATGACCTCGTAGGGCGGCGTATCGCCGAACTCGAGCTCGTCGACGTTGGGCTTGACCTCTTCCTCGACGAACCGCCGGACCGCGTCGCGGATCGCCAGCTGTTCATCGGACCACTCGAACATGACACGCCTCCCTGGCGGCTTCGTCGGGCCCCCGCCGCGACCGGCCCGCCGGCGCCGACCCTACCGGGCCGCCCTAGCCCTCGCCGATCCTGCGCAGCGTGTTGCGGTCGGTGTGAATGACCTCCTGGGCCACCTTGCCGTGCTTGATCACCGTCGTCTCGGTGTAGCTGAAGACGTCGTCGATGCTCGTGTCGAAGGTGACCTCGAAGCTGACCGACTGCGCGTTCTTGTCCAGCCAGTTGTTGGCGAGGATCCCGTAGGTCTGGCTGCCGATGTGCGCCGAGAGCGTGAACTCGGTGGCGTCGGCCGGCACGATGCCGCCGGCTACGACGGCCGAGCCGCGCGGGATGAGGAAGCAGCGCACGACCTCGCTGTCGCGGGCGTCCCACATCCAGTACCCCACCTCGGTGTGGAAGGGGTTCTCCTCGTCGCCGCGCCAGGCCGCCATGCGGTAGTCGAGGCCGTAGAGCACCTGCGACCCGTTCTCCACCGGCCCGAAGGGCTTGAGGTCCACGTGCTCGCGGAAGGGGGTGAGGCCGATCTTGCCGGTCTCGTTGGCGTAGGCGACGTCCTCGCCCTGGTCGCCCTCCCAGATGCCCGCCAGCCGGGCCAGCGGTCCCCACTCAGGTCCAGCGCTCAAGGTTCCTCCTCCGTCTCCACGGTGTCGTC
>DATJTU010000073.1:0-7328 GCA_035503015.1 Acidimicrobiales bacterium | reverse complement strand
GTCCGCACGCTGCGATTCGTAGAGCGCGTAGGCCTCGGACGCGTGGGCGCGCGCCGTGGCCCGCTCGGACTCGAAACCGGCCCAGCCGCCCCCGTAGAGGTGCCCGGCATGTGTGTGTTCCTCGATCTCGAGGACCTCGGTAACCGTGCGTTCCAGGAACGCCCGGTCGTGCGACACGATCACCATGCCGCCACGGCGGCGCGCGACCATGTCTTCGAGCATGGCGAGGCCCGCGAAGTCGAGATCGTTGGTCGGCTCGTCCAACAGCGTGACGTCGAAGCGCGACAGGAGGATCGCGGCGAGCGCGGCGCGGGACTCCTGCCCGCCCGAGAGCGTGCTCAGCGGTCGCTCCAGGACATCTGGGCGGAGCCCCACCCGCACGAGTGTGTCCTGCAGCCGCGCCTCGACGTCGCCTCCGGACACCGATTCGAAGCGGGCGAGTGCGGCGGCGTAGCGGTCGTCCGCGCCGGTCATGCCGTCGGCGAGGGCACGAGCAGCTGTTGCGAGGCTCGCTTCCGCCGCGGCGATCCCCGCCCGCCGTTCGAGCGCGGCGCGTACCGACTCGCCCGGCGTTGGGCTGTGCTCTTGGGCCAGGTAGCCCGCCGTCGCGCCCGGCGGGTCCAGTCGCACGTCTCCTGCGGCCGGATCGAGCACACCGGCGAGGATCTGCAGCAGGGTCGACTTGCCGACACCGTTGGGCCCGACCACGCCGAGACAGCTCTCGGGAGAGACCGTGAGCGAGACGCCGTCGAGCACGACGTGACTGCCCTGCTCGTAGTTGAGGTGCCGGGCGACCAGCGTCGCCCGGGCGGTTGGGGTGAGGTGAGACACGAGAGAGCTCCGGTTCCGGGAGAGACGGACGAAACAGCGGGGCGCGGCGTATCGCCGCGCCATCGTCGAACGTGCTCTACCTCACGAGTTCATCGTAGCACCGGCGTTCTGTAACCTCGGACCTCGCCCACCGGCGGGGAGGCCACCTTTACCGCGCCGAGGCACCCGACACACCAAGGACACAGGGGGCCCGAATGCCGATCGCCATCACAGACGAGCACCAAGAGCTGGCCGCGTCCGTGCGCGGCGTGCTGCGTGCGCATGACGCGCTGGCGGCGAACCGTGCGCTGCTCGACGCGGGCGCGGACGCGGATGCGGGGGCGCGCCCTGCGTTCTGGAGCGAGATGGCGCAGCTGGGATGGCTGGGCGTCCATCTCCCCGAACGGCACGGTGGTGCGGGTGCGGGACTGGCCGAACTGGTGGTCGTGCTCGAGGAGACCGGGCGCCAGGTCGCTCCGGGTCCCTTCCTGCCAACGGTGCTGGCCTCCGCGGTCATCGCGGGCAGCGGCACCGAAGCACAACAGGAGGCCCTCCTTCCCGGGCTGGCCGACGGCACCATGCTCGCGGCAGTCGGTGTCGGCGGCGCGCTGACCTTGCGCGCCGGCCAGCTGGACGGCGACGGCGGCGTCGTGGTCGGCGGGGCGTCGGCAGAGCTTCTCCTCGTGCGCAGCGGTGACGACATGATCGTCCTGCGTCCCGGGGCGCCGGGCGTGACCGTTGTGGCGCGCACCGACCTGGATCCGTCCCGCCGCTCGGCCACGGTCGCGCTGTCCTCGGTCGCCGTCGAGGCGGACGACGTGCTGGTGGGCGCCGCGCGGCGGGGGCGTGCCCTTGCCCGCGTGCTCGGCGCGGCGGAGGCCGTCGGCCTCATGGCTGCGTGTACCGACGACGCCGTCGCGTACGCCAAGGAGCGCGTGCAGTTCGGCCGGACCATCGGGACGTTCGAAGCGGTCAAGCACCATTGTGCGAACATGCTGGTGGCGACCGAGCTCGCGACGGCCGCGGTCTGGGATGCGGCTCGGGCGGCGGAGGGGCCGGCAGACGAGTTCACCATGGTCTCCGCGATGGCGGCGCACCTTGCCTTCGAACCTGCTGTCGAGAATGCGCAGCTGAACATCCAGGTGCACGGCGGCATCGGATTCACGTGGGAACACGACGCACACTTGTTCCTGCGCCGGGCCCTCGTCCTCAACGCGGTCCTCGGCGCGCCGGGCGACGCCGAAGATGTCACCGCCGAAGCTGCCCGTGGCGTCTCGCGTGAGGTGTCACTGGACCTGCCGCCCGAGGCGGAGACGATACGAGTGGAGGTGCGAGGTGACGCCGTCCGTATCGGGGCGTTGCACGGCGCGGAGCAACGAAAGGCCTTGGTGGAATCGGGGCTCATGGTGCCGCACTGGCCTGCCCCCTGGGGCCGGGCCGCCGGAGCGGTCGAGCAGATCGTCATCGACGAGGAGCTGCGCGCGGCGGGCGTCAGGGTGCCGGCGCTCGGGATCACGGGCTGGAACATCATGACGGTCAACCAGTACGCCACCCCCGATCAGGTCGAGCGCTGGGTGTTCAAGACGCTGATGGGTGACTACGTGTGGTGCCAGCTCTTCAGCGAACCGGACGCCGGGTCCGACGCGGCTGCCGTCAAGACCCGGGGCACGCGTGTCGACGGCGGCTGGACCGTCAACGGCCAGAAAGTGTGGACGAGCGGCGCCCAGTACTGCGATCTCGGGCTCGCCACGGTGCGAACCGATCCCGAGGCGCCGAAACATGCGGGCATCACCACGATGGTGATCGACATGCACGCGCCAGGTGTCGAGGTGCGACCGCTCCGCCAGATCACCGGCAACGCCGACTTCAACGAGGTCTTCTTCAACGACGTGTTCGTGCCCGACGACGACGTCGTCGGCACGCCGAACGACGGGTGGACCGTGGCACGCTCGACGCTCGGCAACGAGCGCGTGTCCATCGGCGGCAGCACGGGAGGCATGTTCCGGGCGATGGACCTCATCGGCCTCCTCAAGAACGGCGGCGACGCAGTGCCGGGCGCAACAGCGCGTGTCGGTGCTGTCTTGTCCGTCGAGCACACGCTCCGGGTGCTGAACCTGCGACGAGCCCAGCGCGCCGTCGTCGGGACGGGACCCGGTCCCGAAGGAAACGTGACCAAGCTCGTCCTCGCGGAGCACGGACACACGCGCGCCGCGCTCCAGGCCGACTTGGTCGGCGCCGGCACCGCGTTCCTCGACGGCGACGAGGCCATCGCCGGGTACAGCCAGCTGGCGACGAGAGCGATGTCGATCGCAGGGGGGACGTCGGAGATCACGCGCAACCAGATCGCCGAGCGCATCCTCGGACTGCCCCGGGACCCGCTCATCGCCTAGCGACGGGCGCGTGCGCGGGCGGCGCCGATCCCGACAGCGCGGCTGCCACAATGGGCCACGTGGTGGGACCGAGGACGAAGCGCTGGCGCATCGTCGCGATCATCGCGGGCGTACTGGTACTGGCGTTCGTCGGCCTGACGCTCCGGCTCTTCGTCTTCCCCGACTTGAACGACCCCGAGCCGTCCAACGCGATCGTGATGCTCGGCGGCAACGGAGCCGGCCCGTTCGACAAGGCCGTGCAGCTGGCGCAGGAAGGGTGGGCGCCGGACGTCGTGTTCTCCTTGACTCCCTACGAAAGCTGCGAGCCCTCGATCGTCCACCTGCCTCCCTTTCACCTGCCCCGGCGCGAGCACGTGTTGTGCTTCCACGCAGACCCGCGGACGACGCAGGGTGAGGCGCGCGCCATTGCTCATCTCGCCGCGCTGCACCACTGGCACCGGGTCATCGTCGTCATGCCGACCACGCAGGCGACCCGCGCTCGCCTGCGAGTCGGGCGGTGCTACTCGGGGCAGGTGCTCGAAGTGGGCGTGACGCCGCCGGGATTCTGGGCGTGGGTGCGCGGCATCACCTACGAATGGGGCGCGTTGGCCAAGGCGTTGGTCCTGCAGCCCTCCTGCTGAACAAAGCGACCCGATCGCAACCGGGCTGCGACGTGAGTGTGTCGATCGCGGTTGTACCGTGCTCCGCAGGGTGCCGCTGAGGTCCGGCACGAGGGGGGAGCAGTGCAGGCGAGCGTCGAGGCCGTCGAGACACGCGAGGTGCCGACGGCCGACGCTGCCCCTGCTGCCTTGCAAGCAAGGTCCGAGGCGGCACCCCCTCGTCTGTCCCAACGGTCCATCGAGCTGGTCGGGCTCGCCGTCGGCGTCGGTTTCATCGCGGCCGTCGCGCTCGGTCACCGACTCTCGAACGACGAATTCTGGTCGTTGGCCGCTGGCCAGTGGATGCTGGACCACCACCGGATCATGGGCCTCGATCCCTTCAGCTACACCGAGGCGCACCGCCGTTGGGTCACCGACGAATGGGGCTCCGAGATCGCCCTGGCGGGCCTGTACCGCGCGGTGGGCACGGCGGCCTACGACGTGTACGGGATCGTGCTAGGCGGGCTTTGTCTGCTTGCGAGCGCGGCGTACGCACGCTCGTTGGGTGCGCGCGGCGGCCGCGTGGTGATCATCGTGCTGGCGCTCTCCGTCGGCATCGCGAGCGTGGTGGTGGGGGACCGCGGCCTCGACTTCTCGCTGGTGTGGTTCCCCGTCGAGCTCCTCGTGCTGGCGAAGGCTCGAACCGACGCCCGCTGGCTTCTCGCGCTGCCGCCCCTGTGCCTCCTCTGGGTCAACACGCACGGCTCGATCCTGCTCGGCCTCGTCGTCATCGCTCTCGAACTGGCCTGGTCATGGATCCCGGCTCGCCTCGTGGCCCGGGTGCACGGGATCGGGCAATCGGCCCACCGCCGCCCCCTGGTGCTGGCGCTGGCCGGCAGCGTGCTCGCGTCGTGCATCACGCCGTACGGGCCGGGACTGCTGGTCTACGACGCCCGCGTCTCGGACAACGGGCAGATCGGCGCCTACATCAGCGAATGGAACTCGCCCAACTTCCACTCCGCGGGGGTGCTGATCGTCTTCCTGGTCCCACTGGCCGTCCTGGTGGCCTGCATCTGGGTCCGCCGTCTCCTCGTGCTCGAGTCGACGCTCGCCGTGGTGCTGTTCGTGGAGTCCCTGCGGACCCAGCGCCTCGCCGTCTACCTCATGCTCGTCACGGTGGGTCTGGCCGCGTCGCTCCCGGCCCGGCCGGCCTGGCGCACCACCGCACGGCGCTGGGCGGGGGGCGGTCTGGCCGTCCTCGCCATCGTCATCCTGGCGACGCCGTCCGTCCCGGCGGGATCTGTGGCGCCGAACCTCCCGGTCCGGGCGTTCGACTACCTCGGTGCACACCCCGGCCGCATCTTCACCCAGTACACGTGGGGCGACTACTCGATCGCACGGCACCGCGCCACGTTCGTCGACGGGAGAACCGACCTCTTCGAAGGCCGGGTGCTGACGCAGTTCTTCGACGTGAGCAACCTGACGTCGAACCCCGATCCGATCCTGCGCGCCTACCACGTCGACTACGTCGTCTGGTCGCCGCACACCGCGCTCAGCGAATACCTCTCGCGCGACCCGGGCTGGCGCGTCGTGGACCGAACCAGCGTCGCGCTTGTGTTCGCCCGGCGCTGACGTCGCCTCGTCGGCCGGGCCCAGCCGGCCACGTCAGGACGTGGTGGTCAACGTGCACTCGAGGCCGCGCAGGTCGCCGTCCTCGTCACGCCACGTCGCGCCTGCGGCGAACCCGTGCGCAGCCAGCACATCCTCGAGCAGCGCGGCCTGCTCGCCGCCGACCTCGAGGAGGAGCCCGCCGCCCGGCTTGAGAAACGCCGGCGCCTCGGCCACGACGCGGCGGAGGAACGCGGTCCCGTCCGGCCCGCCGTCGTAGTGGGCGGCGTCCTCGTGGCGCAGCGTGTCGCCGGGCAACCAGGCGAGGGCGGGCGAGGGGACGTAGGGCACGACCGCCACGACCACGTCGACGCTGCCGTGGAGCGCAGCGGGGAGCGGCGCGAACAGGTCGCCGTGCAGGACCTCGACCCCGTTCGCGCGTGCGCACGCGACGGCGCGGGCGTCGGTATCGGTGGCCAGGATCGTGGCGCGGGGCCTGGCAGCCCGCAGCGCGACCGCGAGGGCGCCCGAGCCGGTGCACAGGTCGACGGCGACGCCGTCGTCGGGGAGCCGCGCTGCAGCTCGCCGCGCGAGCTCCATGCTCTGCCACCGCGGGACGTAGACGCCCGGGTGCACCGCGACGACCACGCCGGCGAAGGTGGCCGTTCCCGTGATCCACGCCAGGGGCTCGCCGTCGAGCCGGCGCCGGACGAGCGACTCGAGCAACGCGGCGTCGTCGCCGGCGCGGGCGACGAGCTCGGTGGCCTCGTCGTCTGCAGCGACACAGCCGGCCCGCGCCAGGCGGTCGACCAGGGCGGCGCGGTCGGCGGCGCCGGCGCGGACGACCCGGTCGGGGGGGTTGTCGGGAATGCTCAGTCCAGTACGGCGCCCGCGACGTGGGGGCCGGCCTCGGGTGCGCCCTCGGCGACGCTCGCGCCCTCGGTGACCTCCGCCAGCGGCGCCGCGGCCCGGTTCGGCAGGAACAAGGTCGGGATGAACGCGATCAGGATCGCGCCGACCGACCACCAGAACGTGTGGGCGAAGGCGGCGGCGACCGCGTCTGCGACGGGGGGCGGCAGCTTGGTCGTGGCGCCGATGACACCCGCGGAGCCGCCCGCCTTGGCGGCGGCCGGTCCGAGATTGGCGATGATCTGGCGCTCCAGGACGACAGCGAACAGTGCCGTGGCGACGGAGCCACCCACGAGCCGGGTGATGTTCATCACGGTCGAGGCCTTGGGGATCTCCGCGTGGTTGAGGTCGTAGTACGCGGCGGCCGTCACCGGCATCATGGACAGCCCGAGCCCGAGCCCGCGAATGAACAGCGTGACCGCCAGCAGCGCCCAACTGGTCGAGGTCGTGACGAAGGCGAAGGGCACGGTGGCGGCCGCCATGAGCAGGATGCCGAATGGGACGACGCGCCGCGGCCCCAGCCGGTCCGTGATGCTGCCCGCCCAGCGCATGATGCAGGCGGCCCCGATGCCCTGCGGCGCCATCAACAAGCCGGCGACCCACGCTTCCTGGCCGCGCGCCACCTGGTAGTAGATCGGCAGCAGGAACATGGAGCCGAACAGCGTCGCGCCGATCACGAAGATGCAGACGTTGGCGATCGAGAAGTTCCGGTTCTTGAACGGGTGCAGGTCGAGCAACGGGTTCTTCACGTGCAGCGCATGGAGGATGAAGCCGGCCATCAGGAGGACACCGGCCACGAAGCTCACGACGACACTGGGGCTGGTGTAGCTGCCGGTCGTCCCGACCTCCGCGAGCGAGTAGACGAGCGCGGCGAGGCCGGGGGAGAGCAGGTAGAAGCCGAGGCGGTCGAATGCGGCGAGGATGGGCGCGTCGCTGTCGAAGCGCGGGAGCCAGCGTTGCGAGAGGGCGAGCGTGACGATGCCGATCGGGACGTTGATGTAGAAGATCCAGCGCCAGCTGTAGTTCGAGACGA
>DATJTU010000072.1:0-82715 GCA_035503015.1 Acidimicrobiales bacterium | reverse complement strand
ACGCGAGCACCGTGCGCCGGACCTCCCTCCGCTCGAGGTCGTCGCCGGCGGGTCGCTCGCCATCGGCAACGGCGTCGAGGAGCTGCGCGAGCGCGACCGTCCCATGCTCACGCTCTACTTCGGCGGCATGGGCGCCAAGGGGAGGAATTTCTACAACGACACGCTGCAGCGCTACGGCTTCGAGTACGAGGCGCAGCGGATCCAGGACCTCTACCTGGCCGGTGACCGCAAGGGTGCCGCGGCAGCGGTGCCCGGCGAGCTGCTGGCCGGCATGTCGCTGATCGGAGACGCCGGCTTCGTCAAGGATCGCATCGCGGCCTATCGCGACTCGGGCGTGACCGTGCTCAACGTGGCGCCGATCGGGCCCAACGGGCTGCGCGACGTCGAGACGATCGCAGGCTGGCTCGACCGCTGAGGACAGCGCTCGGCGGCGACAAAAGAGTGTACTGTTTACGCCGACGCGCCGGCCCGGGAGGACCCTTTTGGAACGCGAGACGATCTTGTTCGACGTGGCCGACCACGTGGCCACGCTCACGCTGAACCGGCCCGACAGCCTCAACTCGTTCAACAACGCGATGGCCGCGGACATGACCTGGGCCTGGGAGACGGTGCGCGACACCGAGGACATCTACTGCGTCGTCCTGCAGGGCAACGGCGAGCGCGCGTTCTGCACCGGCGCCGACGTCAAGAACCCCGAGCCCTGGTTCATGAAGGACAACGACTGGAACAGCTTCGACCCCGGCGTGTCGCTGAGCCCCAAGCTGCACCACAAGGTGTGGAAACCGGTCGTCTGCGCCGTGCACGGGATCTGCGCCGGCGGGGCCCAGTACTTCGTGAACGAATCGGACATCGTCATCTGTTCCGACGACGCCACGTTCTTCGACCCCCACGCCAGCGTCGGGATCGTGAGCGCGCTCGAGCCAATGGGCATGGTGCACCGCGGCGTGCCGTTGGGCGACGTCTTGCGCTGGGCCCTCATGGGCAACGAGGAGCGCATCACGGCCGGCACCGCCCTGCGGCTCGGCCTGGTCACCGAGGTGGTGACGCGCGACGCCTTGCGGAACCGGGCCCAGGAGATCGCGTCGTCGATCGCGCGCCGCAATCCCAAGGCGATTCAAGGGACGATCCGGGCCATCTGGGAGTCGCTCGATCAGACGCGCACCCCGGCGCTCAACAACGGGTACTCCTACACCCTCATCGGCAACTCCCCGCGGCGTCCGCCTCCGCCGCGGGACAAGTCCGAGACGCAGTTCCGCTGATGCGAGCAAGGGTCCTCTCTTCCCGTGAGGGGTGACGTGCCCGAGCCGGTCGGCGGGGGCGTCATCACGGCGACGACCCCGCGACCCGACGAGTGCGCGACTCTCTGGTGCGCCGGTCTGCGCAAGTGCTACGGCGAGCGCCTGGCCGTCGACGACGTGTCCTTCTCCATCGGCGCCCGGGAGTGCTACGGACTCCTCGGCCCGAACGGCGCCGGCAAGACCACGACGATCTCCATGCTGTGCGGGCTCACGCCGCCCGACGAAGGACAGATCTCGATCGACGGGCACGAAGGCGGTTCGCTCGAGGCGAAACAGGTCGTCGGGTACGTCCCCCAGGACCTGGCGCTCTACCCGGATCTGTCGGCGACCGAGAACCTGACGTTCTTCGGCCAGCTCTACGGGCTCACCGGCAAGGTGCTCGAAGGGCGCATCCACGAGACCCTCGAGCTGGTCGGGCTGGCGGAGCGCAGGAAGGACCGCATCGGCACCTATTCGGGCGGCATGAAGCGCCGGGCCAACATGGCGGCCGGACTGTTGCACCGGCCCAAGCTCCTGGTGCTCGACGAGCCGACGGTCGGGGTCGATCCGCAGAGCCGCAACGCCATTCTCGAGACGGTGGGCGCGCTCGGCGTCGCCGTCCTCTACACGACGCACTACATGGAAGAAGCGTCGAAGCTGTGCGACCGCATCGGCATCATCGACGACGGGAGGCTCGTCGCCGAGGGGACGGCAGCAGGGCTGATCAGCGCGCACGGGGGCCGGGACAAGGTTCACCTCGACTGCGACGCGTCCAGGCTCGACGAGCTGGCCGATGCGTGCCGGCGGCTCGACAACGTGCACGACGTGCGCGAGGTCGGCGAGCATCTCGAGCTCACCACCGACCACGGCCCGGCGGTGCTCCCGACCGTGGTGGCGGTGGCCGCGGCACGCAACGTGGAGCTGACCGGGGTGGAGGTGCGCTCCCCGAACCTCGAAGACGTCTTCTTGCGCCTGACGGGCAAAGAGCTGCGCGATTGAAAGCGCGGCGCGGGTGATCGGCGTCATCGCACGCAACGAGCTGCGCCGGCGGCTGCGCGATCGCTCGATCCTCATCGGGTGCGTCGCCGCCCCGCTGCTGATGTCGGCCGTGCTCGGCTTGTCTTTCGCCGGGAGCAGCGCGGCCGCCGCGCTCACGATCGGGGTGTCTGGCGCGTCGCACCAGCTGCTGACGTCGGCCGAGCGGGCCAGCGTCCTGCCGGCCGGCGTGAGGGTGGTGGCGATGCCGAGCGAGCAGGCCCTCGAGCACGGCGTGCAGAGCGGCGAGCTCGCCGGTGGGGTGGCCCTGCTCCCGCGGCAGATCCGGCTGCACAGTCTGCTCGTGACGGTGGTCGACCCGGGTGCCACCACCACGCCCGGTTTCGACGTGGTCACCCGCGGCACCTCGCAGATGGGCCAGGAGTACGCCGAGTCGATGGCAGCCGGGCTGGCCAGTGTCCTCTACGCCGGTCGGGTGCCGCGGGCGTCGGACCCGGGGACGGTGGCCCTCACCACGCGTACGGTCGGCAAGCCCGGCGGCAAGGTGGACCTCAACTTCTTCGCCCCGAACATCGCGGTGGTGTTCCTCTTCATCGGGAGCGGCCTCGGCATGCGGTCCCTGTTCATGGAGCGCTCGGCCGGCACCCTGGCCCGCCTCACGGCGGCGCCGCTCCGGCCTGTGCAGATCGTGCTGGGCAAGTTGCTGGCCATCTTCGTGACCGGCCTGGTCACGATCTTCGTGATCTGGGCGGTGACCACCTACGCCTTCGGTGCCGACTGGGGTGATCCGCTCGGCGTGTTGTTGCTCGCGCTCGGGGCCACGGCGGCGATGTGCGGCCTCGGTGTGTTCCTGACCTCGTGGGCCAAGAACGAGCAGCAGGCCTTCGGCATCACCTTGCTGGTCGGCCTGGCCCTGGCCCTCCTCGGCGGCAACCTCCTGCCGTCGGGCTCGCTGCCCGACGCGTTCCAGGTGCTCGCCCTGGGCACCCCCAACGGCTGGGCCCTCGTGGGCTTCGGCCGGCTCGACCAGTTGGGCGAGCCGGCCCGCAGCGTCCTGGGCCCCTTCGTCGTGCTGTTGGTCTTCGCCGCGGTCGCCGGGGGCCTGGCGCTGACACGGGTGCGCCGGATGGTCGAGCCGTGATCGCCGTCATCCGGGTCAACCTCCGACGCGCCGTGGGGGACCGGCGGCTGCTCATCATCGGCACCCTGGTGCCGGTCGTCATCATCTTGATCACGGGCCTGCTCGAGGGCAGCCCACGCGAGCCCATCGGGCTGCTGCACCCGTCGGCGCGCCTGCTGCACCTGGCCGAGACCACCGACGGGGTCAAAGTGCGGGTGGAGGCCAACCGGACCGACCTCACCGACGACATCCTGCGCGGCCGCGTGGTGGCGGGCATCATCGAGCGGCCCTCGACCGGCACGGACGTCAGGGCCGACTTCCTGATCGAGTCCGCCACGACCGACGCGGTGCAGGCGCGCACCGACGTGGTTGCCCTCCTGGACCTCATGGCGGCCGAGGGCACGGACGCCCGGTTCACCGACGCCACCCTGCGCGCCACCCCGGCGGAGATGCCCCTCAGCCCCTTCGCCTACGTCGCGCCGGCCAACCTCGTGCTGTTCATGGGCATCGCGGTGCTGGTGCTCTCGGCCGGCCTGGTCGAGACGCGGCGGCTCGGCGTGATCCAGCGCTTGTCCGCCGCGCCCGTGACCAAGCGATCCATCGTGTTCGGCCAGATGGCCAGCATGATGGTGACCGCGGTCGCCATCGCACTCGGCCTGCTCTTCGTGGGCATCGTCCTCTTCGACGTCCACTGGGGCAACCCTGTCAGCGTGCTGCTCGTGGTGACGCTCCTCGGCGTCAGCGTCGCCGCGCTGGCAGTGATCATCGGCACGTGGTCGCGTTCACAGGAGCAAGCCATCGCCACTGCTGTCATCGTGGCGATCATCGCCGGCATGCTCGGCGGGTGTGTCTACCAGCTGAGCACGGTGAGCACGACAGTGCGCGAGGTCGGTCACGTCGTGCCCCAGGCCTGGGCCATGGACACGTTCGTCAAGCTCATTTACGACCACGCCAGCCTCACCGACACCCTGCCCCAGATCGGCGCGTTGGCCGTCTTCGCCGCCGTCCTCAGCGCGCTGGCCGTCTGGTACTACGCGCGCAAGGTCTTCTCGACGACCTGACCCGCGCCGCCGGTGCGATCACTGCAGGTACTTGCTGACCGCCTCGAGATGTCGCCGCA
The DNA here is from genome assembly GCA_035503015.1 of Acidimicrobiales bacterium. GTDB lineage: Bacteria > Actinomycetota > Acidimicrobiia > Acidimicrobiales > RAAP-2 > Bog-473. The sequence goes on along the minus strand of DATJTU010000072.1, from coordinate 78,202 downwards.
TACGCCGCAAGGCCGCCTCCGCATCGCGCTCGGTGATGGCGCGCACGATCGCGGTGTGCGCCTTGGCCACGGCGCCGGCCGCGGCCGCCTGGTCGACTTCGGAGAAACCTTCGATCTGATGGATGCGCATCAGCCGCACGAGGACGAGGGTCACCAGTTCGAGGGCGCGGTTGACGGCCAGCACGGCGATCACGCCGTGCATGTCGTGGCCGCCGTCGGCGAATTCCGTTGTCGTCAGGGCACGCTCACGGTCGAGCGCCCGGACGAGCTCCTGCTCGCCGTCGGCGTCGAGCCGCGCCACCACCAGTTCGACCAGGGTCAGCTCGACCCGGATGCGCAGCTCGACCAGGTCGGCCAGGGAGATGCCGCGCCGCGCCAGGTACACCGCGACGACGTCGCTCACGCCGCGCGCGCTCGGCGCGCTCACGAAGAGCCCGCCGCCGGGCCCGCGACGCATCGTGGCGATCTGGTGGTGCTCGAGCAGGCGGAGCGCCTCGCGGAAGACGGCCCGGCTGGCGCCGTAGCGCTCGACCAGCGCCGCTTGCGAGCCGAGGAACGTGCCTGGCGGCAGATCGTCGGCGACCACGTCCTGGAGAATGGCCCGTGCCACGTCTTCCGCGCGCTTGTTGCTCACGCCGCCGCCGAGGGCCACGCTGCGCGAGAGGAATTGACGCGAGAGGCGGCGGTGTTGCAAGAACACGGACTCGGCCTCGAGGTGCCGTCGCATCCGGTGACTGGCCCGTCCCGCGTCCCCGTCGAGCACCGCCGCAGTGATGCCGGCATGCGCCTCGCGCGACTCGGTGAGAGTGACGTCGCTCAGTGAGCGCCCACTGTCGCGGAAATACAGGAACGCCACGCGGTTGAAGATCTCCACGAAGAGCTCGAGCGCGGGGTTGCGCGTGACGGCGGCGAGCCGGGCGTGCAGGGCGCGGTGGTCGCGCACCGCCCCGATGGCCTCGTCGTCGACGAGTGCGCGCAGCGCGGCGCGGTCCGCCTCGGTCACGCGCTTGGTGGCCAGCTCGGCCGCGATCTCCTCGAGGACGATCCGCGCCTCGAACACCTCCTCGAGGCGGGTGTTGGCCCGGTGCAAGTAGAGGACGGCGGCGTCGATGATGGCGTCGACCGTCGGCTCGGTCACGACCAGGCCGCCACCCGGACCGCGTCGCATCCTGGCGATCTGCTGGTTCTCGACCAGCCGGACCGCCTCGCGGAACACGGCCCGGCTGACTCCGTAGCGCTCGATCAGCTCCGTCTGGGACCCGAGCACCTCGCCCACGGGCCAGCCCCGTGCCATGACGTCGGCCAGGATCCGGCGGGACACGCCGCCCGCCAGCTTCTCCGTCGCCTCCGTCGAGCGAGTGGTGTCCGAGGCGCCAGCCATCGGAAAATAGGTTACACTCTATTCGGTGCCGCCAGACCCGAAGTCCAGCTCAGCGCCGGGTTCGGCCGGCGCTGGACCGGGGGTGGCCCTGCCCGACGACCTGGTCGCCTGGATCGAGGATTTGGGTGGCGGTCCGCTGGTCGCAGCCGACCGCCAACCCGGCGGCGCACGCAAGGAGGCGTGGTTCGTCGACCTGGTCCGCCCCGACGGATCCGTCTCGGCCTCCTTCTTGCGCTACGACCGCTCCGATCCGGCCCGCACCAAGGATCCGTGGACGCTGCATCGCGAGGCCAGCGTCTATCTGGCCCTGCAGGAGACCGCCGTCCCGGTGCCGCGCGTGCTCGGCGTCCATCCGGTGCACCAGGCGATGCTGTCGGAACGGGTCGAGGGCGCGACCTGGTTCTCCCGTCTGACCGACCGCGACGAGCGGGAGGCGACGGCGCGCGACTTCATCACGAAGTTGGCGGCGCTCCATGCGCTCGACGCCCGCTCGCTCGACCTGCCGTACTTCCCGTCCATCACGACGGTACGCGACTGTGTGCACGCCGAGCTCGACGAATGGGAGGGGGTGCTGGCGTCGCGAGGCGGCGACGGCGAGCCCGCGTTGACGTTCTCGCTCTCGTGGCTGCGGCGTCACGTGCCCGACTACGACGGCCCCCCGGTGCTGGTGCAGGGCGACACCGGGCCGGGCAATTTCATGTACGCCGGCGGCCGGGTGACGGCCGTGGTCGATTGGGAGCTCGCACACCTTGGTGATCCGATGGACGACATCGCCTGGCTGTCCCTGCGGGCGACGCAGGAACCCTTCACCGATTTCCCACTGCGCTTGCGCGAGTACGAGGCGCTCTCGGGGAACCCGATCGACGACAACCGGGTGCACTACTACCAGGTCATGGCCGAGACGAAGCTGCGGGTGATGGGGCATCGGCCCGAACGCGATCGTGCCGCCGACCCGGAGGCCGGAGAGGAGCAGTCGGAACCCGGTGGTGGGGGCGGCGGGGCCGATGTCGGGAACGGCTTCATCTACGGCATGTTGCACCAGCGGCTGTGGCTCGAAGCGCTCGCTGCCGCACTCGGGCTGCACCTCGGACCGGCTGAAGCCAAGGTCGCCCGTGCGCGTCGTGACCACGACTGGATGTACGACGCGGTGTTGACCCAGCTCCGCGACGTGATCGTGCCTCGGAGCGATGCGCTGGCAGCGGCACGGGGCAAGGGGCTGGCGCGCATCGTGAAGTACCTGGCCCAGGTCGACCGGTACGGCGACGCCTACGCCGCGCACGAGCTCGACGACCTCGAAGGGCTGCTGGGGAGCCGGCCGGCGACCATCGCCGAGGGACGCGCCGCCGCGGCAGCGGCCGCGGCGGCCGGAACGGTGTCCGACGAGGACTACCTGCACACCCTGTGGCACCGCGTCGCGCGCGAGACCGAGCTGGCCCGGCCTGCCATGGGCGTGCTCGCGGACCGGCACTGGCCCGAACTGCATTGAAGGGCGCTGGCATGCACGAGCTCTTCGGACAGGACATCGAACGGCGGCGGGCCGAGCGCACGTACCGGACCTTCGGGCCCGACGACGACGACTTCCACGACGAGGAGATGACCGACCGCTGGTGGGAGACCGAGACCTGCTGGTTCTCCTGGAACGTGCCGGAGCGGAAGCTCGGTGGCTGGACCTACTGCCAGGCGCGGCCCAACGCCAACATCTGCAACGGCGGCGCCTGGGTGTGGGACGACTCGGGCGCGTACCCGTGGGAGCTGGCCTACCGGGCCGAGTACTCGGGCCTGCAGCTGCCGCCACGAGGCGAGCGCGACATGCGTGATTTCGAGTGGCCCAACGGAGTGCACGTGCGCACGGTGGAACCCTTGCGGCGCTACGCGATCGCCTACCGCGACCCCGGGGCCCTGGAAGTGGATCTCGCGTTCGAGGCCACCATGGCGCCCAATCCGCACCCGACCGGCGTGGTGCCCTTCCTCAAGGGCGTGCACTTCGACCAGCCGGGCCACGTCACCGGGACCGTCGTGCTGCGCGGCGAGACCATCGCCGTCGACTGCTACTCGGTGCGGGACCGGTCGTGGGGCCCGCGGCCGCTGGGCCGGCCCAAGCGCGAGACCGGCGCCCCGACCGCTGCGGCGACTGGCGCGACGTCGGGCCCGGTCGGCGGCGTCGGCTACTCCTTCTGCGCCGCCGGGCCGGGGGACGCCTGGTTGGTCTACGCCGTGCCCGGCCCCGAAGCCGAGCCCGTGACCTGTGGGTTCCTCTTACGCGACGGCGACTACGGGCACATCTTGGGTGGCGAGCGGCGCATCCGCTTCGACCCGCGCACCGGGTGGCCGCTCGCTTTCGAGGTCGAAGCGGTCGACGACAAGGACCGCCGGCTGTCCGTGCGCGGCGAGGCGCTGAGCCGGCATTGGCGGGGCCACGGCGGGGACACGCTGGTCCACTGGACCTGGGACGGCGGCGTCGAAGGGTGGGGTGAGGACCAGAGCTACGTCACCCGCCGCCAGTGGGAGATCAACCGCCAGCGCGCCGGATCGCCGGCCTGACGCAGTCTGTGTCGGCCTAGCGCAGCGTGACGGGCAGAGTCCGGAACCCGCGCAGCGATTGCGCGGGCTTGTAGCGGAGCTCCGGGCGGGGCACGGCGAGTCGGATGCCGGGGAATCGCCGCACGAGTTCGCCCAGCGCGATCTGCCCCTCGAGCCGCGCCAACTGGTTGCCGAGGCAGAAGTGCTTGCCGAACGCAAACGCGAGGTGGCGGTTCGGGTCGCGCCCCAGATCGAGCTCGTCGGGGCGGTCGAACACCGCCTCGTCGCGGCAGGCCGAGATGATCATGCCGAGGACCTTGGTCCCGGCCGGCAGTGTCGTGCCCTCGATCTCCACATCCTCGAGCACCGTGCGGGCGGTGCCGCAGGGCACCGGCGTGGTGAAGCGCAGCAGCTCCTCGACCGCGCTCGGCGCGAGTTCCGGTTCGGCTCGCCAGCGCTCGGCCTGGTCGGCGTGCTCGATGAGCGCCACCGTCGAACTGCCGATCAGATTGGCGGTGGTGTCGTGCCCGGCCAGCATGAGGAGGTAGATCATGCCCATGACCTCGTCGTCGCTCAGCGAGTCGCCGTCCTCGCTGGCCTGCAGCAGTGCCGTGATCATGCCGTCGTCGGGTTCGGCCCGCCGGCGCGCCACCAGTCGCAGCAACACGGCGTAGAGCTTGCGGGCGGTCGGGATGCTGCGCAGCGCGTCGGCGGGTGCGCCGCTGCCCAGCCGCAGGACGAAGCGCTCCATGAGGACGTGGAACTCGTCGCGTTCGGTGTCGTCCACCCCGAGCATGGTCGAGATCACCGACAGCGGGAGGGGTACGGCGAGCGCCGACACCAGGTCGACGGTGTCGCTGCCGCGGCGTTCCAGGTCGTCGAGCAGGCGGCCGACGATGCGCTCGATCTCTCCCGTCAGCTCCCCGATCCGCCGGGGCGTGAACGCCTTGTTGACCAGGCGCCGGAGCCGGGCGTGATCGGGATCGTCCTTGTAGACCATGCTGTCGGTCAGGAGGCGGAACGTCGGCGGCAGGTGCCGCATGAGGAAGCCCGGCGCCTCGTTCGAGGGTGCGCTCGAGAAGCGCAGATCGTTGTGCAGCAGCTGCACGTCCGCGTACCGCGTGAGCATGAAGCCGGCGCCGCCGAGGAGTTGGCGGGAGTACGCGGGCGCCACCGGGGCCACGCGCCGCAGCTCGGCGTAGCGCGGGTACGGGTCGTCGAACATCACGGCGTCCGCCAGGTCGACGCGCTCCATGACGGCCGTCTCGCTCTTGCTCACGTTCTCATCTCCTCGAACTCGCGACTCGCCGGTGTCACACGATCCTGGTGGTGTGCTCGGCCCAGTACCTCTCGCGCAGCGGGCCTTTGTAGAGCTTCCCGGTCGCCAGCCGCGGCAGCTCGTCCATGAAGTCGATGGTCCGCGGGCACTTGAAGTGGGCCAGGTGGGCGCGGCAGAAGGCGATGAGCTCGCGCTCGAGGTCGTGGTCGCCTGCGACGCCCTCCACCGGCTGCACGACGGCCTTGACCTCTTCGCCCAGATCTTCGTTCGGCACGCCGATCACGGCCGCATCCATCACCTTGGGATGCGTGACGAGCAGGTTCTCCGTCTCCTGCGGGTAGATGTTCACGCCGCCCGAGATGATCATGTGCGCCTTGCGGTCGGTCAGGAAGAGGTACCCGTCCTCGTCGAGGTAGCCGACGTCGCCCACCGTGCTCGTGTTGCCGTCGTCGCGGCGCGAGGACGCCGTCTTCTCGGGATCGTGGAAGTACTCGAAGTCGGTCGCGCCGGAGAACCACACCGTGCCGGGAGAACCCGCCGGGCACTCGTTGCCGTCGTCGTCGAGGATCTCGATCCGGACCAGCAACGGCTTTCCCACGCTGCCCCGGTGCTCGAGCCAGTCCTCCGACGTGATGAAGGTGCCGCCGTTTCCCTCCGAGGCTGCGTAGTACTCGAGCAGGATCGGGCCGAACCACTCGATCATCTGCTCCTTGACCGGCACCGGGCAGGGGGCGGCCGCGTGGATGACCCATTCGAGCGACGACACGTCCGCCGCGGCGCGCACCGGCTCGGGCAGCTTGAGGAGGCGCGAGAACATCGTGGGGACGACCTGGGAGTGGGTCACCCGGTGGCGAGCCACCAGGTCGAGGAACAGCGCCGGATCGAAGTGCTCCATGACCACGCACGTCGACTTCATCCGGAGCGCCACCGAACAGCTCACCAGGGGAGCGGTGTGGTACAGCGGCGCCGGGGACAGGTAGACCATGTGCTCGCGGAAGCGCCACAGCCCGGCGATGCCGAGCACGGCGAAGCTGGTGTCGGACGGCGGGATCTTGGCCACCGGCCGCAGGATCCCCTTAGGGCGACCCGTCGTGCCCGACGAGTACACCATCGGCGCCCCCATCTCCTCGTCGGCCACATGATCCGTCGGGGCGGTGCCCACCGCCTCCTCCCACGACTCGAACGGCGCGGCGGCGCCACGTCCTTCTGCGCCCACCATGATCCAGCGCTCGACGCCGGGGCACAGCGCGGGAAGCTGGAATGCCACGTCTGCTTTCGCCTCGGACGTCACCACGAGGCGCGACTCGGAGTTGTTGATGACATACGCCACCTCGTCGGCCGACAGGTACGAGTTGACGGGCGTGAAGTACACGCCGGTCCGTTCCGCCCCCGCTTCGGCGATCAGGACCTCGGGGATGTTCTCCATGAACAGCGCGAGGTGGTCGCCCCCGCGCAGCGCACTGTCGCGGACGACGTGGGCCATCTGGTTCGCCCCGGCCTCGTACTCGGCCCAGGTCACGACGCGGCCGGACGGCTCGAAGATCAGCGCCGGTTCGTCAGGATGTTCGGCGGCCTGCTCAGCTGCGTACAACGGCGACCCCCATGTCTGCGTTCATGCCGGCGTGGTCAGGCACGAGTAGAGCATGCCGACGAGGGAGGCGCCCATGAGCGGGAGCGCCTGGTTCTCGAGGTGGTTGCGCACGAAGCCGACCGAAACGGTGTGCTCCGGGTCGGCGAAGCCGATCTGGCCGCCGGCGCCCATGTGCCCGAACGCGCCCGGGGCCGGGCCGTGCAGCGGCGGCAGCCCCGGGATCACCGGCGGTGCCTCGAGGGAGTAGCCGACCGCCCAGCGCGTCGGCACCGACATGACCGCGTCGCGCCCGCACACCTGCTCGACCCGGAACCGCTCGACCGACGCCCGGGACACGAGCTCCTCCCCGTCAGCGAGCGCGGCGTAGATGCGGGCGAGCGCCCGCGCCGTGGCCGTCGCCCCGAGCGCGCCGATCTCCGCTTCCAACACGGCCGGCCTGTTCATGAAGTCGGCGAAGCGCGGCCGTCCCTCGGCGTCGGCGAACAGGCTGCCCTCGGCCCCGGCCAGGACCGAACGCCCAGAGCGCGACGCGGGGTCTATCGCTCCCAAGGCGCCGGCGTGGCCGGGCTTGACCGGGAACTCCAGCACGCGCGCCACCGTCCCCAGCTCGGACGCGGGGGTGCCGATGGAGCACGACACGCCGAGCGGCTCGGCGACCTGCGTCCGAAAGAACGCACCCAGGCTCATCCCGCTGATGCGACGGACCACCTCACCCACCAGCCAGCCGAACGTGACCCCGTGGTAGCCGTGACGCGTTCCCGGTTCCCAGGCCGGCTCGCCCGCAGCGATCGCCGCCGCGATCGAGACGCTGTCGCTCCAGCCGGCCCCGTCCCACGACAGCAGCTCGTCCGAGCCGGGCACGCCGATGGCGCCCGACTGGTGGCTCAGCAGCTGGCGCACCGTCGTGGCCGCCTTGCCGGCCCGGCCGAACTCGGGCCAGTACCGCACGACCGGCGCATCGAGGTCGAGCTGGCCCCGGTCCTCCAACAGGTGCGCGCACAGGGTCGTGAGGCCCTTGGTCGACGACATGATCACGCCCCGCGTGCCCGCCTCCCAGGGCCGGCCCGTCTCGTCCGCCCTGCCCGCCCAGATGTCGACGACGCACTCGCCGCCGACGTAGGCGCAGAACGCACCCCCGCCGTCGCCGAGCCCGGCTCGCCGCTCGCGCTCGCCGACCAGGACGCGGGCGCCCGACCCGAGCAGCGCGGCCACCGGCTCGAAGCCCGGTGCCGCGAAGCCGCCGACGGCGAGCGTGGGCTCGCTCACAGGGCCCGCAGCTCGCGCTCGACGTCGGGCCACCATTCCTTGCGCCACCAGGTCGTGGTGATGCGGTCGACCAGCCCGCCGTAGCGTTCGCCGACGCGCCGAGCCAGTTCGGACGGCAAGCAGACGATGGTCAGCGTGTCGAGCACCTCGTCGTCGACCAGTCGGGCCATCTCGTCCCAGCGGCCCTCTTTCGAGCACCGGTACAGGTCGCCCTGCAGGTCGCCCCAGCCGTGGAGCTCGAGCACAGGCCGGTAGGCCGGCGTCGAGGCGTAGTAGCCCACCGTGTTGCGCATGGCGTCGCGCGCCCGCTCGAGCTTCGACGGGTCCTCCACCACCGACGTGAAGCCCGGGCAGGTGACCTGAATGTCGGCCCGCGTCCGCCGCGACGCCGCCAGCCCGCGCTCCAATGCGGGCAGCACCACCTCGCGCAGGTAGCGGCCCGAACAGATGCCGTGGGTGATGACGCCGTCGGCCACCTCGCCTGCCACCTCGTTCATGCGGGGGCCCACGGCGGCCAGAAAGACGCGCGGCGCGCCGAACGAGTGGGGCTTCGGCGCGAAGACGGGCGTCATCAGCGTGTGCGTGTAGAAGTCGCCCTCGAAGCCCGCCGGCCCCCCGTCGTTCCACGACGCCCAGATGGCCCGGAGCGCGAGCACGTACTCGCGCATGCGTGCCGCCGGCCGCGACCAGGTCATGGAGTAGCGCTGCTCGATGTGGCGGCGTACCTGCGACCCCAATCCCAGCACGACGCGGCCGGCCGAGAACTCCTGCAGCTGGTTCGTCGTGTAGGCCAGGCTCATCGGGTTGCGGGCGAAGGCGATGGCGACCGCCGTCCCCAGTCCGACCGACGACGTGTGCTCGGCCGCGAGCGTCAGGGAGAGGAAGGGATCGTTCGTCGTCTCGGCCGCCCAGAGGCAATCGAGTCCGGCCGCCTCGGCCGCCGCGGCGCCCCCCGCCACCTTGGGCAGCGCCGCCCCGAGGCCGGCATCGATCTTCACGTGTCGCCCCCGGTGGCCCCGCGGGCGCGGGTGCCCCGCCGCCGGACCGGCGCCGGCGTCGGTGCCGGTCCTTTGACCGCGGGCGGGTCGCTCGACAACGACAGCGGAACCCCGACCTGCACGAAACGGCCGGCGGCCGGGTGGCGATAGCGGTGCAGGAGATGGCGGGCTACCACTTGGGGGTCGTCAGGGACGGCGGACGGGTGCAGGCTCGGCGCGGCCGGAACACCCGCCTCGCGCAGACGGCGCAGCGCCTCGCTCACGGTGAGCCTCCCGAGCGCGTCCGCCACCGCGGCCGCGGTGAGCTCGCGGCGGCCACCGACATCGACGGTCACGAGGGCTGCGAGCCTCGTTCGGTCCGACTCCGAGACGCAGCACACCACGACCCAGCCGTCCTTGACCTGGTAGGCGCGCTGGCCCACCGAGGGCCCCAACGCGTCCTCGCCGACGAGGTCGCCGACCGCGTCGTGCACGCCCAAGGCGGCGATGCTCTCCGCTTGATACAGCGACGCCGTCATGGCGAGCGACGCGTCCACGGTCGTCACCGGCTTCCCGAGCGCCCGTCCCACCAGCGCGCAGGCGATCCCGGCCGCCAGGAGCAACCCGGTGCCGTAGTCGTTGACGACGACGTTGCCGGCCCGGGGCCGGGAGCCCCCGCCCTGGGTCATCTCCATGCCGGTGGCCGCCTGCACCACGTAGTCGAACGACGGACGCGTCGCCAGTGGCCCCTCGACACCGAACCCCTTGGCCCGCGCGTACACGAGGGCGGGGTTCACGGCGCGCAGCGCGGCCTCGCCGACCCCGAGCCGCTCCCACCCGCCGGCGAGCGCGTTCTCGACCACCACGTCCGACGCGGCGACGAGGTCGAGCAGCCGGGTCCGGTCAACGGGTGACGTGAGGTCCAGCACGAGCCCGCGCTTGGACCGGTTGCCGTCCACGTAGATGTTGGGCAGCACCGGCATGACCTGGAACCCGCCTTCACCGCCCGGGGGTTCCACCTTGACCACCTCCGCGCCGAGCTCCGCGAGGAGCCGTGCTGCGAGGGGACCGGCCCAGAAGCTGGACAGGTCGACGATGCGGTGCCCGCCGAGCGCGCCATGTTCGCCCCCGTGCCGGCGGCCGGGCGTTCGCTCACCGGAACCGGTGCCGATGCGCACCGGTGGGCCGAGCAGCGACACCGGTCCCAGCAGCGGGTCATCGGAGTCGATCGTCAGGTCGTTGACGCGCGCCTGCTCGCTGTCCAGCCACTCGGCCAATGTGTTGCACTTGGCCACTGCGGCCGGATGCTCCAGGAGCCTGGCCTCCCACTCGTCGGCCGTCTTGCCGGCGAACACCGCGGTGAGCTGTGCCAGCTTCTCCCGGTTCCACTCCCGGTCCGAGAGCCGTGACAATCCTTCGGGCGTGGTGTAGTCGAGCCCTCCGTCGTCGATCTGGAGGAGCCGGCACAGCTCGCGCCAGCGTTCCGTCCCGCTCAGGTTGACCATCACCGCCCGCCCGTCGGCTGTGTCGTAGAGGCGCAGCACGATGGAATTGCGTTGACGCGTCACCCGGGGGCGGTGTCCCTCACGGTGGAACAGGGGCGCCGCGTTGAGGAAGAGCGCGCCGTCCAACAGCGAGGTCTCCACGTGCTGCCCGTATCCGGTCGAGTGTCGTTTGACGAGCGCTGCCGCGACGCCGAGCACCGCGAGGAGGGCGGCGGCGACACTCGCCACCGGGAAGGGCTGCCAGATCGAATCGTCCCCGGTGAAGAGTCCTTGCTGCAGACCCGCGCGCGCATGCACCAGCGGCTCCCACCCCGGCTCTTCCCGAGAGGGGCCGGTCGAGCCCCACGCGCTGACCGAGCAGGTGACCAGCCGCGGCCGGCCGTCGCGCAGCGCCGCCGTCGAAAGGCCCAGGCGCTCGAGCGCGCCCGGGCGAAGGTTCTCGATGAGGACGTCGGCCCGATCCACCAGGGCGTGCAGCGCGGCGCGCCCCTTCTCCGAGGCCAGGTCCAGCTCGGCGCTCTGCTTGCCCCGGTTCCAGGCCGCGAATCGGACCGGGTCGGCACGGAGGGGATCGCCGCCCGGGCGCTCCACCTTTATCACCTCGGCACCGAGGTCGGCCAACACGGTCGCCGCCAGCGGTGCCGCGACGTACTGGCCGATCTCGACCACGCGAAGGCCCTCGAGCACTCGCTCAGTGGGCACGGCCCACCGTCTTCCGGCCGAGGAGCTGTGGGTCGTCGCCCGGCATCAGGTCCCCCTCCACGTCGCGGGGCAGCCCGAGTCCGCGCTCCGCGATGACGTTGCGGACGATCTCGTTGGTGCCCCCGCCGAGGGACGCCGAGAGGGAGCTCAAGAGTTGCGCCGACCAGCGCCCCGCGTCGGGACCGGCCGGGTCCCAGGCCACGGTGTCCATGCCGGCGAGGTCGGCCGCCACCCGGGCGGTCTCCTGGACGAGCTGCGCCATGGCCAGCTTGAGCATCGACGCCGTTGCGCCGTCGGCCCCGCCGCCAGTGCCACGGCGCGCCCGCGCCTGGAGCAGACCGGTCAGGTCGCGCAGCACCACCTGGTGGATGCGCAGCTGCACGAGGCGGTCGCGCCAGAGTGGCTCACTCGCGAGGCCGCGCCGCTGCGCTTCGGCGACCAGGCCGGCGAAGCCGCCTTTCCCGCCGCCGCCCGAGCCCATGCCGCTGAGCGCCTGGCGTTCGAACGCGAGCATGGTGCGCGCGACCCGCCACCCGCCGTGCTCTTCGCCGAGCACGTTGGCCACGGGGACGCGCACACCGTCGAGGAACACTTCGTTGAAATGCGCCTCGCCGGTGAGCTGGCGCAGAGGCCGTACCGTGATACCCGGCGCGTGCATGTCGACGATCAGCATGGTGATGCCGTCGCGCTTGGGGCGGTCGGGGTCGGTGCGGGTCAGGCAGGCCGCATAGTCACTGTGTTGGGCGCCCGACGTCCAGACCTTCTGGCCGCTGACCTCGTAGTCGTCGCCGTCGCGCTCGGCGCGGGTCTGCACGCTCGAGAGGTCGGACCCGGCGCCAGGCTCGCTGAAGAGCTCGCACCAGATCTGCTCGCCACGCAACAGGGGCGGGATGAAGGTCCGCTTCTGCTCCTCGCTCGCGTGCACCAGCAGTGTCGGTCCGCACATGCCGAGTCCGATCTCGAGCGACTTCGGGGGCAGCTCGAACGCCTGCGCCTCCCGGTCGAAGATGCGCTGGTACCGCCCGGGCAGCCCGCGACCGCCGTACTCCGCCGGCCACGTGATCCCGGCGAGGCCGGCTGCGGCCAGCGCAGCCTGGAACGCGGTCGACCGGGCCAGGCCACTCCCTCCGGGCCCACCTGCCTGCGTGGCACCCTTCGGCGGCACCGTCGCGCGGAGGAACGCGAGGACCTCCCTGCGGAACGCGTCCTCCTCCGGCAGCGACGCGCCCGCGGCGGTGTTCATGCCGGGACCACCGAGGCCGGTCGCGGCTGGCCCACCGACAGCAGTCCACCGAACACCATGTCCTTCATCACCGCCGCCAACCGGTCGCGTTCCAAGGGCAGCGTGGTGATGGAGCGCAGCATCCCGTCCACCATCGTCACCGCAGCCCTCGCCTCCTCCTCGCTCAGCCCAGGGTGCACCTCGCTCAGCACGTGTATCCATTCGGCCGTGCGCACCCGCTCGATCCGCGCCACCCGGCGGCGCGCGTCCTCGTCGAGGTAGCGATAGCCCCGCACGAACACGTCGCGCAGGTTGCCGTTGCGCAGCTGCAACTCGATGGCTGCATCGATCAGGCGCTCCAGCGTGATCATCGGCGGTGTGTCCTCGTTCAGGACGGTGTCGACGGTGTTGCGCCACAGCACCGCCGCCTCCTCGATCAGTACCGAGAGGAGCTCACCCTTGCTCTTGAAGTACCGGTAGATCGCCGGCCCGCTCACGCCGGCGGCGGCGCCGATGTCACTCAGGCTGGTCTCGTGAAAGCCCCGCTCACGGAAGAGCTCGGTGGCGGCCGCCATGATCGCCGCCCGGGTGCGCGCTCCCTTGGTGGGCTGCTCTGCCCGGGTGGTCCCACTGGCGCCGGCGGCGCTCACGCCCGGCCTCGGGAGGGGAGAAAAGTGATCGATGGATCACAAAAAGGGTCACCATGAGGTTGACCTGGCCGTGCACCCATGACTAAATGTTAATTGGTATTCACAAAAGTGCAAGGGTGACAGCGGAGGGCCGGTATGGAATTCGGTTTGTTCATGGAGCTCTCGGTGCCCCGGCCGTGGACGCCGGACTCGGAACGGCAGGTCTACGACAACGCACTGGAGCAAGTACGCCTGGCCGACGAGCTCGGCTTCGACTACGTGTGGGCGGTCGAGCACCACTTCCTCGAGGAGTACTCGCACTGCTCGGGGCCGGACATCTTCTTGGCCGCCTGCGCCGCCCAGACCAGCCGCATCCGGGTCGGCCACGGCATCGTGGCGTGCGTGCCCCAGTACCAGAGCCCCATCCGGGTCGCCGAGCGTGCGGCGGTCCTCGACATCATCTCGGGTGGCCGGGTCGAGCTGGGGACCGGGCGTTCCGCCACCTGGCCCGAGCTGAGCGGATTCAATGCGGACCCCGACGAGACCAAGAAGACCTGGGACGAGTTCGTGCGCGTCATCCCGAAGATGTGGATGCAGGAGCGCTTCGCCTACGAGGGCCGGACCTTCTCCATGCCGGAGCGGGCCATTCTGCCCAAGCCGATTCAAAAGCCGCATCCGCCCATGTGGGTGGCCGTCACGTCACCCGGGACCGAGCTCGACGCCGCCGATCGCGGGCTGGGCTGCCTCGGCCTCTCTCCCGGGGGCTTCGAGGAGTCAGAAAAGAAGGTCGCGAACTACCGCAAGCGGATCGAGGTCTGCGACCCGGTCGGCGCGTTCGTGAACGACCGCGTGCTGACCGTCAACTTCCTCTCCTGCTGCGAGGACGGCTCTCTCGGGCGGCGAAACGGGCTCAAGATTGCCTCCATGTTCAGCTACATGGCGTCGCAGCTGCTCTCCGCGAAGGAGGTGTTGCCAACGCATTCGTATCCCTCCGAAGGCCTGCTGCCGGCGCTCCGTCGCGAGTCAGGCAGCCCGGGGGACGCGGCGAAGGCGTTCAAGGGCGTGACCATGGGCACGCCCGACGACGTGGCGGACGCCATCACGGCGTGGGAGAACGTCGGCTTCGACGGCATCAACTTCATGCATCAGTTCATGGAGGTGGTGCCTCAGCAGTACGTGCTCGACAGCATGCGGCTCTTCGCCGAAGAAGTCATGCCCCGCTTCAAGAAGCCTGCCGAGCAGGCTGTCACGGTGGGGGTGGCCTGATGCCGCTGGCGGGTTCCCTCGATATCCGCTCCCTCCTCGAGGCCGCGCCGGAGGTCGTGCTCGACGAGCGCCAGCTGCAGTTCGACGACGTCGACATCCTCCAGGTGATCTACGAGGTGCGGGTGCCCGACCGCGAGTCCCTTCTGCCCCCGGCGCTCAACCCGACGATCCCACCCGTGATCAGCTTCCTGGTCTACCGGGCCAAGGACAGCGCGTTCGGGCCGTTCGCACTGGCCCAACTGCGCCTCAGCGCGCGAGCGGGCGTCCGCCCCCGGGCCTACCTGGTGTCGGCCCGCTGCGACAACGCCGATCTGTCGGCCGTGCTCTCGAGGTCATACGGCTATCGCGTCACTCCGGCCGAGATCGCGTTGCGCCGCTACCACGATCGCATCGACTGCTCGGTGCGGGACGACCGGCACGAGATTCTCGAGGTGTCACTGGTCGACCCGGTGCCGGTCACGGGACACGACGTGCAGTACCCGCCGGGAATGCACCTCGCGCGCCTGGACCGGGACGGCGTCAGCACGCCCCGCATCGTGCAGGTCGAATCCGAGTACCAGTTCCGGCGCGCCGACCGGGGCCGCCCCGAGCTCACGTCTTTCTCACCGGAGGCGTGGGGTGATGCCCGCCTCGTGCCTGATCTCGCGGTCTCGGGCAGCTTCGCCGCGTGCGACGTCACGGTCACCAACGTCCGCTACGTGTGCAACCCCGACATTCCCGCGTCCGAAGGGACGGAAAAGGTCTCGGACAAGTGACCGGGCGACGTTCTCTCTCTTGAACGGGATGGCCACGGATCCGACCGACGAGGGGCTCCACCCCGCGGGTGACGACGAGAACTGGCAGGAGAGCGCCTACCTGGCGTGGCGCGATCCCCGGTCGGGGTTCGGCGGGAACCACCGCCTCGGCAACGAGCTCAACCGGGGCACGGCCAATCTCTGGTGCGGCGTGTACCACGAGAGCGGGATCCGTTTCCGTGGCAACGGCGAGGCGATCCCACTCCGCCGGCTCGACCAGATGGGCGTGGCGGCCGGGTCGCAGCGCCTCTTCCACGACGGCAACACGTTGCGGTTCGTTCTCGACGGGGACGAGTGCAGGCTCGATTTGGAGATCGAAGACGAAGGTGACCGCCACTACGCCAACGCGCAGACCTTCAGCGGCACGGCCGGCGTGGCCGGGACCATCTTCTCCAACAACTTCCACGTGTTCTGTCGTGTGCGCGGCCGGGTCGAGCTCGACGGGATGAGCGCAGACGTCGACGCGCCGGCCTGGCGTGACCATTCGTGGGGCGCCCGGCGCTGGGACAGTTTCGTGTCCAGTCGGAGCTTCGGTGCGGCGCACGGCGACCGGCGGTACCGCTTTGCCTCCATGGTCGGTGTGAACGGCAGCTTCTTCCGCATCGGATCCGTCAGCGAGGGCGGCGAGACGCTGCCGGTCGCGCAGGCCAGCATGCTCGTCCAGGTCGACGACGACTCGATCCGTTGCCCCTCCGCCGAAGTGCGCTACACGCTCGAAAGTGGTGAAGTCATCACGGTGCGCATCGACACCATCGGCGGCATGGTCGGCGTGACCGGTCAGCGATTCGGATGGGAGTCGGTCGGAGACGTGACGGTCGGCGGAAAGGCGGGGGGCTGGGGCTTCCTCGAGACGAACCTCAACCCTCGCAACGGCCAGAACCCGCCGGTGTTCGTCTTGGCGGACGCCTTGACCAACGGCGTCGTGCGCGTCGAGACCTGACGGTCGGCCCATGAGGCAACCCGCCGACGACCGCGCGCGCTATTACCGACAGCTGAGAGCGACGGTGTCCGGCGTTTTCTTGCCCGAATTGACGAGTGCCACGGCCATCGATGCCGCCGCGCTGGTCGACCGCATCCTGGCCGAGTTCATCGTCGAGGAGGAAGCAGCAGTCGATCTCAGCGACCGCTTCGGGAAAGAATTCTCCGCGCTGCTCGGTGAGCGCGAGGTCGGCCCGGTCTCGCCGGAGCGCTTCCACGAGCTCCGTCGTCTGGCCGCGCACGCCGCCGCGGTCGATGCCGACAGCGACGATCCGGGCCGCCGCCACGAAGGCTGGGAGCTCGTCGACGTCGAACGGCGATTTCTCGAAGACGTGGACGGCTTGCGTCGCGCGGTGCTTGCCGAGCACACCTCGGGCGGCGAGCCAGACACGCTGACCGAGTGCTCCATCACGCGCCAGCAGCTGACTGAGTACCTCCGCCGCCGTTTGCCGGCGTCGCCGGACGTCGCGGTCACCGCGCTGACGGTCGTGCCCGGCGGCCGCTCCAAGGAGACGATGCTCGTCGCCCTCGACAAGGCGATCGACCTGCCGCCCCACGTGATCCTGCGCAAGGACCGTCCCGTCGGGGTGCTGCCGACGAAGGCGTCGGACGAATATGCGCTCCTCCGGGTCGTCCATGCCCATGGCGGCGTCCCCGTGCCCGAGCCGTTCTTCGCCGACGACACGCCCGAGGAGCTCGGCGAGGGCACGCTCCTCGTCATGTCCCGCGTCGAGGGGCACAAGGCGGGCGAGTTCTTTCCGGACCTGGCCGCTCCGACGGCCCACCAGGACGCGTTGGGTCGGCAATTGGCAGCCGCGTTGGCACACCTCCACTCGATCCCCCTCGCCCGCCTCGTTGAGACGCGCCTCGACACGTCACAGGAAGTCACCGAGGCCTCGTTGACTGCCGCGGTCGAAGGCATGGCGGGACGGATCGGCCAGCTGAGTGGCCCCGCGATCGTGGCCGTGCCGCTGGCGCGGCGCTGGCTGCTCGACCACATCGGCGACGTCGTCCCGGGAGGAGCTGCCTGCCTCTTGCAGGGCGACGTGGGGCTGCACAACACGCTGGTCGAGGGCGACCGCCTCACGGCCTTGGTGGATTGGGAGGCGGCGACGGTCGGCCCGCCCGCTCGTGAGCTCGCGGCGGCCTGGCCCGCCGCCACGGCGCTGATGTCGTGGGACGCCTTCACCGATGCGTATGTGGCCGCCGGTGGTTCGGCCGTCGCCATCGAACCGCGGGCCATTGCCTACTACCGCGTCTTCTTCGCGCTCGGCGCGTGCATGTCGAGCCGGGTGGGCGGCGATCTCTTCCGCACCGGAGCCAAGCGCGACCTCCTCACCGCCCATTCGGGTCTCGACGCGCACTTCCGTGCCCAGCGCAACCTCGCACGAGCGCTGCACGACGCGCTGGGAGAGGCGTGATCGTGGGGCCGGCAACGGGGCCAGTTCGTGGGCGACGATTTATTTCATTCCCGTTGCAGTACGTTCATCCGGCCGGTGCCCATGCCGCATTCGGGGGTCGAATGGCCGCGCCGTAAGAGGAATGGGGGGAATGAATAGTCCCGGGGCTCCGGCCGTCTGTCGTGCCGCAACAACGGTGCCTGCCAGGTAGTTCGTGGGTGTGTTGCGATCTGTTGACGGCCCGAAGACCTAATAGGTACACTCTTTTCGTTCGCAGCGTCCGGGGGGCTTGCTGCGATCTCGAGCACAGCTATCGCCCCCCGCTCCCAAGGAGGAAGCGTGCTCAGTTCAGGTGCGATCAGGCGGTCAGGTCAGTCCACCCGCAAGGTGACGACGAAGAGGGCGGTGGCCTCAGCCGCACTGACGTTGGCTGCAGTCTCTGCCGCTGTCGGCGGCGGGGCCGTCGCCGGTGCCTCTGCGGGGAGCGGCAACAGCGGCTCGGGTGAGGCAACCGGGACACCGGTCACCATCGGCATGATCACCGACGCCGGCGGGTCCGGCGGGATCGGCACCAGCGCCCTCGTCGAGCAGGGCGCGAAGGCGGCCGTCGCGTACGTGAACTCGAACCTCGGCGGCCTCGAGGGTCACAAGGTCAACCTCTACATCTGCGAGAACCAGAACACCCCCGCGGGCGGCCAGACCTGCGCGAACGACATGGTGCAGAAGGGCGTCGTGGCCGTCGTCGAACCCTTTACCGGTCAGGGCCAGACCGAGGTGCCGACGATTGCCGGCGCGGGGATCCCCTACATCGCCATCAGCGGCGGATCGACCGCCGAGCTCACCACGCCCGGTGCGTTCGACATCACCGGTGGCTTCCCGGCCTACATCGGGGCCGAGGCGTTGAGCGCCAAGCAGCACGGCATCAAGAAGGTCGCCTTCCTCGTGGAGAACGTTCCCTCCGCAATCCAGGGCACCCAAGAACTGGGCGGCATCGTCTACAAGGCGGCCGGGGTGGGGCTGGACGTGGTCCCGGTCAATCCGGGAACGGCTGACGCCAGCCCGCAGCTGCAATCGGCCGTCTCGAGTGGAGCGGACGCCGTGGGCGTGATCGGTGACGTCACCATGTGCAGCACGTTCCTCAAGGCCTACAACACGCTCAGCCTCCATCTGCCGCGCTGGGTGCTCTCGACGTGCCAGGACCCGAGCATCCTCGGGTCCTCCACTTTGGACAAGGCACTCGCCGGCTCGTACATCACGACGTTGTCGCAGTCCTCGAAGGCCCAGAACGCCGAATACGCCGCCATCATCAAGAAGTACGCCAAGGGCGTCAGCACCAACCCGAACGTCTCGAGCAACCAGTCGGACGGCGTTGTGCCGGTCCTGACCCTGGCGGCCGTCATGAAGGGCTCCACCCAACCGGTGACGGCAGCAGGGATCAAGGCCGCCATGGCCTCCACGAAGAACGTGCCCATCCCAATGGCGGGCGGCTTGACGTTCACCTGCAATGGCACAGCCATCCCGTTACTGAAGGACGTGTGCTCGTCGAGCGCGGCGATCGGCGTCATCCAGGCCGGCAAGGCCGGCAAGGTGACGCACATCACGACCTACAACCCGACGTCTCTGTTCTGAGGAGCGCATCCGGATCCCGTTCCGGTGGGTGCCGGTCACGCTCCAGCGGAACGCCGACCGGGGGAGTGGGTGCAGGCGCGGTGCGCGAACGCAGGCCGTCCGTGGAGCCGGCTCCTTCTCGCTGGGTGCTTCGTTTCTCTACGTAAGGTCGTCGCCGCCGATGTAGGCACGCTCCACGGCCGACATGTCGGCGCGCAGGGTCACGGCCGGCCCCGACAAGGCGATGCTGCCGTGCACCAGCACGAGCGCATCGTCAGCCACTTCGAGGGCCAGCTGCACGTGCTGCTCGACCATGATCACCGACGCTCCGTGCTCGTCGGCCACCCGGCGGATGACGGGCATCAACGACTCCACCGCCACCGGGGCAAGGCCCATCGACATCTCGTCGATCAGCAGCAGCCGGGGCGACTGGACCAGCGCACGCGCAATGGCCAGCATCTGCTGCTCGCCGCCCGACAGGTCGGCCACCCGGAGCTTTTCCCGCCGCGCCAGCGCAGGGAACAACTCGAGCACGGGTTCGAGGTCGAACCCCCGCGGCGCGGCCAGCTTCAAGTTCTGGATCGGCGTGAGCTGGGTGAACAGCGCCCGAGAGTCCGGCACCAGCACCAGCCCCGACTGGTTCATCCGGCGGGGCGAGCTCCCCTTGATCGGGCGCCCGTGCAGCGTGATCGAGCCGGCCCGAGGCGGCAGGAAGCCGGCCAGGGTCATGAGCAGCGTCGTCTTGCCCGAACCGTTCGGCCCGAGAATCGTCAACACGGTCCTGGGTGGCAGCGTGAAAGAGATGTCGCGGGCCACCGTCACCTTGCCGTAGCCGACGTCGAGGCCACGGCACACGAGGACAGGCTCATCCGCCGAGGGCCCCGGGTCTTCCGCTGGCGCGACAAGGGTCGTGTCGGTCATGTCGCCACCTCATGGTGGGTGGCGCCCAGGTAGGCCGTCGAGACTTCTTCATTGGTGCGGATCTGCTGCGGTGTGCCCGTGGCGATCAGGGCGCCGAAGTCGAGCACCTCGATGTGGTCGCACAGGCTGAGAACCAGGCTCATGTCGTGGTCGACCAGCAGGATGGTGACGCCGCGCTCGCGCACGGCGCGCAGCCGCTCGGCGAGCCAGCGGCTCTCGCTGCTGTCGAGCCCGGCCGCCGGCTCATCGAGCAGCAACAGGCGCGGCCGACCGGCCAGGGCACGGGCGATCGACACGAGCTGGCGCTGCCCTTGCGAGAGCATGGCCACCTGCAGCTCGCGCATGTCGGTCAGGCCCATGTCGGCGAGGATCCCATCGAGCGCCGTGCCGGCATCCGCGCCGCCCTTCGCACCGTGAACCCGGTGCTGGCCCACCTGGACGTTCTCCTCCACGGTCATGTCGTCGCACACGCCCGCGAGCTGGAAGGTACGGCCCAACCCCAATGCGGCCCGTTGGTGGGGCGCACGGTCCCGCAGATCCTGCCCGTCGAAGAGGACGGCGCCCTCGTACGCGATGAACCCGCACAGTGTGTCGATGGTCGTGGTCTTTCCGGCGCCGTTGGGGCCGATGAGCCCGACGATCTGCCCTTGCTCCACGCTGAAAGTCACGTTGTCCACCGCGGTGACGCCGCCGTAGTGGACACTCAGCGCCCGCAACTCGAGCAGCGCGCCCGGGCTGAGCGCTCCGTCACCCTCGAGAGCACTGGAGTGGCCGTTGGTGGCGACCGCCGGAGCGGTACCCACCGGCACCCCGGTCGCCGCAGCGAGCACCGTTGCCGGCTCTTTCGGCTCGGCGTTGGCCGAGGCGACGGTTGCACCCGGTAGCGACGGCACCAGCGCACCCTCGGGCCGAGCCAGGACTCCGCGTACCCGGCGCTGCTCGAGGAACAAGTGGCTCGGTCCGACCACACCTTCGGGGTTGAAGATGACGGTGAGGATCACGCCGATGCCGGCCACTACGCCGTACCAGTTGTCGACCCCGCCCTGCCCGACGTTCGACGAGATCACCGAAACGAGCAGGCCGCCTGCCGTGATGATGCCGGCCAGGATGCCGCCACTGACCGAGGTGATGCCTGCCACGACGACGGTCGAGAACAGCACGAGACCGAGGAACGCGTCGAAGTCTTGGAACGTCACGTTCCCCAGCTGATAGGCCAGCAGGGACCCTCCGATGCCGGCGATAAAGGCTGCGATGCCGAATCCGATCAACTTGATCCGCACCACGTTGATACCCGCCGCCGCCGCCGAGCGCTCGTCCGCGCGCACCGCCAACATGGCCGACCCGAGCCGGCTGGTACGCAGGTAACTGACACCGAGCGCCACTGCGCTCAGCACGATCAGGCACAAGATGCCGAAGGCCGGGCGGGGGAAGTCCTTGCCAGCGCCGATACTCATGTTGATGCCGAACATCGTCGGGGTCGGAATCGCGAGGCCGCTCGCCCCGCCGTCGAGCGAATTGTTGTTGAACCAAATCGCCTCGACGCCGGCCGCGAAGGTGAGCGTCACCACACCGAGCATCAACCCGCGCACGCGCAGCGCTGGGATCCCGATCAGGACGCCGACCGCCGCGGCCACCAGCGACGACAGCAGCGGCGCGATGGGGAAGGGGATGCCCCACGAGTGAGCGAAGGTGCTCAAGATGTAGGCGGAGACGCCAGCCAGGGTGAGTTGGGCCAGCGAGATCTGTCCCGTGTAGCCCGTGACCACCACCAACGACAGCGTGATCACGCCGGTGATGAAGCTCGTGTAGAGCGCAGCGCGGTCGTTGCCAGTGAAGAGGTAGATCGCGGCCAACCCGGCGCAGAAGGCGACCACGGCGGTGGGGATACGCCAGTGCGGGCGCGGAGCGCGGCCCAGGGTGACCTGCGCGACGGAGCCTCGGCTCGGCGTGGTCCGGCCGCGGAACCCCAGCACGACCAGCACGAGGACGAGCGGTACCAGTTCGCCTGCGCCGGCGGGGAACGACGGATGGATCCCGTTGATGTAGACGGACAGTGATTCGAGGGCACCGATGGCCAAGCCAGTCGTGATGGCCCAGCCGAGCGAATGGAAGCGCCCGACCACCGCGGCTGCGAGCGCGGGCACGATGAAGAGGGTGTAGGTGCCAGGCACGAGCGGGACGAGCGGCGCGATCAGGACTCCCGCGATGCCGGCGACCACGAAGCTGATGACCCAGTTCGCCAACGCGATGCGGTCGGGCGACAACCCGCTGACGAGCGCGCCGACCTCCGTCTCGGCGGCCGCGCGCGTAGCCAGTCCGAACCGGGTCAGCCGGAAGATCAACGTGAGCACGACGCCAACGGCGATGATCGTTCCGGCCAACCAGAGTCGGTCGGTCGGCACACTGACGCCGAGCAACGTGACGTGGTTCTGCGGGTAGATCGGATTGACGTTGATGACCTGCGACCCGACCTGGTAACTGACGATCGCGGTGAGCAGGCCCATGAGCCCGATGGACGCCACGGCCTTCGTGACGGGACGGTGGTTGCGCAGCGGCCGGAAGACGAGCAGGTATGCCAGGGCGCCGAGCACGGCCTGGATCCCGAGGGTCACCAGCAGCGCCGGCCAGAACGCCCAGCTCGACCCCACGTTGATGGTCGGGCCCAAGCCCGGAATGGGCACCAACAGTTGCCCGTTGCGCAACAGGGAGTAGGTGTAGGCGGCGTAGAGGGCTTGGGCCCCGGTGGCGAAGTTGAGGACCCCCGACGAGCGGTAGGTGACGACAAGGGCCATGGCAAGAGCAGCGAACACGCCGCCGTTACCCAGCCCGAGTAGGAGGAACTCGACGTACGTGCTCACCGGGCGCCGCCCTCTTGTTCCGGCGCCGTCCGCGGTCGGTCGCCCCGGCTCAGGTCCCCCCAAGGGAAAAGCACGTATTGAGTATACTCAAATGTGCCCGAGCGCACGAGGTCGTGGCCCCTGGCCGATCGACTGGGGCACCCTGAGTCAGTCCACGAGGAGGCTCAATCGACCCGGGTCAGCGTGGACGAAATCGCAACCACTGTGCGCGCAGCGTCGCCCGCGGTTTCTCGTCGAACACGAGTTCGGCGTGGACGACGACCTCGGACTCCGAGATTTTTTCGGGTGCGGCACGCAAGGACAACGCGGGACCCAGTGGCGTCGGCCTCAGGAACTTCACCTCGAGGCCGGCCGTGATGAACGGAACGGGTGCTCCCTTCTCAGCTTTCCAGCCGCGCTGGTCGGCCTCCCACATGACGACGGCGGCTGTGTGGCAGTCGAGCACCGTCGTGATGATGCCGCCGTTGAGAAAGCCGAAACCGTTGTCGTGCTCGGGGCGCGGCGTGAATGTCGCAACCGTTCGGTCGCCTTCTCGATAACTGCGGAGATGGAATCCGCGGGGGTTGGCGTGTCCGCACCCGAAGCAGGTGAGGTCGGGAAACAGTGCCTCTTGGATGCTCAGTTGGGACCTGGGTGACGTCATTTCCGCCCCTCTCGTGGTTCGACGGTACGGGTGAACGTATCCCTTGACCTAGCGCAACATCGTTAAACCAGGTACATTGCTATACATGGTAGCGCCTGGCACGGCCAAGCAGCTGAGTCAGATGCGCCGTGGGGCCATCGAGTTCTGCGTCCTGGCCCTCCTCAGGGACGAAGACCGATACGGGTTTGACATCGCACGCGCCCTCTCGGGCTTCGACGGACTGGTGACGAGCGAAGGGACCATCTACCCGTTGCTGGGGCGGCTGCGACAGGAGGGGTACGTCGAAACGACGTGGCACGAGTCCCCACAGGGGCCGCCACGGCGCTACTACCGCCTGACCGCTGCCGGCCGAGGGGCGCTCGACGCATTTGTCGTGCAGTGGGAGCGCTTTCGAGATTCTGTCGACAAATTGCTGGAGGGAGAAGGACCGTCGTGAGCGAAGAGCGCGCAGAGCAGATCATCAACGACTACTTCGATCAGCTCGAACGCGCGCTGTTGCCGATGTCCCGGCACCGTCGAGACCAGTTGCTGGACGAGCTCCGATCACACGTCGAGTCGGCCCGAGCGGGTTCGCCGGGCGATTCGGACGCTGCGGTCCGGGAGGCCCTCGAGCGTCTGGGCGATCCCGAAGAAATCGCCGCCGAGGCGCTCGGCGCGCCCCACGCGCGAAGAAAGGGATGGACCGTGTTCATCCCTCGCTGGAGCGTGGTCGCCGCCGGCACCGCAGCTGCCGTGGTCCTGGCCGTGGTGCTTGCGTTGGTGCTGCCCGGGTCGACGCCACCGACAAGTTCGTCGTCTCCGACGATGAGCGCTCCTGTCGTCGCCGTCGGGGGTTTCCCGACTGGCATCGCCGTCGATCCAAGTAACCAGACGGTCTACGTCGCCGCCGGCAACTCCAACAGCCTGTCAATGTTCGCGGAGTCCTCCTGCAAGCCGATAGGTGGTGCGCAGTGTGCGGACCCCAAGAGTATCGGGACAGGTGGTGAAGATCCCATTGGTGTCGTTGCCGATCCCGCCCTCGGGACGCTCTATGTCGTCAACGGCGGGTCGAACACCCTCGCGGTGATCGGCACCGCAGAGTGTGACGCGAGCGAGCAAAGCGGCTGCAGCGCAGCTCCGAGACAAGTACCGGTGCCCGGCGGTCCGGAGTTCCTCGCCCTTGACGCAGCGACCCAGACTGTGTACCTCGCCGACACGACGTCGGGCACGGTCTCCGTGTTCGATGCGCAAACCTGCAACGCGCGCACGAGCACCGGTTGTGACCATCCTCTGGCCACCGTTCCAGTCGGAGCGGGGGCATTTCCGATCGCCGTCGACCAGGACACCAACACGGTCTATGTCGGCACGAATCAAGGCGTCGCCGTTGTCGACGGGTCGACATGTCGCGGGTCCGACATCATCGGCTGCTCGAAGGATCCGGCGACGATCCCCTTGTCGATCATGCCCGCCGGCATCGCGGTGGACGACGCAAATCGCACGCTGTATGTCAGCGGCGAGAGTGGGAGCGTGGCCGTCGTCAACATGTCGGCTTGCAAAGGAAGCAAGACCACGGGCTGCGGCAGAGCTTCAACGATGGTGTCCGTCGGTTCGGACGCCCGGGGAGCCGCGCTCGATTCGGCCACGTCGACTCTCTACGTCGCCAATGCCGGGTCCGACACGGTGTCGATGGTTGACACGAGTCGTTGCAATGCCTCGACGCTGGCAGGTTGCGGAGATGCTCCAAAGTCGGTGCCGGTCGGCAGCAGTCCACGGCGTATTGCCATTGGACAGTCGTCTGGAACGGCATTCGTGGTCAACGTCATGGGCAACAACGTCTCACTCCTTTCGACGATTGCATGCAACGCGGTCACGGTCAGTGGATGCCCAACCGCGCATCCCACGGACTCGTCCGGCGCTCAAGGCGGCCTCGAGCCCAGCGCCTCAGTCGGCAGCGCGAGCTCGTCGGCCCAGGGACCGGGTACGAGTTCGGAATCCACCTGCACCCCGGCACCGGCTTCGGCGACGTCGGGAGCCACGTCGAGCACGGTGCCGCCGAGTTGGCCCGTGGCGGCAAGCGGCAGCATCGAGGGGATGAGCTGGAGCCTGCGCACCGACAGTGGGCAGAGTGGCGCCAACGCCATCGAGAACGGAGTCCTGGTGCTCGATGGACACACGTACGGACTCTGTCCCGGGTTCCCCAATCCGGCCGAGCTGCAACTCATCGATGCCGGTTCGAACGGGATTGTCGCGGGCGTTGTCGGGTATCCCGGTAAGGCTTCTGTGCAGCTGAACGAGAGCACGGCTGGCACGTTTGCCACAGGCGCCGCGCTGCCCGCCCCCGCCGTCCAAGTGGTCCAAGGCGTCTCGTTCTTCATTGGCACGCTCCCAAAATCGGCGTGCGACTATCCGTCGATCGAGCTGAACGCGGCGGCGGCGGGTGTGTCAGCTCAGCACAACCTCGGGTTCGGTACCTGCGTCGCCAACCAGATCGTGACCATCACCGCGAGTCAGGGTGAGTGGGGTCTGCCCACGAGTCAGTCCCCCGCTGGCCCCGCGACCGCGAACAGCACCGTCACCGCACCGACTCAGAGTGCCCCGAGTCTTCCGCTGGCGGGAAAACAGCCCGCTGACCCGGCATCCGCAAAAGCAGATGTCGAGCACGCGTTCAAGGCTGTCTACGGGCAGGAGTCCGCTGCTCAAAAACTCCGGCTCGTCCAAGGTGCGAACCAGACGGTCAGCGCGGCCGCCAACGCAGCAGCGAGCGCACATGCGCAGATATCCGCGTCTTCAGTACCCGTCGTGCTTCAGGTCGTCTTCACCGGTCCAGCCGACGCCGCGGTTCTCTATGAGATCGACTATCACGGGAGCCCGGTCGTGGGACCGAAGATCGGACACGCGGTGCTCGACGGTGGCATGTGGAAAGTCACCCGCGCGACCTTCTGTGCGGACATCGACAACGCGGGCACAGGGGTCACGTGTTAGTGATCTGTCTCCGGCCGAGTCGACGAGCAGCTCCTCCCTCGGCCTGACGCGTCGCCGCCTTCCACCGAAGGTCGCCAACACTGCCGTGGGGTACAAGGCGACGTCCTTCGAGACAGATGACCAGGCGTTCATGTCTCGCTGTTAGCCCGGCATGAGGATGAAGGAGGTCGAGCCCGTGTCGCGACCTGAACTCGTCCAGAAGCTACTCGGCGAACAAGCGTCGTCCATACCAGTCGCCCTCGTCGGTCACCCCAGGGACGACGAAGAAATACCCACCGCCGAAGGGTTGCACGTAGTCGATCAACGGTTCTCCGATGAGACGGGTCTGGACGGTTTCGAATTGGCGATGGACGTCCTGTTGGAAGCAGACGAAGACGTGGCCTGTCTGGAGGTTGCCGTTGGCGTCGAGACCGAGGTCGTAGTTGTAGGAGCGTCGAAGGAGTCGCTGGTTGGCGGTGGCTTTCGTCCGGGGATTGGCGAGTCGGATGTGCGCGTCGAGGGGAATGACCTCGCCTTGTGGATCGGCGGCGTAGTCGGGGGTGTCGAATTCGTGATTGCCGTCGAGCGGAGCCCCGGAGTCCCGCCGGCGTCCGAACATTCCTTCCTGTTCGGTTAGTGAGACACGGTCCCAGAACTCGACCAGCATGCGGATGAGGCGCACGACCTGATAGGAGCCACCCCGGGCCCACGACGGCTCCAGAGGGTCGTCCACCCAGACGAGGTCGGTGGCGCGCTCACCCACCGGGTTCGCGGTGCCGTCTTTGAACCCCAGCAAGTTTCGGGGGGTTCCCGATGGGCGGGGCGGAGAGGCGTAGCCCTCGATCTTCCAGCGCAATTGCATCGCGCCGCGGGTGTGCTTGGCGATGTCCCGGATGGCGTGGTGCACCGCGTCCGGATGGTCGGCGCACAGCTGCACGAGCAGGTCGCCGTGGAGCCACGCAGGGTCCAAGGAATCGTTCGGAAAGACCCGCATCGGTGTCAAGTGCCTGGGCTTCTTGGCCGTCAGGCCGAAGCGGTCGTCGAAGAAGGTGGAGCCAAGGGCCACGGTTGCCGTCAGGCCGTCGGCCGGGACCACAGGTCCGAGCACATCACTGTCGGGAGGTGGCGCGTCGAACTGGGGGAGAGGTGGATCCCCACCGGTCATGAGGAATCTGTTCCTGGCCGTAAGTGCCCGCATGAGCTCGGCGGCCTCCGCCCTCGAGCTCGCGGTGAGGTCGAACGATGCAAAACAAGAGGCGCGCTGCTTGTCCGCCGGTGCAGGAGTGAGGATCCCGGACTGGTGGGGTCCGTGAAAGGGGTAGGACGCAGAGGTCGAGGGAGCCGCCGCGTCGGCTGGGTTCTCGATTCCGAGGAGCGCGCCACTGGTGAGTGCCGTGCCTGCGGCTCCGACGACGGCGCCTCGCAGAAGGTTGCGGCGACTGAATTGCGTCGACACTGGCCGTTGCCTCCTAGTCGCTTCCGGCGCCGGTTCCGGCGACTTGGAGGAGGTCCGGGACGGCCGACAGTGTCTGCAGCAGCGCCCCGATCGCTGCGTCCACCCTCTCGTGGTCGGCTTGCGAGATCTGATCGGAATTCTCCCACTGGCCATCCACTTGTGTCGCGCTCAGCGCGCGCTGGAGCGCGTTCATCTGCGCGTCGGCGGTCGGTAAGAGATGTGGTGCCCGGGACGCGATGAGTGGGGCGAGATCGCTGAGCACGGTGCGGGTCACTTGGAGGTCTGCCGCGGTCTCCGCGTACTCGGCACCGGCGCCGAAGTCATCGATGCCCGAGAGATGGTCCCGCAAGGCGTCTTCGAGAATTTCGTGCGCCCGAGTCGGCAGGTTCGTCGGATCTCCCGCGACGTCATCTGAGGCAAGGTTCACCTGCAACACGCCGATGTTGTTCGCGAGTGCCTGGGCGACAGGGAGGAGCGTGCTCGCGCTCTGCCCGTGCCAGAGGCCGTATTCGAGACGGTGCAAGCCTGTGAACTGAGGGTCGTTGACGCCGCCCGCGAGACCCCCCGGGAGGCCGTCGACAGCTTCGCCGTCGGCGCCGAAGCTGTCGTAGGAGGCACCGACGCGCTCCCAATCGGTCATTGCGGTGAGCCATTCGCTGCGCGCCGCGGCGAGATTTCCGGACCCGAGGGCCTGTTCGATTGCCGTGACGTCCGTTGCCACCGCGGCGAGCTGGCCGGCGGCGTAGGTCAGATAGGAATCGTTCGGCCCGATCAGCATGTCCTCGGTCACCAGTTGCACGCCGGGCGCACCGTTCGTGGACCCGGACACCCGAAGTGTCGAGCTGTACTGTCCAGCGTCGGAGAAGCAGTTGAACGAGTAGGTCCCTCCGCCGAGGTCGGCTGTCATGTTGACCGTGGTCCCGGGCCCGAGCACGGCGATGCCGGCGACGACACCCCCTGACGAGTTCTCGAGCAACACTTCGTTGGCCCGCCGCGACGTGTTGACGACGCTGAACGTCCGCGGACCGCCGTGGGCGAGGCTCATGCCACCCCCGCACTGAGCGTTCGTCACGGACACGGTCGCGACGTCCGAACTGGCTGCTCCTCCCGGAAGCGCGAGCAGGAGTCCGGCGACCAAGGCCACCGTGGCCGCGATCGCGACCGACCCGACGATCCACGGACGTCGAGCCCGCCGGAGCAACTCACGGGGAGGAGTGGGGGCCATGGGCGAATATTAGGTAAGCCTTACCTAATATTCAACCGGGACATTCGCCCACCTCACAGACGTGTGACGGCGCCTGAGATGGAAGATCTGGAAACACAGGCCCTTGATTCCTGAAATTAGGCAGGCCTAATATTCGGTGGACCGAAGAGATCAGGCACCAACATGATGAAGCCCAGAAAGAAGCCAACGGCAGGCGCGATGCCCTGCGCGATGCGCCGAATCGACTACGTCCGGCTCGTTGTCGATGACGGGGGCACCCGGGCGGAAGTGGTCGGTGTCGGCTTCCGTCTCCCCACGACCCGCCGGGTCCCTCTGCGCTACGCGGCCGAGCTCGTCAGCAGCGGAACACCCTTGGTCACTCGACACGGCTCGAGCCGCGTCGTCGAGGTGGAAGGCGGCTGAGGGGCATGTACGTCTGTCATTGCAAGGTGATCAGCGACCGGACCGTGAACGCGGCCATCGCCTCGGGAGCGCAGACCGTGGCCGACATCACTTCGCGCTGTACGGCCGGTGGCGGATGCGGCGGGTGCCATCGCCTCCTCCAAGCGATGATCGACGCAGCGGACGGCTGCGCCATGGTCGGCGCTCCAGCGGCTTGAGCTGGTCTCCCGCCGCAACCAGCCGTCGCGGCCTACGCTCGCGTGCGCAGCGAGGGAGGTTCCGTGCAGGGTGATCCGGCGGTACTCGAGTTACTGAACGACGTGCTGACGGCTGAGCTGACGGCTGTCAACCAGTACTTCCTCGACGCCAAGATGTTCGACAATTGGGGCTACGCGGAGCTCGCCGAGCATTTCAGGTCTGAATCGATCGGCGAGATGAAGGACGCCGAGAAACTGATCGATCGGATCTTGTACCTCGATGGCCACCCCAACGTGCAGCGCTTGGGCGTGGTTCGTACCGGGGAGACGTCGAACGAAAAATTCGCCCTGTCTCTCGATCTCGAACGCGAAGCGATCGAGCGTCTCAACGGTGGCATCGCCCTCTGCGTCGACCGTGGCGACAACGGGAGCCGGGCGCTCCTCGAAGAGATTCTCCAAGGCGAAGAGGGCCACGCCGATTGGATCGAGACGCAGCTCCACCTCATTGGTGAACTTGGCGAAGTTCCGTATTTGGCGGAGATGATCAGAAGCTGAGACGAGCCGCTGTTGCGAAGGTGGCCATGGTCGATCTGCGCATTTGGTTCAGTGGTGGCTAGCCTGACCGCATGAATCCGACGGGGGAGAGGCGTTGATGCAGCAGCCGATTGCGAACGTGTTCACCTGGCCGGCCGATGATCCCCAGCTGCTGGGTGGTCAGTGCAAGGACTGCGGCGCGGTCACGTTTCCGGTACAGACGCGGTGCCCGCGCTGCGGCACCGAGAGCATGGCCGAAATTCCTCTGCCCCGCCGTGGCACCCTCGTGTCCTGGACGACCCAGGAGTTCCCGCCGAGCGTCCCCTACAGGGGTGATCCCACGGGTGAGTCCTTCGAGCCGTTCGGGATCGGGCTTGTCCAACTCGACGACGTGGTGCGGGTCGAGTCACGGCTTGCTGAGTGCGATCCGCAAAAGCTCGACTTCGGGATGGACGTGGAGCTCCGAATCGTCCCGTTCTATGTCGACAACGACGGCAACGAGATCATGACCTTCGCCTTCGCGCCCGTCGGCGCGCAGACCAGTGAGGAGCGCTGAATGGACGATGTGGCGATCATCGGTGTCGGCCTGCACCCGTTCGGGCGGCACGGGGACAAGTCCGCGTACGAGATGGCCGCGGACGCAGTCGAGCTCGCGCTGGCCGACGCGGGTGTCACGTGGGGCGATGTCCAATGTGCCTTCGGCGGGAGCTGGGGGGTCTGGACGGACCCCGTCACCGGCCTGATCGGCCTGAGCGGACTTCCTTTCATCCACGTCTTCTCTGCGTGTGCCACCGGCGCCGCCACCATCCAGCAGGCGGCGAACGCCATTCGTGCGGGCAACGGTGACATCGTCGTCGCCGTCGGTACGGACAAGCACGCTCGGGGATCGTTCAAGGGCGATCCGACGACCACCAATGTGCCCGTGTGGTACCGGGAGAACGGGCAGTACGTCACCACCAAGTTCTTCGGCATGAAGATCAACAAGTACATGCACGACCATGGCGTCTCCTCTGAGACCTTGGCCAAGGTGGCCGCGAAGAACTACCGCAACGGCGCACTCAATCCGAAGGCCTTTCGTCGCAAGCCGATCAGCGAGGAGGAGATCCTCAGCTCCCCGATGCTCAACTATCCCCTGACCTCATACATGTTCTGCGCTCCCGACGAGGGCGCCGCGGCGGTCGTCCTGTGTCGCGCGGACATCGCGCACCGCTACACGGACACGCCGGTGTACGTGAAGGCGACTGCGATCCGGACGCGCAACTACGGCTCGTACGAGGTCAACACCACATGGGCCCCGATCGAGGAGGACGTTGCTCCGACCGTCTACGCGTCGCGTGCGGCGTATGAAGAGGCAGGGATCGGACCCGAGGACGTCGACGTGATCCAAGTCCAGGACACCGACGCCGGCGCTGAGGTCATCCACATGGCAGAGAACGGTTTCTGTGCCGACGGCGACCAGGAGAAGCTGCTGGCGGACGGCGCGACCGAGATTTCGGGCCCGCTGCCGATCAACACCGACGGTGGCCTCATCGCCAACGGTGAGCCGATCGGAGCCTCCGGCCTCCGGCAGGTCAACGAGCTCGTGCTCCAGCTCCGGGGCCAGGCCGGCGACCGCCAAGTCGAGGGCGACCCACGCGTCGGGTATGCCCAGGTCTACGGGGCTCCGGGCACCGCCGCCGTCACCATCCTCGCCCGCTGAGGGCGCGTTACGACGCTGAGACGACTCGGCGCTGAGCAACCAGCACGGCGGGCCTCGAGGTCGACTGTTCCTAGCTCTCTAGGCAATCGACATCGACGCGGGCCGTGGCACCCGTGGTGACGGTGACCGGTCCCGATGCTTGGCAGGCGCCGGCTCCTCCTTCGAATTGGGGACTGCGCCCGGTGACGGTGTATGTCCCCACGGGCAGGTTCGCCGAGAAACGACCGCTCGCGGTGAGGCCCAGGGTCGCGATATGTCCTGTGGATCCGTGGAACGTGACCTGGCCGCTGAGGGCCCGCGGTCCCGTTTCTCCGGGCCCGCCGACAGCCTGCAGTGTGCCGTCGAGCTTTCCCTGGATCGGAGGCGAAGAACAACCGGCAAACGACACCCCGGCGGCGGTCGCGGCGAGAAGGGTGACGATGGCCAACGGGGTGCGACGGAAGGGCCCCTTCACGTGCGTCGCCGGCTTCGGTGTCATTCGTTCCGGGCGACCTCAGGCCCGGTGATCCGGTCGATGATGGGGAACGTCGCGGCGATGATCGCCATCGACGCTGCCAAGCCTGCGACGACCGTGGTCCAATAGGAGAACCCCGGAAGGCTGAAGGCGAGTCCAACCTGCGAGTGCAGGTAGAGGGCGGCTGCCACGAGCCCGACGACGATGGAAACCGTTGCGACCAGCAGCAGGGGCAGCGCGCTCTCCAGCGTCACGACCCGGTGCAGGAGTCTTCGTGGCACGCCTGTCAGTCTGAGAAGACTGAACGGTCGCCGCCGCTCGGCGAGACCCGCCGCGATGTTCACGGCGAGACTGCTCGCCGCGATGATCAGGCTGGCCACGATGATCACGTCGGTCATGGCCTGGATCATCGTGAGAAGCCGCGCCGTCGACGGACCGAGCGCCTCCACGGTCACCGGCGCGCCCTGTAACGGGAAGGCACGGTCGAGCTCCGTTCGCACGTGTTCGATCGTGTCCGACGACCCGTTCGTCGCGACGACGACCGCACTGACGGGGAGGGACGCCAGCTCCGCGCGCGACAGGTCCCAGGAGGGCCAGGTCGTCGTCGACGCGTGCGCGGTGTGCCCGAGGATCTTCGAGAGGAAGTAGCCGACCGACGCCGCGGTGGCTCCGGGTGCGCAGCGACCGATGGCCGGGGTCGTCGCCAGCTCGCTGCACGCGACGACGCCGAACGATCGCCCCTCTTGCGATTGGTCGGGGGCTTCGTGCACCACCGCAACCCCGCGCACCCCTGGCGTCGCCCGAAGTTGGTCGAGGACAGCGGAGGGGACAGACGCCACCACAGACGACGCCGGACAGTCGGAGATCGAGTACGTACAGAACGGGTCAGCGAGGGTCCCCAGTTCGGCGTTGGCGCCGCTTCCGCCGGTGACCGCTGTCACGGAGCTGAGGGCTCCGATCGCGGCGCTCGCCACGAACAGGGCAATGACGAGGCCACTGACAAAGCGGAACGCAGACTTGGGATCGTCGAGGAGATGACGACCGGCGATGAGCGTCGCGGGACGAGTCGCTCGTCTGGTCATGATCCGCGATCCAGCGGTTGTGAACCACGGCCCCGCCAGGACCAGACCCACGATCAGCAACGCGAACCCGACGAGGAGCTCAAGGAGCTGGCTCCCGACGGCACCCGGCTTCCCCGCTGCGTCGAAGTAGGCGAGGAAGGCGATCCCTGCCAGCAAGGGAAGGATCCGGGCGATGGTGGGTGGGCGTGTGGTGACACGTCGCGTGACTCCCAAGGGCGAAATCTGGACCCGGCGAAGCGCGAGACGGGCGGAGACGACGGCGGCAATGGGGACTCCGACCACGGCGATGACGATGTCGGCGGTGTGCAGGGAGAGATCGCCCTGCGCAAAGGGCGCCCCCGTGAACGGCACGTGGTACAGGAGAGGTCGAAGAGCGAAGAAGAGCACGAACCCGGCGACGACGCCGGCGAATGCGGCGACGACCGCCTCGACCGCGGAGATTGTCGCGATCTGGCGTGGGGTCGCACCGACGAGCCGCATGGAGGCGAAGCGTTCTTCGCGCCGCACGGCCGACAGCCGGCTCGCCGTTGCGATCAGGATCAGCACCGGCAGCACGAGGGCGACAGCTGCGCCGACGAGGACGAACTCGAGAACCGGTCCGCTCCCGACCGGGTTCTGGCACCCGTAGCAATTCGCAAGGCTGTGATGGATCGCGCCGATCTCGATGGCACCCGGCTCGCCCGAGAGCTGACTCGGGGTATGGCCGATGACGACTATCAGCGAGTCCGGCGACGGCAGGCCCGCGTTGCCGATGGTGCCCACCAGCCGGCCGGGGTAGCGATCGCGCAGCTCGTCAGCGGGCTGGGACCGAAGCAGGCTCACCAGCGCAGGCGAAGCGACGTACTGGCCCGGACCGGGGAGGCGGGACATGCCGGGGGGGACCGGTGCGTCCGGTCCGGTCGCGGCGACATCGATCTGGTCGATGAGCTGGCTGCCGAACGAGTCGGTGCTCGGATCCCACCACAGACCGCTGGTGGGTGACGTCGCCGGCGTCGGCTGCACGGCCGAGTCGAGCCAGGCCGCCCGCTCGGACTGGGCGTGCAGACCGTTGATCCCGGCCAAGGCGGCCAGCAACAAGCCCACGCCGAGGGCGACGGCGACGGCAGTGACGAGGACGCGAAGTGCGGCTTCACGACCGCTGCCGAAGGTCAGGCGGAGGCCGAGCCGGATCATGCTCGGACCGCCACGCCGCTGGCGACCCGGCCGTCGCGCACGATCACCTCACGGTCGGCGTACGCGGCGACGCGCGGTTCGTGGGTGACAAGGACGACCGTGGTTCCCTCCTCGCGCGCCACGTGGGTCATCAAGCTCATGACGAGCTCCCCGGTCAACGAGTCGAGTGAGCCGGTGGGTTCGTCGGCGAAGAGCACGTCGGGCTGCGCGACCATGCCCCGAGCGAGGGCCACCCGCTGGGCTTGGCCACCCGACATCTCGCCCGCCCGGTGGCTTTCCAGCCCATCCAGCTCGAGGCGCGCGAACCAGTGCCGTGCTCGGACCAGGGCCTCGTGGCGCCGGATCCCGCCCAACAGGAGGGGCAGGGCGACGTTCTCCTCCGCAGTGAGTTCGGGGACGAGCTGGCCGAATTGGAAGACGAAGCCAAAGCGGTCCCGGCGCAGACGACTCCGCTGCTCTTCGCGCAGAGTGTCGATGCGCTGCCCGTTGAACATGACCCGACCGGATTCGGGGACAAGGATGCCGGCGAGGCAGTGGAGCAGCGTCGACTTGCCTGACCCGCTCGGGCCCATGACGGCGACGACTTCGCCCCGCTCCACGCACAGGCTCGCGTCACGCAGTGCCGGGGTCTCCCCGAAGGAGAGCACGAGATTCTGCGCGTCGATGATGAGGCCCCCGGCCGTTACGAGCGCAGAACCGTTGGGCGTCGTCATGAGGCCACCTCCTCGGCGAGTGACGTGAGACGGGCAGAGGTGAGGTCGATCCAGCGAAGGTCGGCCTCGAGGTGGAAGAGGCCGTGATCGGCGAGCAGCGCGTCGATCAGGCTTCCTTGTTGCTTCAGGTCGGTGAGCTCGCGCATCCGGCGCAGGTGGGCGGCGCGCTGAACGTCGAGGTACTCCTCGGCCGGGCGGCCCAGCATCAAGGAGAGCACGACTTTGACGAACAGATCAGTCTGGAGGTGGGGCTCGGCCGGGATGGGCTCGGCGAGCCACGCCTCGACCTCGTTCCGCCCGGTCTCGGTGATGTTGTACCGCTTGCGGTCGGGACCGGCTCCGGGCTCGGCGTCGCCGACGACGGCTTTTCCGTCCCGTGCCAGCCGGGAGAGCGTGGCGTACACCTGGCCGTAGGGCAGCGGCCGCCCCCGTCCGAAATACGTGTCGTAGTCGCGCTTCAGGTCGTAACCGTGGCTGGGTTCGCGATCGAGAAGTCCGAGCAGGGCCATGGGAACACTCATACACCGAGAGAATACTCTCAGTGTATATATCTAGTCAATAGGGTCGTTGGGCCCCGTCACGCTCCCTTTCCTTACCCCGCCGGTTCCTACTGAAGGGTCGAGACCGAAGAGACCCGGCCGATCCTGTTCCGCCACTCGAGGTGGAGGCGTCGCTTCCAGGGGGCCTCGTTACTGTCGACAAGATGAACAAAATGGCCCGCCGGATGTTCGAGCTGGTCGAGCCGATCGGGCTTCTCCCGTACTCGGCCGACGAGCCCAACGAAACGATGTTCGCCCTGGGCTTCACGAACTACTGGGACACCTATTTCGCCGGACGGGCGGCTCCCCTCGGCCTGGTCCCCGCTGAGGTGGTGGACGCGCTCTTCTACAACTTCGCTCCCGGCGAGGTGGCGCGGCATATCCCGAAGGTGTGGGGCGTGACCACGCCCGACGCGGCGATCGCAGCTCGCCAGGCGGGCTGCGTCAACGCTCTACGGCGGATCCTCGGCGCGCGCGTCGACGCCCCCTCCTTCGCGCGGGCCACCGAGTTGCTGACCAAGGCGGCGACCGGCGCGCCGTTCGAGGGCCGACCCATGTACGCCGCGTTGCGCGCGATCCCGATTCCAGAAGACGTGGTCGCTCGCTTCTTCCATGCCGGCGCATTGCTGCGCGAGCATCGTGGGGACGGACATATCGCGGCTCTGATGGTCGAAGGTGTTGGCGGTCTCGAGGCCCACGCGCTCTTCGCGCTCGCGATCGACATGCCGGCGGAGAAGTTCGGACGCATTCATCACCTTCCGGCGGCGCAGCTCGCCGCGGTGGTCGGCGGGATGCGCGACCGCGGCCTCATCGGGGATGACGGTTGGCTCAGCAAACACGGCCGCGCCGTCCAGCAGCGTGTCGAGTCGCTCACCGACGACCTTGCGGCTCAGCCCTACGAGAGTCTCGACCCGGACGAACTCGCCGAGCTGACGGTCATTCTCGAGCCCTTGGCCGCGCTGCTGATCGGTGCCCAGGACTGATCCGAATATCCCCCGATCACTGGTGTGACCGAGCACTGCCTCGACGCCTGCGTTCATCCCGCAGCGGCAGGAAGCTGCACCCGCACGCAGAGTCCTCCGTCGCGCCGGGGAGCAAGGGTCAAGGTTCCGTCGTGCGCGTGGGTGATGCTCTTGACGATGGCGAGCCCGAGCCCGACGCCAGCATGGTCGGTGTGAATGCGTTCGGTGTCGCGCAGGAACGGTTCGACGAGTGTCGAGACCGCTTGCGGTGCGAGTTGCTCACCGGTGTTCTCGACCGTCAGCACGACTGTCTTCGGCTGTGTGCTGGTCGTCACCCAGATGCAGCCACGATCGGGCAGATTGTGGACGATTGCGTTGTGCACGAGGTTGGTGCTCAGTTGTAACAGCAGAGACTCCGAGCCGAGGGTAGGCGCCAGCACCCCTGATGCCTCGATGGTGACGCCATGCTTGTCTGCCAACGGCAGGAGGGTCTCGGTGGCCTCTTCTGCGACCAGCGACAG
Organism: Acidimicrobiales bacterium; assembly: GCA_035503015.1. Lineage (GTDB taxonomy): Bacteria > Actinomycetota > Acidimicrobiia > Acidimicrobiales > RAAP-2 > Bog-473. The sequence goes on along the minus strand of DATJTU010000072.1, from coordinate 40,786 downwards.
GTCGACTCGTTCTCGGGCGAACGACCGTTGGTCGGCGCGACTGAGGACGAGCAATGCCTCGGTCAGGTCGATCGCTCGGCTGTTGACGATCAAGAGGCGATCGAGGAGCTCGTCGGTATCCCTGTTCGGATCCTGACGCGCAACCTCGAGAAGTGTCCGGGTGATCGCCAAGGGGGTGCGCAGTTCGTGCGAGGCGTTGGCTGCGAATCGCTGCTGCTCGGCGTCATGTGCCTCGAGCTGCGCCAGCATGGTGTCGAAGGTGTCTGCGAGATCCCGGAATTCGTCGCGACGACCCTGCAGCCGGATCCGGTGAGACAGTGATCCGTCCGCCGCGGCGCGTGCGGCGTCAGTGATACGCGTCAGCGGTGCCAGCATCCGGCCGGCGAGGATCCATCCACCGAGGAGACCGAACACCAGGAGGCCCGCGACCACGATGGCCGCCGCCGGCCCGAAATCGCGCAGGAGTGCACCACGACCGGGCGACACGAACAGTGACCCGTGCTTTGCGATGACGGTCTCGCCCCTCGGTACGTAGCGCAAGAGGAACAGCCACACGGCGCCGAGCAGCAGCGCCCCGGCGACCATGAGAAACCCCGCGTAACTCAGGGTGAGTTTCAGGCGGACACTCAAACCAGGTGCTCTATCCACGGTCTTCCCGCTCTCGACTGGCGTCGGTCTGCACAGTGATGCGGTACCCGACGCCCGCCACGGTGCCGATGACCGCGGGTTCGCCAAGCCGTTTGCGCAGTGCCGAGATCGTGATGCGGACGGCGTTGGTGAACGGATCGGCGTTCTCGTCCCACGCTCGTTCCAGCAGCTCTTCGGCGCTGACGACACCGCCCTCGGCTGCGACGAGAACTTCGAGCACCGCAAACTGCTTGCGGGTGAGCGCGACGTAGCGACCGTCGCGGTAGACCTCGCGGCGGAACGGATCGAGGCGGAGACCTGCGATCTCTCGCACGGGCGGCCTGTGGTGGGATCGCCTGCGGTCGAGGGCCCGTAGTCGGAGCACGAGCTCCTGGAGCTCGAACGGCTTTGTCAGGTAGTCGTCGGCCCCGAGTCCGAAACCCGAGGCCTTGTCGTCGAGCCGGTCGGCGGCGGTGAGCATCAAGATGGGCATCCCGCTGCCGTTGCCCACGATGTGTTCGGCGACGTCGTCGCCGGAGGGTCCGGGGACGTCCCGGTCGAGGACGGCGATGTCGTAGGTGTTCACGCGCAACATGGCAAGAGCGGTGTCGCCATCGCCCGCGATATCGGCGGCGATCGCCTCCAGCCGGAGGCCGTCGCGGATCGCTTCTGCCATGTAGGGCTCGTCCTCGACGACCAACACCCGCACCCTCTCGATGCTACGAGGCCTGCACATATCGCCGGGATATCGAAAATGACGTACGGGCTGGCAACACCGTTCTTCCTTCACTGGAGGGCGTGACCTCCAGCGAGCGGGCAACGACGGCACGACGCCGTCGACGATCGGGCATCATCGCCGTTCTTGCTGTCGTCGTGACGGCGGCCTCGGCTCTGTGTTGGGTGGTTGCGGACACGCCGCGATCCGCCGCGGCGCGGCGGTCCGCGCTGGCGCCAAAAGCCAACGGTGCACTCGATGGAATCGGGTGGCCGACAATTGGGGTGTCAGCAGCGCAGGTGGCGGGCAACACGATGCTGCTCGGGCCAGGGGCGAACCGGGCGGTGCCGATCGCGAGCGTGGCCAAGGTCATGACCGCCTACCTCGTCCTCCGCGACCATCCGTTGACAGCCGACGAGGCAGGACCGCACATCGTCGTGGAGCCCTCGGAGGCCGCGGCGTACCCCGCTGAAGTACTGGTTGGCGAGTCGGTCGTGCCGGTGCAGGCGGGAGAGGTGTTGACCGAGCGCCAGGCCCTCGAAGCACTCCTGCTCCCGTCGGCCGACAACGTGGCCTGGATCCTCGCCCGCTGGGACGCAGGAAGCCAAGGCGTATTCGTGGACCGGATGAACACGGTCGCCCGCGAGCTCGGTATGACGTCGACGCACTACACCGACGCGTCGGGTCTCGCTGCATCGACGACCAGCAGCGCGGCGGACCAAGTCCGGCTCGGCGTCGCCGCGATGGAGGAGCCCGTGTTGGCGGGGATCGTCGACGAAGCAAGTGCGGTCATTCCCGTGGCGGGCACGGTGGACAACATCAACAGATTGGTCGGCCAGGACGGCATCGTCGGCTTGAAGACCGGTTCGACGAGCGCCGCCGGCGGGTGCGTGGTGCTGGCAGCGCGGACCGAGACCGACCAGCGCCAGTCCTTGATCGTCGAAGCGGTGTTCGGCCAGCCCGGGACCGCTGGCACGCTTGTGCCGGCTGCGTTGCAGGCGGGACAACAACTGTTGGCCGAGATCGAACGCAGCCTTGCCGCTCTCCCCGCAGGGTCGACCGCGGACGACCGGCGCCGTTCACCGCCATCGAGTCGTACGGACCGATCGGTCGTCCGCCTCGGGACAGGGGAGCCAGGTGGCGCGAACGCTGATGCCTAGCGGTTCGCCGTCTCGCACCGTCGCCGCTCGTCCCCGCCGCGGTGCTGACCATCGGCCGAGTAGCCAGCGGCGTCAACCCGTCTCCGACGCGGTCCAGACCACGGTGATGGGACCGAGCCGGCTGCCTCGCGCTGTTCGCCGTTGTGGAGTCGCCATCGCCGTTGTGGTGTTCGTCGGCATCTTGGTGGCCACGATCACCGGTGCCTTCGGCAGTCCGGACGCATACCCGCCGCCGAGCAATGCGTCGCTGGCTGCTCTGAGCGTGCCCGAGCGAATCGCCACCGTTGCAGAGAGCCAGGTCGGGTACCAGACCAACCCGTCTGATTCCTACTGCAACAAATTCAGCGCGTACTGGAACGCCGGCACCGGGACCTGCCCGAGCGGCGAGAGGTCCGAGCAGTGGTGTGCGGACTTCGCCGCCTGGGCCTGGGTGGAGGCCGGGGTGCCGTTCACGTACGGCTATGGACCCGGAGAGATCAACGGCGCCGCGGTGAGCTTCTACGAGTGGGGCGTCGCGCACGGCGCGTGGCATCCGGCGACGAACGGCTTCGTCGCGGCGCCCGGCGACGTGGCGGTCTATGGCCTCTCCCTCGGTGCCTCGCCGTCAGCCGCGCACGTGGCGATCGTGACCTCCGACCAGCTCGGGCAGGGAGGACCCGACGTCGTGAACGGAGACGGCGACACGTCGGGGTTCTCGGTCGTCGAGTCCAAGACGAACGAGGTTCAGGCCGACGCGAGGAACAACGGCGCCCCCCTGGACGGCTACGTGAGCCCTCCCGCATAAGGGATTTCGTTCTCCGGTCGCCGTCCGCCAGCGACTCGAGCGGTCGGTCGGCAGGCCGGGCGTGTGGCTCGCATCGCCGCAGCGATTCCGGCGCAACCCGGGTGCCCGAGCCGGGCCGAGAAACCTGGTGTGACCTGGCTCTAGAGCTTGCGCTTCGAACGAGTGCGCTGCACAATAGATGCATTATGCATCAAAATGTGGTGGCGCCGCCGAACGACGAGGAGCTGGTCGACGCCGTGCTGGGCGCGAGCCGCGTGCTCGTGGCCGTCGCCGCTCGCTCACTGGCCGAGGTGGGCGAAGAGGTCACCCTCACCCAGTACCGGTCGCTGGTGGTCCTGGCCTCGAGGGGTCCACAGGGCGTGGCCGCGCTCGCCGACGCCGTCGGGGTCACCTCGCCCACAGCTTCGAGGATGTGCGAGCGGCTCGTGAAGAAAGGCCTCGTCACCCGACGAGCTGACAGGAGAGATCGGCGCCAGGTACGCGTCGCGCTCTCGCCGGCGGGCCGACAGCTCGTCGAAGGCGTGACGGGCAGGCGTCGCGCCGAGCTCGAGCAATTGGTCGCGTCCATCCCGCCCGAGACGCGCGCAGGAGTCGTAGACGCGCTCGGACATCTGAGCGCCTCCGCGGGCGAGGTGCCCGAGCAGGACTGGAGCACAGGGTGGGATCTGTGAGCCGGCCCCGGTGAGCGAGGAGACCGGCAACCCGCGGCCCTCCCGTTCGGTGCGCGCCCGCGGTGTTGCGGCCGCGCTCGGCCGGTGGATGCGACGTTCCTCGTACCTGCAGCGTTGGATCGTGCTCGGTGTCGCAATCGGTGCGATCGCAGGGACCGGCGCGGTCGTGTTCTACGAGGCGTTGCGGCTGTGCACGCACTTCCTTCTGGAGGTCCTCGCCGGCTACCAGGTGCCGACGCCCAAGGGAGAGGGTGATGTCGCAGGCGCGGCGCACGCGGGCCGACCGTGGGCGCTGCCGCTCGTCGCCTCGGTCGGCGCCCTGACCGGGGCGCTGCTCGTCTACCGCTTTGCCCCCGAGGCCGAGGGACACGGGACCGACGCCGCCATCGCAGCGGTGCACCACAACCCCAAAGGCGTGCGCTTCCGCGCCGTCGTCGTCAAGATCGTCGCCTCGGCCCTCACCATCGGCTCGGGCGGCTCGGGCGGCCGTGAGGGCCCGACCGGGCAGATCAGCGCGGGCTTCGGGTCCTTACTCACCCGCGCGCTCGACCTCGACCCAGCCGACGGGCGGATCGCCGTGGCCACCGGGATCGGCTCGGGCATCGGTGCGATCTTCGGTGCACCGCTCGGTGGCGCGGTGCTGGCCGCCGAGATCCTCTATCGCGACGACTTCGACCCGGCCGCCCTATTGCCTTGTTTCATCGCGTCATCGGTGAGCTACGCCATCTTCGCCACCGTCGAGGGATTCGGGCCCCTCTTCGGCTACGTCGGTACCTACCACTTCGGTGATCCGGTTCAGCTCGGGTGGTTCGCGCTGATCGGGATCCTCGGCGGACTGATCGGACTCCTCTACGCCAAGGGCTTCTACGGCATCGCGCAGGTGTCGGCCAACGTCCCGCGACTGCCCAAATGGGTCAAGCCCGCGATCGGTGGCCTCGTGGTCGGCGCCATCGGCATCGTGATTCCCGAGGTGCTGGGAACGGGATACGGATGGATCCAGAAGTCGCTCGGGCCGGAGCTGCTCGGGATCCCGTTGTGGATCGTGCTCATCGTTCCCTTCGCGCGGATCCTCGCCACTGGCCTGTCCATCGGGACGGGAGGATCAGGCGGCATCTTCGGGCCGGGCATGGTCATCGGCGCCTTCATGGGCGCGGCCGTCTGGCGCCTCTTCGAGCCGATCGCGCCGTCGATGGGCCACGACCCCTCTCCCTACGTGATCGTCGGGATGATGTGCTGCTTCGGCAGCATCTCGCGTGCACCGCTCGCCGTGATGCTCATGGTCGCCGAGATGACAGGCAGCCTCTCGATCCTCACCCCGGCGCTCGTCGGCGTCGGACTGGCCTGGCTGATCGTCCATCACTTCGACGACTCCATCTACCGCAGCCAGATCCGCAGCCGCAGCGACACCCAGGCCCAGCGCATCATGGCGGGCCTGCCACTCATGGCGACGATCCCGACGACCCATGCCATGCGCCCGCCGCGCGTGGTCCTGCCCACGTCGGCGCCGGCGCGAGACGCACTGCAGCGCTGTCTGGCGGCCGGGGTGCCCGGGGCACCGGTGGTCGACGTGGCCGGCCGCTTCGAGGGGACCGTCAGCGCGGCGGCTCTGACGGCGGTGTCGGCACCCGGGAGTCCGGTCGGCGAGTTCGCAGACGCCGGTGCCCCGGCCGTCACCACCGACAGCCGGCTCAGCACCGCCCTCGAGTCGATCGCGTCGGCGCGCACCTCATGGGTCAGCGTCCTCGACGACGACCGGCGGGTCGCGGCCACTGTCTCGATCTCCGACCTCGTGGCGGCCTATCGCAGGGAGCTCCTCGCCTCGGCCGAGCGCGTCAGTGCGCTCGGAGCGGATGCCGGCGCGTTCGAGCTGACGGTCGCCGAGGACTCAGGATTGGCGGGGCAACCACTCCGCGCGGCCAACCTCCCCGAGGGCACCCTGGTCACGTCGATCGGCCGTGGAGCAGAAGTCCTTGTCCCTTCAGGTGACGTCGTCTTGGAATCCGGCGACCGGCTCTGGGTCCTCGGCCGCCAGGCCGGCGACCTCGTGCTCTCGGTGTCGTAAAGCCCGGGCACGGGGTCCCGATGGGTGATGCCGCCTATGACTCCGAGGCGGCGAAGTACTCCGCGTAGGGCGTGCCGGCGAACTCCTCGGCCAACCGCTGGGCGAGATGGACGACGGATGTCCGCGGCCGATAGCCCGCCAGCACGTGCTGGGTCTGTCCGGCTTCGTTCTTCTTGACCATCACCACGCCACCGATGGGATCGCCCCCGACGTGGGTCACGTACTCCTCGATCCAGACGTTGTCGCCGTAGGGGCCCACGGAAACGAAGGTCTGATCCTCGTACAAGTCCTTGATTTTCAGGACCACGGCGAGGAGGCCTTCGCGGCCCACGATCACGCCGTCGAGGAACGAGCCCTCGAGGGTCGCGTCCTCGGCGACGTCCTTCAGCCACGCCGGGAAGTAGTCCTTGAGCCCGGGATCTCCCTCGCACATGTATTGGGCGAGCGAGTCGTCCTTGACTACCATCTCTCCTCCTCCCCGTTCCGGCCTGCGCCGTGGGCGCAGCCGTACCCCCGTCCCTGCTCGAGCCAGGGGCCTGTAGGTTCCGGCCAGTGTCACCCGTTCCGGGCGCTGGTCGCGCCCGTGGAAGTCACCGGTCGTGAGGCCGTCCGGGAAGCCTCCGGACCTCGAGGCTGCGCTCGCCCATCTGCGGGGAGCCGACCCGGTCCTCGCGCGTGTGATCGACGAGAACCCCTCGTTCGACCCGGAGGCGTGGATCCAGCGGTGGCCGCCGCTCGATCTCTTCGGCGCACTGGTCCTCCAAGTCATCGGGCAGCAGATCTCGGTGATCGCGGCCACCGCGATCTTCATGCGCCTCCTCGACCACTTCGGTGGTGCCGTGCCGCGGCCCGACGACCTCGCAGCCGTCGATCCCGACGTGCTCCGGGCGGTCGGGCTGTCCGGTCAGAAGGCACGGACGGTGCGCGAGATCGCAGCACGCTTCCGGGACGGCCGCGTGAGCGACGCGGAGGTGCGCGCGCTCTCCGACGACGACGCCATCGCGCGCCTGACCGAGATCAAGGGCGTCGGCCCGTGGACCGCCAAAGGTGCCCTGTTGCTCGCCCACCGGCGACCGGACCTCGTCCGTTCCGACGACCTCGCCCTGCGCCACGCCGTCGAGCGCCAGTACCACCTCGACCATGTGCCGAGCCCCGCCGAAGTCACCGAGCTCGCCCGCGGCTGGTCGCCCTACGGGAGCCTCGCCTCGTCTCTGCTGCTCGCCTCCGCGCACGCGCCCCCGGGCGGGACTGCACGGCGCTAGGGCGTCGCGCCCGGTTTCTGGAGAAGGACGCGAGAGTCGCTCTCCACCCGCTCCTCGGCGATGCGGCCTTTCGCGTCGTAGCGGAACAGGTGGATCACCTCGCTCACGCCTGGCCTCCGCTGTGTTCGGGTTCAGGTTCGGGCGCTGCCGCCTCCTTGGCGCGGTACTGCGCCACCGACTCGCCGATGTGCGTCAAGAGCTCGGGGCTCAGCCGTTCGAGCCCCCGGCGGTCGTACCAGCGGACGACGGCCGTACCGAGAACGAGCCAGAAGACCAAGCCGAGTCCCGCCGCCACGACACCGGCCGTCAGGCCCGCACCGCCCTGGGCGTTGAAGTACATGATCGAACGGGTCCCGGCGAGGATCTCGCGCAGGGGGTCGACCGGGCTGATGAAGCGGAGGGGTCCCGGGAGCGCCTGCACGGGCACGGTGCCCCCGGCGGAGGCAAGCCCCAGGTAGACGAAGAGCAGGAGCGCCAGCAGCTGCCCGAAGCCTCCGACGACAGCAAGGAGGACGATCGTCCCTGCCGCCACGCTCGCCGAGCACAACCACATGAACAACCACAGCAGCGTGACGTTGGGGGCGTCCATGCGGAGCGCACCGGCGGCGACGCCGAGGATGACGCCGCTGACGACTGCCGTCAGGACGGCGATGACCGCCCACTTGACCAGCAGCGTCTGCCAGCGGTTGATCGGGAGGGGTTGGCTCTGGCGCCAGCGAGGCCCGGTCTCCGTGGTGGCGTAGCCCAGGCCGGAATCCACGCCGTTGTGCACGATCGTGCCGACGAGGAAGCCGCACGTGAGGGTCAAGAGCGCGATGTAGAACGCGCTCAGCCCGAGACCGCTGTGCGGGGGCAAGGGCCGGTACGTCGTCGTGTTGACGGTGACGGGGTCGGTGAGGATCGCCCGCGTGGCCGCGTTCGACACGCCGGCGGGGACGTGGGCGCGGAGCTGGTGGCCGACCTGGCGGGACGCGATGTCGAGCGCCGGCTGAAGGAACCCGGTCGCCAGCCCCACGCCGAGCGTGCCGGCCCGATCGTTGGACAAGATGGTGATCTGGGGCCGCGTCGACGTCGGGTTCGCCAGCGGGACGCCCGCGACGGTCAGCAACGCACGGGTGAAATCGGGTGGGATCACGACGGTCGCGTAGGCGTTGTTGTCGTCCATGGTCTGCGTGGCCGCCGCCAAGTCCGACGTCTGGACCTGCAGATGGCTCGTGAGCACCTGGCTCCCGGTCAGACCTGCCTGCACCTGGTGACCGATGTTGACCGGTTGTCCACCGATCGTGGCGCCGTGGTCCTCGTTGACGACGACCACCGGCAGGCCGTTGAGGTGCGCGACCGGGTCGACGACCGACGCGATGTAGAACGCCGTGATCAGCGCCACCATGATGGCGGAGAGGAGAAGCGTGATCAGCCACAAGCGTGGGACGCGCAGCACCATACGCGCCTTGATCGGGTAGGCGTCGGCCTTCACCCTCCCGCTGCCTCCTGCGTCGCGGCGGATTTCACGACCTGCACGTCGGACATCTATAGCCGACGCATCACCATCTCGCCTCGATCGGTGTCAGCACGTCCCCGTGGCGATGGATGACCCGCCAGTCCCCGTCCTCCTGGCGGTAGATCTGCGTCGCGCGCAGCGTCATGCCTTTGTCTTCTCCGTCGACGGTGTGCGAGTAATACTCGAGCTCGACGGTGAACGCGAGACCATCGTCGAGGACGGTCGCGAGATTCTCGGCGCGCCAGCCGTCGAACTGCTGGGTCTTCGACGCCGCCGTCAGCAGGTCACAGACGGCCTCGAAACCGACCTGATAGCCGCCGATGGCGGCCATGATCGTCACGTCGTCGGCGTGCGACCAGAGCTCGAGGAACGGCTCGGGGTGGCCTTGGCTCTGTTGGGTGATGGCAGCGTGGCAGCGATCCACGAAGTCCCTGAGCTCGCGCATCGAGGCTGATTCCTGCGTCGGCATCGTGGTGCCTCCTTCGTTCCGGGGGAGCTCTCCCCGCCTACCTCACCAGATCCGGCGGAGCTGTGCACCGGTGCGGCGATGGCGCAGGGACGCCGCTCGCTCGTCTGCGGTGAGTGTCGGCGTGCCGGCGGGGAGGTGTGCGAGCACGTCGGCGACGGGCACCTTGGTGACCGTCGCCTCGGGGTAGTTCTCGGCCTGGTAGAAGCGGGCTTGGAGGATGCCCCACGGCCAGTCGGCCTTGTCGAGCCAGTTGTGCACGCCGGGGTCCTTTTTCGAGACCACGCCGCGGAACCAGCCGTCCGGGTCGACGCGAGCCTGCACGTCGTTGAGGCTGGACTGGCGGTTCACCCAGTCGACGGTGGCGAAGCGGTCGTCGGCGACGAGGATCTGCCAGTACCGGCACGGATCGGGGACCGGGAACTCGACGACGAGGGCTTCGTCGTCGGCAATGCGGTGGATACCGTCGTAGTAGGCCTGCTTCGTGGCGAGACCGCCACCCTGTTGGATCCATTGCGAGCGGGTCAGGACGTTGATGCCGTGATGCTCCTCGTAGTAGCGCACGAGCTCCATGTCGAAGGTGATCATCCCCTTGATCCAGTCACCCATCTGGGAGAAGCGGCGTGCGATCTCCGCCGGTGCCATGTCCTCGCCGGGGTCGTCGAGGCGGTTGATCGCGACCTGGGCGTCGACCTCGTTGTTCCAGTCGCAGGCGCACTTGCGCATGAGGAGCCTGCCGGCCTCGGGGTTGAGCTCCCACCAGTCACCCTCGTGACCCTCGGGGCGTTCGGCGCTCAGGAGAACGCGGAAGGCGCCGTCGTCGGCGATGGTGAGCTGGTCGAGCTCGTTGGTGATGGCCTGGAAACTCGTCCGCTGTTCGTGTCCCTTGAGGCTCGTCATCATCCCGGGGCCGGACTGGGTGACCTCGACGAAGCGATTGGTCCCGCGCCAGCCGGTGAGCTCGTAGACGCCGGCGCCGTCGATCTCCGCCTGGAGGTAGATGTAGTCGGGGTCCGGTCCGCCCTGATTGCACGCGAAGTTCCACAGCGGCATGAACGCCGGGCGGCGGGTGTCGGTGTAGACGTGGCAGAGGTAGCCGCAGGCCAGGATCGACAACGCCAGCTTGTTCATGTCCTGCACCTCGGCCTCGGTGGCGCCGCCGGGCCGCCAGGTCTCGAGCAGCTCGTCGGCGACACCCTTGAGCGCTTCCATCTGGTCGTCCCACGCGGGGAGTGCGGTCACGGTTCAGCCCTCCAGTGGCACGTCGAAATGGCGGATGTAGAAGTCGTAGTCGGATCTGATCTGCTTCGCGCTGAGGCCGAATTGCTCGGGTGTGTAGTGATGCGCGCCGCCGGCGCCCATGGCGTTCACCTCCTGCCAGTCGAAGATCGTCTTGGCCACGTCGTCGGGCAGTGCGAGGCCGAGCCAGTCGTAGACACGCCGGACCGTGCCTCGCGGGTCGGCGACCAGGTCGCGGTGCTGGATGTCCAAGAACCGGTGCTCGCCGATGCGTGCGCGCTCCTCGATGGCACGCGCCATGCCCTCGCGCAGGTGCAGGCTCACCTCGGCGCCGAGGGCGTGCAGATCGCGCTGGCCCGCCGGGGCCGGGAAGATCGTCGACACGAGGCTCGTGTAGGACGGCACCACCTTGGCCGGGTCCCGATGCGTCATGACGAAGCGGATGTCCGGGTACGCGTGGGCCAGCGCTTCGAGATGGAACTTGTGGTGCGGTGCCTTGAACAGCCAGAGGTCGGGGGGCATGCGGGAACCGAGCAGCTTCACCACCCGCCGGTGATACTCGTAGGTCTCGCGCAGGTCGGCCTTTCGCCACCAGGCCCGGTAGCCCGACACCGGCAGCGTCATCTGCTGGCCGTGGAACGCCATGCCGAGGAGCTCGGTGTCCTCCATGGTGGCGTCGATCTCCACGATGTGCATCGATTGGTGCTCGGCGGACCGGCCTTCGTGGGCCTCGACGAACTCCCGGCGCCGAGGGTCGTCCATCTCGTTCCCGGCGACCGGTGGCGGCACCGGCCTGGTCTGCTCCCAGCCGGTGAGACAACGGAACTGCGGGTCGAGCGAGAGCATGTCGGCCAGCGCGGTCGTGCCGGTGCGCGGCAGGCCGTTGATGTCGACCGGCCCGCGTACCACGATCTCGTCGCCTTCAGGGTGCTCCGCGTACCAGCGCTCGACCTCCAGGCGATTGACGAGCCGGCGCCGGAGGTCACCGATCACGGCGGCGTCGGTCGACGCGTCGAGGTCGCCGTCGCGTTCGAGGCTGTCCAACAGCACCGCGAGGCCCTCGCGGAAGTCGCCCGGCCCGAAGTCGCTCAGTCCGGCTTCAAGGGCCGCCTCGTGCTCCAGCTGGCCGGCGGAGGGGTACCGCCTCATCGGACCCGTTCTGGGAAGTAGTGCGCCGCCATGTCGCGGAACCCGACCTTCCAGTCGACCGCGCACGGTCCGGTGATCGACAGCCGCTTGCGGTTGTCGCCGACCGAGCCGAGCGACGCGCCGGGCACCACCTGTGTGCGCAGGTCGACGGGGACGCCCAGCAGCTCGCCGAAGTAGCGCGACCACTCCTGGGCCGTGACGGGCGCGTCGCCCGCCCAGTTCACGATCGTCGCCGGCACGGAGGCGGCATCGAGGAGCGCCTCGACCTGCGCGTTGATGTCGTCGTAGTGGATCGGGCTGTAGGGGAGCGGGTCCCACCGCAGCACGACGGGATGGCCCGCGGCGATCGCCTGCAGGTGCCACAGCGGCAGGCCGCCGCGGTCACCGTACGCGCTGCCCATGCGGGTGATGGTGACCGGGAGCTCGAGCTCGCGGGCGCAGTATCGGGCCACCGCCTCCTCCGAGAGCTTGGTGATCGAGTACGGCTGCGGGCTCGGCAGTAGCTGATCGCCGATCGGGTCGTCCTCCACGAACGCGTGGAAGGGGTCCGGGTGGGGCTTGTAGACGGTGAGCGTCGACATCACGAGCGCGGCCTTCGCCGTCCGGCAGTGCGACAGGAGCAGGCCCGTTCCCTCCGCGTTGACGCGGAGGCCCTGCTCGTAGTCCTCGCTGAAATCGGCGGCGATGTGCAACACGTACGTGAAGTCCGACGGAAGGTCCTCGAAGTCGGGATTGCCCAGATCGATCGCGCGCGTGGTGACGCCGAGTCCCTCTACCTCGGCCCGCGCGGCAGGGTCGGCGAAACGGGCGATCCCCCACACCTCGTTGGCCGGGGCGAGCGACTTGGCGATGCCGAAGGCGATGCGTCCGGCCGGGCCGGTGATGAGGATCTTCTCGCCCTCGAGCATCTTCTGATCATTGATCAAATATTCGGGTTGCGCAATGATGAGCAGGGTGGACGTGCTTCGCAACGCGATCGGCGCCTCGCTCGACGAGCTCCTCGCCGCACTCGACCTGCGCCCGTGCGGCGACGATCGCTTTGCCGTCGAGTCCGCACCCGCGAGTGGCGGCACCCCCGACCGGGTGTTCGGCGGCCAGCTCCTCGCCCAGGCCGTGATGGGGGCGTCCGCGACCGTGACCGACAAGGACATCCACTCCCTGCACGCGACGTTCCTGCGGGCCGGCACGCCGGGCGCGCCGTTGCGCATCCACGTGGCTCGCCTGCGCGACGGCCGTTCTATCGCCACGCGCGAAGTCACTGTTCTCGAGGAGGGCACGCCGACCCTCGTCGCGGTCGCCTCGTTCGCCAGGTTCCTGGCGGAGCCCGATGTCACCGTGCCCGCGCCCGAGGTACCTCCCCCCGACGAAACCCCGCTCCTCCAAGAGCTCGTGGGTGAGACCGCCAGCGGGCGGCGCTGGACCGAGCACCCACCGGCGGTCGAGCTGCGCCTGCCGGAACCGCCGTCGTTCCTGAGCGGGGTCTCGGCCGCCACCCCGCGCGCGCACTGGATGCGGCTGCCCCGCAGCGTCGGCGCCGAGCACGCGCGCAATGCCGCGCTGCTCGCGTACGCCAGCGATTTCTTCCTCATGGACATGCTCTTCCGGTGGCATCCCGGCGAGCGGGGGCCCGGGCGGGCGAACGGCTTCAGCCTCGACCACGCCATCTGGTTCCACCGGCCGGTGCGCTTCGACGCCTGGCATCTCCATGCCCAAGAAGCGGTGGCGCTCGTCGGTGACCGCGGTCTTGCTCGTGGCGCGATCCATGATGTGCACGGCCGATGCGTGGCGTCGGTCGCACAAGAAGTCCTTCTCCGGATGGGTTCGCCGTCGTGAGGCGGCCCGAGCAGCCGCTCTTCGAGCAACGCTGGCCCGAAGGCGAGTTCCGCTTCTTCCAACTCGGTCACGTGGTCGACGACCTCGTCGGCGCGGCGAGGAACTGGGCCGCTACGTTCGGCATCGGGCCGTTCCACGTGCTGCCCGTCGTCGACCAGCACCTCACCGACGCGGAGGGCGACGTGCGGACCCTCCGGGTCCAAGTCGGCGTCGCGCAGGCCGGTCCGGTGCAGATCGAGCTGATCCAGCAGCACTGCGACACGCCGAGCTTCTACCGGGACTGGAGCAGGAACGGGACGTCGGCCTTCCAACAGATCGCGACGGTGACGGGCGACTACGACGGCAAGCTGGCGCATTTCGAATTGCTCGGATACCGCGTGGCGGCGCAGAGCCTCGGCGGGAGCTTCCGCGTCGCCTACGTCGACACCGCGGCCGCGTTCGGCTTCTACACCGAGGTCGTCGAGCAGACCCCGCGCTTCCTCGAGCAGCTGGACGCCATTGCGCGCACGTGCGCGACCTGGGACGGAACCGATCCCGTCCGACTGTTGATCCGCGGCGGCTACCGGGTCCCCGAGGAGGAGACGCAGTGAACGCCGCCCGTCGCGCCGTCGGGACGAAGGCCAGCGCCGCCGTCGTGGACGAGGTCCTCGGGCAGCTGTTCTCCGGCGGGCTGCGCTCCGGGGACCGGATCGACCAGGACCAGCTGGGTCAGGCGCTCGGCATCAGCCGTCTCCCGGTGCGCGAGGCCCTCGTGATCCTCGAACGAGACGGGATCGTGTCGATGAAGTTCCACCGCGGTGTCTTCGTCGAGCCCTTCGACGCCGAATCGATCCTCGACGACTTCGAGATCATGGGGCTCCTCAGCGGTGTCGCCGTCCGCCGTCTCGCGGCGCACCGTGACCCCGAGACGATGGCCGTGCTCCGCGGCCTGCTGGTCCAGCTCCGGGCGACACGCCCGGCGGAGAAAGCCCGGATCTTCGACCTCGTCTCGCAGATGATGATCACCGAGCACCGGGCCGGGGGCTCCCGGCGGCTGCGGGCGCAGCTGAGGAGCCATGCGGGCTTCCTCCCGCACGCGTTCGAGCTCATCGAACGTACGCATGCCGCGACCGTGCGGGCGCATGCGCTCGTCCTCGATGCCATCGATGCAGGCGACGGTGAGCTGGCCGCCCAGTATCGGCTGGAGGACTTCCGCGACGCGGGCCGGTCGGTAATCCGTGAGCTGCGGCGACGCGGCGTGATCGGGGCGTGACGATGGAGCTCCTCGATCTCCACGGTCGCGTTGCCGTCGTGACCGGCGGTGGCACCGGCATCGGTGCCGCGACGGCCGGGCTCCTCGCGGCCCACGGTGCCGACGTCGCCATCGCGGCCCGCACGGTCGAGGACCTGGGGCGGACCGCCGCGAGGATCGAAGCCGAGAGCGGGCGGCGCTGCCTCGTCGTCCCGACCGACGTCAAGGACGAGGCTCAGGTCGTCGCCATGATCGAGCGCAGCGTCACCGAGCTCGGCCGGCTCGACATCCTCGTCAACAACGCCGGCGGCGCCCGACTCGGACCGCTGCGGGCCCTGCCGACGAAGGCATGGGACGCGAGCTTCGACCTCAACGTCCGGTCCGCCTACGTGGCGACCCGTGAGGCCGGCATCCATTTCCTGCCGCAACGCTCGGGCGCGATCGTCAACGTGTCGTCGGACGCAGGCGTGTACGGCGTGCGCGGCGGCGCCCACTATTCGGCCGCGAAAGCCGCACTGCAGATGTTCACCGAGGTGACCGCGGCGGAGTGGGGTCCGCACGGGATCCGGGCGAACTGCGTCGCCGTCGGCGGCATCGCGTCGGAACGCGCGCAAGCGGCGTGGGACGTCGCCGGGATCGACCCGGCGGCGATCGGCGAGGGAGCGATGCTGCGCCGGGTGGGGCAGCCCGGGGAGGTCGCGGCGGCGATCCTCTTCCTCGTGAGCGACGCCGCCTCTTACGTCACCGCGCAGACCATCTCCGTTGACGGCGGCCACCCCATGGGCGGCATCGGCGAGACGTGATGCGGCCGCGCCGCGCGCGGTGCGGGGTGCTCAGAGGTCCTTGTAGATCGCGGCCACCATCTGCGCCTGTTGCGCAGTGACCGCGAGGACCCCCGAGGACGAGGACAACGGCACATTGCCGACGGCGATCATGAACGTGACATGGCGGCCCGACTTGGTCTCGACGTAGCCGGCGAGGCTGTTGCCGAGCAGCATCAGCTGGTTGGTCGGCGACCCGACGGCCCGGTTCCCCGTCTTGACCTGTGCGTGCCCGGCCACGCGCGTCTTAGAGAGGACGTCGGCCAACGTCCCGTTGCGCCCGAGATCCGGGAGGGATCGGAACAGCGTCGGGCCGTAGCTGGTCGTGGCCACGCGGCGGAGGAACGACGCCAACGCATCGACGGTCGTGCGGCCTTGGTCGTCCGACCCGGCTCCGTCGAAGAGGAAGACGCTCTTGGCGGGGATCCCGAGCTTCGTGACCGTCTGCAGCTCGGCGACCAGCCCCTGCTGGCAATTCGTGCTGCCCACTTTGACGGCGGCCAGGCAGGTCATGAGGTCGGCGCCGCGGTTGTAGCTGTCCTTCAAGATGAGGTTGATGAACTGCGACAGCGGCGGTGACACGTAGTCGCCGACCATGTCGCCCGGTTGGTAGCTGCCTCTCGGCGGGAGCAACGCCTCGGGGTTCGAACCTCCCGGGGGAGCGGTCACCGTCACGCCGGCCTCCTGCAGTGCCTCGATGAACGCGGACCGCGCAAACGCCGCAGGGTCGTCGACCTCGTGCACGACGAGGGTCGGGGTGCTGCCGGCGGCGATCTGGCCCGTGACGACCAGGTTCCCCGGCGTGGGTTCGGTGATCTGCAGCGAGGTCGATGACGTGGCGCTCACGGTCGTCACCTGGTTGGTCGTGGTGTACGCGGCAGTCGTCGGTCGCCAGTTGACCGACGCCGGCCCGCCGGCCGGGCCGGGGCTGACCAAGGCGTCGACGAGGTTCTCGTTCACCCAGATCGCCGACACCGGCCCGTCCGGGAAGCCGTCATAGGGCGAGAAGAGGCGGTCGTCGACGACGACGTTGCCGTTGATCGCGGTGATCCCCGAGGCCCGGACCTTGGCGGCGATCTGATCGAGTCCCGCCAAGGGGTTTCCCGGTGGCTCGACTGCGCCGGGCAGGCCGATGTCGGCATAGCTCTGGTCGAGGTTCGGCAAGTTCTCGTAGTACAAGGTGCCGTTCGGTTGGTCGCGCAGGCCGAGGCTCAGGTCTCCCGAGCCCACGAGCACGAGGTCGCCGTTGAGCGTGCTGCCGCTCATGGTGCCCTCCCGGTAGGCGGGCGTGACGAAGCGGTAGTTCGGTCCGTAGAGCCGGAGCGCGGTGGCGGTCGAGTAGATCTTCATCGTCGAGCCCGGGTCGAACATGCTCTGCGCGTTCTGCGCTGCCAGCACCTGGCCGCTCTTCTCCCCGAGCACCTCGTACCCCCACGTGGCGCGGGCGTAGCGGGGCTGGTTCTCGATGGTGGCCAGGGCGCGCGTCAGGTTCTGGGGACCCGTGGCCGCCGACTGGCCGGAGGCCCGTGCGGCCGAGGGCGCCACGCAGATGACCATGGCAGCGGTCAGCACCGCCGCCAGCGCGGCGAGCCACCGCGGACCGGCGCGTCCGCGCCGCGCCGCCGCCTGTCGCGACTGGTGACGCTGGCGGGCGCCGAGCAGACGAGGTGCGCGCATGGGGCCTCCGAATCGCCGGGTTGGAACGCTGATCATCGATCGCGGGCGACCCTGTGCAGACGGCGCACCGCCGAGGACGACACCTGCTCCGTGGAAGGGGAGCCGATGTAGCCTGCGCCCAGCAGGCCGATCGGGCCGCCGAGGGCGGCGGACGTCACGGGTCGGCACGCTAGCGGAGGCGGACTCAGGGGCGCGAGGCGAAAGGGGATGACCGGGCGTGCGCGACGTACACGAGAACGAGACGCCCGTCCTCATCGTCGGTGCCGGTCCCACCGGGCTGCTCCTGGGGGCCGAGCTCCGGCGCCGGGGCGTCGAATGCCGCGTCATCGACGAGCACGAGGGACCGATGCACTGGGACCGCGCCACCGTGATCCACCCGCGTTCGCTCGAGGCGTTCGAGGCGGTGGGGTTGTCCGACCAGTTTCTCGAGGCGGGCGTGAAGCAGCGGAAGGCGGTCGTCCACTCGCAGGGTCGCCGGCTCGGTGAGATCGACTTGGCCATCTGCGGAAGCCGTCACGGTTTCAATCTCGGCCTCTCCGAAGAGACGACCGAGTCGATCCTCGACGAGTACCTCGCACGCCAGGGCGGCCGGGTGGAGCGCTCGTCCCGGCTGACCGCGCTGGAGTTGCACGACGACCGTGTCGTCGCCACGATCGAGCGGGACGGCACGGAGGAGCGCGCGTCGTTCCAATGGCTGATCGGCTGCGACGGCTACCACAGCGTCTGCCGCCAGGAGGCCGCGATCGAGCTGGAGGGGGACGACATCGACGCACCCTGGGCGGTGTTCGACGCCACGCTCGATCCGTGGTCCGAGTCCTACGAAGCCAACTACGCGTTCCTCGACGAGCTGCCCGTGATCTTGACGGCACTGCCGGATCGCCGCTGGCGCGTGTACCTGCGGCCGAGTGCCGACGAGTCGGATCTCGTGGAGGACGCCACCGTCACGATCGGCCGTTACCACCCGGGGACGGCGATCGAGGATGTCGCGAACCCCACGCGCTTTTACTGCCACACCAAGGTCGCCACCCGGTTCCGCTCCGGCCGCGTGCTGCTCGCCGGAGACGCGGCGCACGTGTGCTCACCGGCGGAGGGCCACGGCATGAACAGCGGGATCCAGGACGCGTTCAACCTGGCCTGGAAGCTCGCGCTCGTCGTGCGCGGCGTGTGCGCCCCGGACCTCCTCGAGAGCTACGAGGTCGAGCGCCGCCCGGTCGCCGAAGCAATTACCCGGTCGGGCGCGATGGCCGAACAAGCCCAGAGCCAGACGTCGCCCGCGGCGCGTCATGCCCGCGACGCCACACTGGCCGCCGCGTACGCCGATCCGGGGTCACGTCACCACGAAGCGGTCGCCGAGGCGGAGCTGGACATCGACTACGGGCGTTCGGTGCTCGCGCTGGGTGATGCGAACGCAGTGCTCGGCCCCGGCCAGCGACTCCCGACCACCATCGGGGCCGTCTCGACAGAGGGGCGCGACCGCTTCCTCGACCAGACGCTCGGGCACACCGGGCACACCGCGCTGGTCGTCGGTGGCGCGGCCGCCGCGGCCGGCGAGCTCGCGCACCTCGCCTCCTCCGTGCGCGAGGCCGCGGATCCGGCGCTCGTCGAGCGCACCGTGACGGCGTCGATCGCCGGCACAGGCACTGGCGCCGGCGACGGAGCCGTGCGTCTCGACGCCGCCGCCTGCGAGCTCCTCGGCGTCGACGAGGTCACGCTCTTCGTGCTCCGTCCCGACGGGCATGTCGGGCTTCGAGCCGATCGCGACCACCTCGAGGCGCTGCGCCGGTACCAGTCGTTGCTCCGGGGCGCGGCCTGAGCTCGAGTCTCCCGCGGGCGTGCCGGCGACGAACGACGCGCCGCCGGCCGGTCAGAAGTCGGCGCGCAGCGCCGCCGCGGTGTTGGGGTTCGACCCCTGGTCGACACTGCTGGAGCCGTAGTCCCAGTAGGTCGCCTCGAACACGTTGTGCGTGGCGATCCACTGGCTCATGAGGTTGATGAAGGTGGCGTCGTCGCCGCCGCACACCTGGGCCGATCCGCTGACCGGCTGGCCGTCGC
This sequence comes from Acidimicrobiales bacterium, assembly GCA_035503015.1. Taxonomy (GTDB): domain Bacteria; phylum Actinomycetota; class Acidimicrobiia; order Acidimicrobiales; family RAAP-2; genus Bog-473. The sequence continues at coordinate 21,539 of DATJTU010000072.1, read as the reverse complement.
TGCTGCAGGTGCCCCACCCGAGGCCCCACTCGGGGAAGACCATCGGCTTGTTGTGCGCCGCCGAGAAGGACGCCAGCCAATCGAGGCCGTAGGGCTGGGTCTCCATGTTCTGGAACTCGGCCGGCATGCCGGGATACGAGCCCCACTCCACGTCGTAGACGTCGAGGCCCACGTAGTTCACGTACGCGTCACCCGGGTAGTAGTTGGCGAGGTCCCCGACGCCGAGGTCGCCCCGGGTGGGGTTCCACTCGAAGCTGAAGTTGGCCCCCGGGACCGACCGCATCGCGGTCACGATCTGTTGCCAGTAGCCGATGAACGCGGCCGCCTGCCCGTTGGCGGCCCACGGGAACCACCCGCCGTTGAACTCCCAGCCGATCCTGATGATGGAGTTGCCCTGGCCGTCCGCGACCAGCGCGGCCGCGAGCGTGGAGAAGTAGCCGTTGTACGCACCGGTCGCCCCGGTGGCCAGAGAGGCGCCGGAGTTGGGGAGCATCGGGACGCCCCAGATCATCGTGTAGCCCGACCCGGCCCATTGCGAGACGGCCGCGTTGGGGCTGTCGATCGTCGACCACGACGACCCGTCGAGGAAGTCCATGGCGAAGCGGGGCCGGCCGCCCAGCGTCGCCGCGAAGTCCGAGACCGCCGGCGGGTCCAACGCGCCCCCGTAGACGCCGAGAACCGAGCCCGAGGCCGCGCCGGTGGTGTGCGCTGCGCTGACCGGGTTGAGGTAGCTGACGGCGGACCCGTAGAAGGGCGCCGAGCCGAACGTGAAGACGCCACCGTCGGCGGCGACCAGCCAGTACCCGCTTGCCGACGCCGCGGGTGCCATGCCCACCACCGGCTGGTTGAGATGGATCGAACCGGTCGAGCCCCAGAACCCCGCGTCGCCGTAGCTGAAGATGCCGCCGTCGGAGGCGACGAGCCAGTAGCCGTGCCCGGTCGACGTCGTGGCCATGCCCACGACCGGCTGGTTGAGGTGGATGGAGCCGGTCGAGCCCAAGAAGGTCGCGTCGCCGTAGCTGAAGATGCCGCCGTCGGAGGCGACGAGCCAGTAGCCGTGTCCGGTGGGTGTGCTCGACATGCCCACGACCGGCTTGTTGAGGTGGATGGAGCCGGTCGACCCGTAGAACGAGGCGTCGCCGTAGCTGAAGACGCCGCCGTCGGAGGCGACGAGCCAGTACCCGTTCCCCGACCGCGTCGCCGTCATCCCGACGATCGGCTTGTTGAGCGGCAGCGCGCCGGCCGACCCGAAGAAGCCCGCGTCGCCGTAGCTGAAGATGCCGCCGTCGGAGGCGACGAGCCAGTACCCGTTGCCCGAGGGCGTGGCCGCCATGCCGACGATCGGCGCGTTGAGCGCCTGGCCGCTCATGCTGCCGTAGTAGTGGGCGTCGCCGAAGGCATAGACCCCACCGGTCGAGGTCGCGATCCAATAGCCACCGCCGTCGGGCGTGGCGACCAACGCGACGCCACGCGGCGCGGGCGCGGGCGCGGACGCCGCTGCGGCAGGGGAGGGAGGAGCGAGCACGAAGGTGACCACCGACGCCACCAGCAGCGCGAACACGACGAGTGGCGTCGTCAACGGGCGCACGGGAAGCTGCACCGGCACGGCGGAAGGCGCACCCGATGACGGTCGTGCCGCGAGCACCGCCGCTGATGGTGCGCTCTGCCGCGCGCCGATCGCGTTCTGTGTGGCCGCCCTGAAACGCACCGCGCGAACGAGTCTTCCCAGATGCACCTGGTCCCCCTCTCATTCGGCCCGAGCGGATCATCCGGTGAGACCGGGTCGCCGACCCAGAGCGACACCACCCGCGTGTGCTCGCACACGTCGCGCTGTGCCCATCCCCCCCGATGAAGCCGTCGGACCTACCCGACTGCCTCTGCCGGCCCAGGATTAATCAACAAAGTGACAAATGGAGTTGCACGAAGATTGCAAGTTGGTTGACGTCTCTATCGGCGCGGCGGCGCCGGTTCTTGAACGACCGGGCCTTCCGGAGGCGGGCCGGACGCAGCGAGCAACTAGCGTCGAGAGATTCACCGAGGCGACACGGTGATTGCCGTACCACGGACGGTATCGGTGGCGAACACGGTGCCGACCCGTCCGGGGGACACACGAGCCAAGGAGGGAGCGACGACGTTCGACCTGCAGACGAGGGTCGGTCCGTTCGACACTGCGCTCGATCGCGCGTTCGTCCGCGGCTACCTCAGTGCGGTGCTCGCGGCCACATCGCACGTCGACCCGCACCGTGACGCAGCGCCGCCCGCGGCGATCGCGACGCGTGTCTTCGAGGCACAGTTCGCCGGCATCACCCAGCTGGTCCCCCCTCCGGTCTGGGACTCGATGCGCGGCGGCGTCCACGGCGAGCACGATCTCGTGCTCCGGCGCCCGATCCGGCCCGGGGAACCGCTCTCGACGCTCGTCGGGATCCACAGCGTCCGCCCGCTCCGGCACAACGCGCGCATCGTGCTCCGCCACGAGACGGTCGATGCCGGCGGCGACCTGGTGGCCGAGCAGCTCTGGACCACCGTCCTGATCGGCGCCACCTGCGACGCGTCTGGTCCCGAGCTGCCGGCCCACTCGTTCGAGCGCGGCGACCGGGTGCCGGCAGCACAGCGCCACGTCCACATCGACGCCCGGATGGCCCGGGACTACGCGGCGGTGTCGGGCGACCATTCGGCGCACCACTTCGAGGCCGAGGCGGCGCAGCGAAGCGGCTACGAGGAGCCGTTCCTCCACGGCATGTGCACGCTGGGCGTGTGCACGGAGGCGGCGGTGGACGCGCTGGCGGGCGGAGACCCGGCGCAGATCGGCCGGGTGGCCGTGCGGTTCGCGTCACCGGTCTTCTTCGAGAGGGAGCTGACGGTCAGCTTCTACGACGTGGGTGGTGCTGCGTTCGCGTTCGAAGCCCGGTGCGACGGTGCCCGGGTCATCAGCAACGGCAGGGTCGAACTTCGCTCGGGTCCCGGCTGACCGCGACGGGCGGCGGGGCGGCGGGGCGGCCGGCCCGCGCTCACGACCAGAGCCCGCGCAGGTCCTCGACGTCGGTGACGAGCGCGTGTCTCGGGAAGATCGAGCCGGTGAGGAAGGCGTGGATATCGGGCTCGGGGTCGGCGCACGCGTCGCGGAGGACGACGATCCGGTAATCGCGGTCCATGGCCTCGCGGACGGTGCTCAGCACGACGCCGCTCGTGCTGATGCCGGCGAGCACCAGCGTGTCCACCCCGCGCGCGCAGAGCTGGTCGTCGAGGTCGGTGGTGGTGAATGCGCCCACGCGGGTCTTGCGGACCGAGGGATCGTGGGGGTGCGGGCGAAGGCGCCCGTGGATCTGGCTGGCCGGGGCGTCGGCATGGAGTGCGGCGCGGCGCTCCGGCGTCACCAGGCGCGCCATGACGCTCGATGGCGGGATGGCGTCGAGGTCCGCGTCGACGAAGCCGACCCGGACCCAGCCCACGTGCCCGCCCCGGGCGCGGACATCGGTGATGGCGGCCTCGACCCGGTCGAGCAGCGACCCGGGGTCGGGCAGGCGCTCGACCAGGCCGGCCTGGTAGTCCATGACGAGGAGCGCCGTGTGTGCAGGGTCGAGCTGGGCGGCTGCGGTCATCTTCTCGTCTTAGCCGGGTTCGCCCGCCTGCTCTGCCAGACTCGCGGCCGCGTCGGGACCGAACGAGCGAGAGGAGGACACCCGTGCCGGGTGCAGACGGCGGGACGTGGCGCCGATGACCGAGCCGGCAGGTCCGCTGCGCGGTGTCCGGGTGCTCGATCTGAGTTGGGGCATCGCCGGGCCCGTCGGCGTCCTGCTGCTCGCGGAGCTCGGGGCGGACGTCGTCAAGGTGGAGCCACCGGGCGGGGACCCCTTCCGGGCCCAGCCGGGTTACCACGTGTGGAACCGCAGCCGGCGGTCGGTGGTGCTCGACCTCAAGGAGGACGAGGGCCGGGACGCGTTGCTCCGCCTCTGCGGCGGGGCCGACGTGCTGGTGGAGACCTTCAGCCCGGGCGCCATGGACCGCTTGGGGCTTTCCTACGACGAGCTCGCCCCGGCGTTCCCGCGCCTGGTCTACGCCTCGGTGCCGGCGTACCCGCCCGGGCACCGCTTCGCCGGCCGGCCCGGGTGGGACGCCACGGTGCAGGCCCGCTCGGGCATGCAGAACGAACAGCCCGCCTGGCGGCCCGGACCGGCCTACCTGCACTTCCCCGCGCCCAGCATGGCGGCGTGCTTCCTCCTCGCGTCGGGGGTGCTCTCGGCGCTGCTCCGCCGCGAGGAGACCGGGCGCGGGCAGCACGTCGAGACCTCCCTCTATCAGGGTGTCCTCGCGTACACGACGCAGATCTGGCAGGAGCACGAGAAGCCGCCCCCGCGCTTCCACACGACGATGGCGAAGACGTACCCGCCGGGCATCCACCAGACCTCGCTGTTCGAGTGCGCCGACGGCGAGTGGGTCCACGCCGCGACGATGAACGGCCTGGCCCCGACGCGCACACCCGAGGACATCCTCGGCCTCGACCCGGTCGATCCGCGCGCGCTCTACACCGACCCGGCGCTGCGCGCCCGTCATGAGGCCGCGCTCAGTGCGGCGTACCGGCAGCGCCCACGTGACGAGCTCATCGAGGAGTTCCACGAGGCGCGTCTCGGTGCGGAGGCCGTCACGCCGATGGCCGACGTCTTCTCCCATCCCCAATTCGTGGCGAACGGGATGACGGCGACGGTCGAAGACCCCGAGCTCGGGAGCACGACACAGGTCGGCGTGCCGGGCGTCCTGCGCGCGACGCCCGGGGCGGTCCAGGGCGGGCAGCCGCGCGCCGGCGCGCACAGCCGCGAGGTGTTGGCAGAGGCTGGATACGCGGACGACGAGATCGACCGCCTCGTCGCTGCGGGCATCGTGGAGGAGCACCCGGTGGGGGAGGACGGCACATGGGCCCCCTGAGCGGCGTGGTCGTCCTCGACCTGGGCCAGTACCTGGCCGGGCCATTCGGGCCCATGCTCCTCGCGGACCTGGGCGCGGAGGTCATCAAGGTGGAGCCGGTCCGCGGCGACGGGATGCGCATGGCAGGCATGCCGTTCGTCGGCTGCCAGCGCGGCAAGCTCGATCTCGCCGTCGACGTCAAGGCGCCCGAGGGCCTCGAAGCGGTGCTGCGCCTGGCTGCGATCGCGGACGTCGTCCACCACAACATGACGAAAGGCACCGCGGCCCGACTCGGGATCGACTACGAGTCACTCCGGGCACGCAACCCCGACCTCGTGCACTGCAACACCTACGCCTACGGTGCCGAGGGGCCGCTCTCGGAGTTCGGCGGCCTCGATCCGCTGTACCAGGCGGCGTGCGGCCTCGAGTTCGAGGCCGGTCCGGTGTCGGGAGGCAACGCGCCCCTTTATTTGCGCTTCGGGATGACGGACACCGCCAATGCGTTGGTGTCGGTCGTCGGGGTGCTGGCCGCCCTGTACCACCAACGTCGTACAGGCGAGGGGCAAGACCTCTGGACGTCCCTCTTGAACGGTGCCGCGGTGTTCGGTTCGGACGTCTTCCTCGTCGACGGCGAGCCCGGGCCCGTCCGTCCCGGCCTCGACACCGCGCAGACGGGCGTCTCACCGTGCTGCCGGCTGTACCAGACCCAGGACGGGTGGCTGCAGGTGGCCGCGCTCGGTCCCGGCCAGTGGGAACGTCTCTGCGGCGTGCTCGCCCGTCCCGACTTCGAGCGCTTCGAGACCTTCGGGGCGCGGGTGGCGGCGCGGGCCGAGATCGAGGCGGCGCTCGAACCGGTCTTCTTGACGCGGACGGCGGTCGAGTGGTTCCACGCGTTGGCCGACGCAGGCGTGGATGCGGAGGTCTCGGTCGAGACGAACGACGGTGAAGCCGTCCTCCACGACGCCGACAACGAACGCCTCGGCCTGGTTGCGCACTACCCGCACCCGATCCTTGGGAAGCTGCGCCAGTTCGGTACGCTGATCGACTTCTCCGAGTCGCCGACGGGCCCCTACGGCCCGCCGCCGCGGGTGGGCGAGCACACCCGGCCCATCATGGAGCGCCTCGGCTACTCGTCCGACGAGATCGACGACCTCCTGGCGCGCGGCATCGTCTACGAGCCGGTCGAAGAGGACTACCGCTGGCCCCTGTGAGTGGCCCGGGTGCCGCCGCCCGCGGTCAACCGAGGAATTCGTGGAGGTCCGCGGCGAACTCGCTGTGATGTTGGAACAGGAAGCCGTGCGCGGCGTCTGGGTAGATCTTGAGCGCGGCGTCCGGAATCAGACCGGCGAGGAGGTGTGAGTAGCGGGGGAGGATCATCGGATCCCGGTCTCCGTTGGCGACGAAGACGGGGACGTCGATTGCTGCGAGCCTCTGGAGGTGCGCATGGTCGGGGATGCCCCACGCACAGACGGCGTCGTATTGCGCGAGGCGCGTCTCCCACGTCGAGGGCGTGTCGCGATCATCCTGGCGGGCGAAGATGCGCCTGAGCGATTCGCGGCCGGCGGCGGTGCTCTCGGCGGAGTCGGTGTAGAAGACCGAGAGGTACCCGTCGGGATTGTTGCCGGGCTTGCCCACGGCGTCGATCACGTCGGGAGCCCAGCCGTGCATGCCTGCCGCACCCTTCGGCGCGGCCGACGCGAGGATGACCCGGCGGACCAGGTCGGGGCGGATGAGGACGACCTCTTGCGCCACGAAGCTCCCGATCGAGTAGCCCAGGAGGTCGATCGTCTCCAGCTCGAGCGCCGTGACGAACTCGATGGCGTCGTGCGCCATCTGCTCGATCGTGTGCGGAGTCACGCCGCTCGAGTTGCCGACGCCCACGTTGTCGAAGGTCAGGACCCGCCGCTGCGCGGCGAGCTCGTCCACGAGGGCCGGATCCCAGTTGTCCAGGTTGCCGCGGAAGTGCTGGAAGAGGACGAGCGGCACGGTACCTTTCCCGAGTTCGCGGTACGCGTACTTCACCCCGTTGACCCCGGTCACGGACTGCGTCGCGGCGTCCGCGTACCCGCCGTCAGGCTCGCTGCGACGTGTCATCTGCTCCCCTTCATGTCTTCGGTCGGCGCGCCACGCCGGCGGCGGGCCCGAGGATCCGCTCAGTCCTTCCACTCCCTCCCCGGGAGCCGGGAGGTGATCTCCTGGAGTTGCCACTCGTTGCCGTCCGGGTCCTGGAACGCCGCGTAACTCTGGTAGGACCGGCGCTCGGGGTCCGGGCCGGGCACGCGGCCGCCGTCGAGGTGGAAGACCTCGCTGACGTCGATGCCGCAGTTGGCGAGCGAGTTGCGCGCCTCCTCGATGTCGGTCACGACCAAGAGGAGCCGCTTGGCCGACCCCGGCTCGGCGGTCGTGAGGCCCATCCCGAACGCGATCGAACACGAGGAGTGCGTCGGTGTGAACTGCACAGCCCGGAAGTGCTCGCCGCGCGCGATGTCCGCGTCCAGTCGCCACCCGAGCCGTTGGTAGAACTCCTTCGCCCGGTCGACGTCGGAGACCGGGATGGTCACCACCTCGAGTTTCAGATCGCAGACCACGCCGGGGTTGGTCGCCGACCCCGACTTCGCCGCAGTTGTGCTCATGACGCCTCCCTCGCTCAAACGCCGTGCCGACGCCAGCGTGACGGGCCGGCAGGTCCGTGGCACCGGCGAAAATGACTGGTGCGTGCCACAGGGTGCCCACGGCGGCCCGCCGGCCCGCCCCACCCCGCGGACCCGAATGACCTGCAACTACCGTAGAGGCGATGCTGTTCGGCAGGGATCGTGAGCTCGACGTGTTCGCCGGGCTCACCGATCGCGTGCGATCCGGCGGGAGCGCCACGCTGGTGGTCAGGGGCGAACCGGGCGTCGGCAAGACCGCCCTGCTCCGCGAGTTCGCCGGACAGGCCCAGGACTTCGAGGTCCACCGGGTCGAAGGCGTCGAGTCCGAGCTGCAGCTCGGCTATGCCGGATTGCACCGCATCGTCCTCCCCTTCCTCGAGCGGATCGAGCTCCTCCCGCCGCCGCAGCGCGACGCCATGCGAGCGGCATTCGGTCTCAGCGCCGACGGGCCCTCGGACCGCTTTCTCGTCGGGCTCGCGACCCTGACCCTCCTCGGCGATCCCGAGCGCGACGCACCGCTTCTGATCGTCGTCGACGACGCGCATTGGGTGGACCTGGACTCCCTGGCGGCGTTGGCCTTCGTCGCGCGGCGCCTCCAGGCTGACAGGGTTGCGCTCGTCTTCGCGGTGCGCGACTCGGTCGCCCATGAGCTCCCGACCCAGGGGCTCCCCGAGCTTCGCGTCGTCGGCTTGCCGGACGACCCGGCGGGCGACCTCCTCGCGTCGTTGGTGTCGACGACCATCCACGAGCGTGTCGTCACCGACGTCGTCGCCGCGACGCAAGGGAATCCACTCGCGTTGACCGGTCTCGCCGAGGAGCTGACGAGCTCGCAGCTGGCCGGGCTGTCGCCCTTACCCGACCCGCTCCCGGCGGGCGACCTGATCGAGGCACGGTTTGCGCGCCAGATCGAGCTGCTGCCGGCGTCGACGCAGACTGCGCTCCTCATCGCCGCCGTCGAGCCGACCAAGGACCGGGCCATCATCGCTGCCGCGGCGGAAAAGGCAGGTACGTCCATCCAGGCGCTCGAACCGGCGGAGGCGCTGCGGCTCGTGCGGACAGACGAGGGGATCGAGTTCGTCCACCCCCTCATCAGGTCAGCGGTCTATTCGAGTGCCAGTTCGGCTGATCGACGGAGCGCCCACGGGGCCCTCGCCTCGGTGCTGGACGCACAGGCAGATCGCGACCGATGGGCCATGCACCGGGCGCTCGCAGCGGTGGATCCCGACGAGGAAGTGGCAACAGCACTGGTGCAGTCCGCCACCAACGCCCGCGCCCGGGGCGGGTACGCCGCCGAAGCAGCGCTTCTGGCTCGGGCCGCCGACCTCAGCCCCGGATCCCGAGAGCGTGCACAGCGCGTGTTGGGAGCCGCACACGCGGCGTACCTGGCTGGGAACTTGGTCCAGGCCAGGCAGCTCCTCGAGGCCAGCCGGCGTGCTGATCTCGACGCGCTCGAGACGGCCAGAGCACAGATGCTCGACGGGACGCTCGGGCTGCTCTTGGGCGAAGGCGGGCGGACCCCGGCGCGGTTGCTCGAGGCCGCACTGACGCTCGCACCGCTCGACCGGACGCTGAGCCGGCAGGCCCTCCTGGGTGCCTTCAACGCCATGCTCTCGACGTACGACAACGCCGTGGGTCTGACGGGACCCCAGCTCGCCGAGCGCACGCTTCGGGCGCTCGAGGAGGGGCCGGGGGACCCCGCGGTGGACTCGCTGCTGCGCGCGGTGGCCTCCGCCTACGTCCTCGATCGCGCGACGACGATGGATGCGCTCCGTGATGCCGCCGCCACGCTGGAGCGGACACCGGCCGCGGAGATCAACGAGTGGTTCTACGTCGGCATCTTCGTGCCCCAGGAGATGTGGGATCCCTTCGGCTACCAGGTGGTGCTCGACCGGCTCGAATCGTCGGCCCGGGAACAAGGGGCGATCACCGTGCTCCAGGTCGCGCTCTTGGGGTTGGCTTCGAAGGAGACCCGGGAAGGGCGTTTCACCGCTGCACGCACGCGGTACGCAGAACTGATCGACATCACAGAGGCCATGGGCGCGCTCACGGTGCTCTACGTGCTGCTCGACATCGAGTTGCTGTCGTGGGAGGGGGCAGAGGAAGAAGCGCGAGCCAAGATCCCGCAGGTGATGGAAGCAGGCGAGACGTTCTGCTCCGGCGCCGTGCTCCAGCTGGGCCGTTACGCGCTCATGAACCTCGAGCTCTCCTTGGGCCGCTATCAGGAGGCGCTCGCCGCGGCGAGAGACGCGGCGGCAGTCGACGCGCCGGTCTGGTCGTGGCTCGTGCTTCCTCCACTGGTCGAGGCGGCCACGAGGTGCGGTGACACGCAGTTCGCCTCGTCGGCGCTCGAAGAAGTCGAGGAGCGGGCGGAGGCCGCCGAGACACCGTTCGCCGTGGGCATGATGTGGCGCTGTCGCGCGCTCGTGTGGGACGACGACCGGTCGAAGGGCGCATTCGAGTCTGCGTTGGAGCATCTGAAGACCTCCCCGTGGCAGACCGAGGTAGCGCGGACCCACCTGCTCTACGGGGAATGGCTGCGCCGGCAGAACATGCGGGGCGAAGCCCGTGCGCAGCTCCGGGTGGCCCACGAGCTGTTCGAGTCCATGGGCGCGAGGATCTTCGCGGAGCGGGCCCGGTCGGAGCTCGAGGCGACCGGTGAGCGGGCGAAGAAGCGGCGGGTGGAAGCGACGGCCGATCTGACACCGCGCGAGCTCCAGATCGCCCGGCTCGCGGCCGACCGCTTCACGAGCCGCGAGATCGCATCGCAGCTCTTCATCAGCCCCCATACCGTGGAGCACCACCTCAAGAACGTCTTCCAGAAGCTCGGCGTGAACTCCCGGCGCGAGCTCGCGCAGGCGATGCCGACCCGTCAGGGGATCCAGGTCTGAGCCCCGACGGCCGACCCCCGTCTCAAATTCCCCCCAATTGTCCGGGATGCGAGCAGCGGCCGGCGGGCGCACGATGGCGGGCAGCTCGACAGAAGGGAGGCAGCTGTGGCGCGGAGGACGAGGACGGCACCGGTGCACCCCAGCGGCGTCGACGGGCGACTGGCCTGGCTGAGCAACGGTCAGTGCCGGTACCAGGAAGCACTGAGCGCAGCTGAGCAGGGATGCCAGTACCCAGACGAGCTCGGGCTCGGCACCTGGTCGGTGGTCGAGCTCGTCGAAGCAGCGGTGCGATCTGGCCGCATGGACAAGGCCACTGCGGCCTTCGGCCGGCTCGTGGAAGCCACGGAAGGCTCCGCCACCGACTGGTCGCGCGGGATCTTCGCGCGCTGCCGCGCGCTCGTGACCGAGGGCGCCGACGCCGAGCCCTCGTACCGCGACGCAATCGAGCGGCTCGGGCGCACCGGCGTCCCCATGGAGCTGGCCCGGGCCCACCTCCTCTACGGGGAATGGCTGCGGCGCGTCGGCCGTCGCGTCGACGCGAGGCGCGAGCTCCGCGCTGCCTATGAGATCTTCGATGCTCTGTCCGTCGTGTGGTTCGCGGAGCGCGCCGAGCGCGAACTCCTGGCGACCGGCGAGATCGTGAGAAAGAGGAGCGTCGACACGCTCCGCGAGCTGACGCCCCAGGAGGCGGAGATCGCGCAGCTCGCCGGCACCGGCTACACGAACCCCGAGATCGGCCACAAGCTGTTCATCAGCGCACGCACGGTGGACTGGCATCTGCGCAAGGTCTTCACGAAGCTCGACATCACGTCGAGGCGACAGCTCCGCGAGGCGTTGCCGCTTCTGGCGCGCGTCCCCGTGCCGGCCTAGCGCGGCGGCGGTGCCGGCCGACTCCGGAGCTCAGGCGCCGGGGGCGATGACGTCGCGGCGGGCGTCGAGCCACACCCGGGCCGACCGGTACGCGACGGCGGCCAGGCTGGCGCCCTGACCGAAGTCGAAGGGGGAGGGTGCTTCGGGCTCCGGCGAGGGGACGACCCAGACGTCACCTCCTCGTGCCCGGGCGCGTTGACGGGCGAGCTCGAGCTGGTCCCGCTGCAGCTTCGCGGTGACGAGCGACACGCTGTTCATGGCCATGGCGACCGCGCCGCGCGGTGGGCGTCGTCGGGGCGCGGTCGCGGTGGTCAGCACGTAGACCTCGTCGGCGCCCAACTCGAGTGCTTCGATGGCCGGGCATCCCGATGCGAGGCTGCCGTCGACCAGCCAGCGGTCCTCGTAGCGGACCGGCGCGAAGATCCCCGGGATCGCCGAACTGGCGAGTAGCGCGGTCGCCACGTCGCCTTCCGCCATCAGCACACCCTCTCCTGTCAGCGCATCCGTGGCCAACGCGGCGAACGGGATCGGCGCTTCTTCGATCCGCTCGATCCCGAGCCAGAGCTTGATGAGGTCGCGCAGACGCCGGGTCGCGACCAGGTTGTCCCGGAAGCCGAGGAAGCCGCTCAGGACCCGGGCGACGTCGAAACGAAAGACGTCGCGGCGCCGCAGCCCGCTCCACGCTCGCTCCAGTGCCCCACACCCGTCGACGCCCGGGTGGGTGGCGTAGAAGGCGGCGTTCAACGCACCGATCGAGCTTCCCACCACCAAGTCCGCCTCCACCCCGTCTTCGAGGAGGGCTCGCATGGTGCCCGCCTGCATGGCTCCGAGATTGCCGCCGCCTGACAGGGCAAACGCCACTCTTCCCATCAGGACTACCTCACTTTCAGCTGCAGACCGCCGATCTCGTGCACCGCGGTGCCTGTCCCGTCATGCGGTGGCTGCTTCATCTGGATCGGCCGGCTGCGCCGCGCTCTTCCCGTACCCTTCAACCCATCCGACCTGGCGCGCCGGGTTGCCGCTGACGATCGCACCGGCGGGCACGTCTCTCGTCACCAGCGCGTTCGCCGCCACCTTCGCGTCGTCACCGACGGTGATCGGGCCCAGAATCCTCGCGCCGGCGTAGATGTAGCAGTTCTGTCCGATGGTCGGGTACCCGTCCATGTCCATCGAATGGGCGATCCGGCCGAGGGTGACCTGTTGAAAGATCGTGGTCCCCTCTCCGACGCGAGCGCCCGCGCCGATGGTGGCGCCTTGCCCGTGCAGGAAACGCGCGCCCGCCATCTGGGCACCGGGCTCGATCTCGACCCCGGTGATCAGCCTCGAGATGGCCGACACTGCGTACGCAAGGTCTTCGTAGCCGCGCCGGTACAGCCAGTCCTCGAGCGCGTAGAAACGCATCGCGTGCCGGTCCCACGCCAAGAGTCGCTGAAAGATCCGCACCCCGATCTCCTACGTTCGCTCCCGGCTCCCCGCCGAGACAGCCCGGCGCATGTTATATGGGAACCGCAGTTGCGCCTCCGCTTTCAGCGCAGTTTGCTCTGCCAGTCAGCAGGAACCCGTCCCTCCGGACCCGGCGTCGGTTGGTCGAGCGGGTGGGCGTCCGGTGGCGCCAGCGTCGGGCCCTCCATGTAGTCCTGCGTCCGGTAGTCCCAGAACCAGTCCTCGCCCGGCTCGAAGCTCTGGATCACGGGGTGGTCGTCCGTTGCGGCGTGCGCGCTCGCGTGCTGGCTCGGCGAGTTGTCGCAGCATCCGATGTGGCCGCAGTCGGCGCAACGCCGGAGGTGCAGCCACCAGCCGCCGCTCGCCAAGCACTCCACGCACCCCGCTCCGCTCGGCGGGACGTCGGGACGGATTCCTGACTCCGTCGCAGGTGTCATCGGTCGCACCTCACTATCTGGACGTCGTCGCGGCAGCCACGTGGCACCACGACTCGGCTCGTCTCCGGCTCACACCCGGATGTGGACACCGACCATATTGTCCTGCGATCCATGCCATGCCGCCAGTGAAAGTCCCTGGCCACGCAGTCAGGGCTTGCCAGGCCCGCCGGCGTCACCCTGTCGAATGCGCGCCGTCAGGTCCTTGAGCGCCGCTCCGACGATCTCGGAGAAACTGGGGAACGGCTGAATCGTGTCCCGCAAGACGTCGAGCGGGACCTGCGCACGGATCGCCAGCGTGACCTGCTGCGACCACTCACCTGCCTCCGGTCCCAGCGCGTAGGCACCGGTCACGCGGTGGCCGTCGCTCAGTAGGGTGAGAAACCCGTTCGAGTTCGCGTAGTCGTGCGTGTAGGTGGACATGCGTGCGACGTCGGCGATGCGCGCGGTGCCGCTGTACGAATCCGACGAGGCACCGACACAGGCTGCCTGTGGATCCGTGTAGGTCACGCGCGGCACGGCGTCGTAGTGCGCCTCCCGCGGCTCGCCCAAGATGTTCGAGGCCACGACCTCGCCCTGGTATTCGCCGACGTGGGTCAGGGGCCAGATCCCCGTCACGTCGCCGATCGCCCAAATCCCTTCCGCCGCTTGGTGCCGGGCGTCGACGTGGATGCCATGCGGGTCCGCTTCGATGCCCACCGTCTCGAGCCCGATGTCCTTGACGCGCGGCCGCCGTCCGGTGCAGACCAGCAGCCGGTCGGTCCGGATCTCGGTCCCGTCGGAGACGACGACGACGACCTCCCCGTTCTCGTTCCGCGCCCCGGTCACCTGGAGCCCGCAATGAACGGTGATCCCGTCCCGCTGCAGGGCCTCCCCGAGGGCGTCCCCCAACGCCGGCGCCTCGCGGTCCAGCAGTCTCGGAGCGCTCTCGACGATCACCGAGTCGGCGCCCAACCGGTGCAGCGCCTGGGCCAGCTCCACACCGGCCGGGCCACCGCCGAGGACGCAGAGACGGCGGGGTATCTCCTTGACGCTCGTGGCGTCCCTCGTGTGCCAGAGCCCGTCGAGCTCGGCCAGACCCGGGACGGGCGGGGTGAAGGCGTCGGCGCCGCAGGCGATCACGATGTTGTCCGCGCTGACGCTTCGGTCGCCGACTTGGATCGTGCCGGGGCCCGCCAGACGACCCGACCCGCGGATCAGGTCGATGCCCCGGGTCGTCAGCCATTGCACCTGGCCGTCGTCGTGATAGTCGGACACCTCGAAGTCCCGGTAGGACAAGGCGTTCTCGACGTCGACATCCGCCGTGGCCCCGGCCTGGCGTGACCCGGCGACCGCCTCGCCCGGCCGCAGGAGCGTCTTGGACGGGATGCAGGCCCAGTAGGTGCATTCGCCGCCGGCGCGTTCTCGCTCGACGACGGCCACCCGGAGCCCGCCTTCGGCAAGCGCACCGGCGCAGTGCTCCCCCGGGGCTCCGCCGCCGAGGACGATGACGTCGTAGTGGTCCTTGCCTGTCGTGCTCATGTGCCTGCACTCTCCTCGCCCGCGGCTGGACCGACAGCCTCCCGCAAACGAGGACGCCTTGCCCCCGTGGGACCTACGGGTCTCTTGGGCGCCTCAGGTTGGCAGCGGCGCCAGGTCAGATCCCCGTCCGTTCCGTGCGGCTCGGGGCGGGGTCGGGCACGTGCGGCATGAGGGCATTCGGCGGAATGCGTCCTAGGCGGCCGGCTTCGAAGTCCTCGACCGCCTGGCCGATCTCCGCTCGTGTGTTCATCACGAACGGCCCGTAGTGCTCGACGTGCTCGCCGATGGGCTCGCCCCCGAGGAGGAGCACCTCGAGGTTGGCCGATCGCGCGTCGAGCCGGTCGGCGGCACGGAGTGCCACCCGGTCCCCGGGTCCGAAGACCGCGAGCTGGCCGAGCTCGATGGGGTTGCCCGCGGGTCCGACGGTGCCCGACCCGGCGAGGACGTAGGCCAGGGCGTTGAATCGTGCGTCCCAGGGGACGTCGAGGACGGCTCCGGGGGCAATCGACGCATGCACGAGCGTGATCGGGGTGTGCGTCGAGCCTGGCCCGACGACGCCGCCGACGTTCCCGGCGATGACGCGGACCAGCGCGCCGGCATCGGGTGACGTGGCGAGCGCCACCTCACCGGGCTCGAGTGGTTGGTAGGCGGGGGGGATCCACTTGTCCCGTGCCGGAAGGTTCACCCACAGCTGGATCCCGTGGAACAAGCCCCCGGACACCACGAGCTCCTCGGGCGGCGTCTCGATGTGCAGGATTCCCTTCCCTGCGGTCATCCACTGCGTCGCGCCGTCCGTGATCAGCCCGCCGCCTCCGTTCGAGTCCTGGTGGGCGAACGTGCCGTCGATCATGTAGGTGACCGTCTCGAATCCTCGATGGGGGTGCCACGGCGTGCCCTTCGGTTCCCCGGGCGCATATTCGACTTCTCCCATTTGGTCCATGTGGACGAACGGGTCGAGTGTGGCGAGGTCGACCCCGGCAAAGGCCCTCCGCACCGGAAAGCCCTCTCCCTCGAGGCCGCTCGGCGCCGTGGTCACGGAGACCACGGGCCGGGACCCGGATCCGTCGGGTGGCGGGCTGCCCAGTTTCGTGAGGCTCGACCAGTCTGAAACGTCGACTGCTGGCATTGGTCTCCTCCTCGTGCATCGCGTGACACGTCCTAGTCTGCCGGTTCGTTTCTCAGTGCGTCGGCTGCGGGCTCTTGATCTCCTGCACTTCTGACTGCTCGTCGGGCACGATGGCGAACCCCAGCGCAACCAGCGCCAGGACGCCCGCGAGGAGGCCGAGGGTGGGCGTGAAGCCGACATGCACGATGAGCGCAGCGCCGACGAGCGCGCCGATCAGCATGGCGACGACCGACTCGACCCGCCGCACGCGGCGCGGATGGTCGCCGCCGGCGAGGGTGGAATCGGCGGCGATGCCGGTGACCGTCATGGTCAGGACCGAGGTGGTCAGGTCGGGAATGGCCAGCTTGCGCATCGTCGCATTCTGGAGGCCGGTGCCGGCGCCGAGGAGCGCGATCACCCAGAGTCGCACGGTGCCGGTGGGCCCGAGCAGCCCCGCCGCGACCGCGAGCACCGCAACCACGGCGAGTGCCGCCTGGATCACCGACGTCGTCGTGAGCCACCGTCGTCGTTGCCTGCTGAGCACGCGTCCCAGGCGTCCGCCCACCGTCGCGCCGACGAGGAACGAGGCCAACGCGACGAGGAAGGACGGGACCGAGAACCCTTTTGCTCCTGCGAGGGCGAAGCCGAGGAAGACGATGTTCCCGGTCATGTTGGCCACGAGGACGTGTCCCATGCCGAGGTAGCACACGGCGTCGATCACGCCGGTGGCCGCGGTCAGGCACAAGAGCACCGTCTCGAGGGGGAGTGGTTTGGAAGTGAGATGCGGCACGCGGACCTCCCGTTGTGAAGACCTGACGTCAGGGCTGAAACGTAGGCCGGTGTCACTCGGGCCGCCTTGTTCAGGTGTTCCTCGGGTCGTCGCCTGGGTCGAGGTACTCGAGGCCCAACGGACCGATCGCGGTCACCTGCGTCACGTACTCGCCGGATCTCGCCCAGTGGAAATGCGGGGTCGCGCCGGGCAGGACGACGAGCGCGCCAGGCGGGAAGGCCTCGAGTTTGTCGTCGTCGAACTCCTCACCGAGACCGATGTAGAAGACGCCTGACAACACCGTGTAGACCCGGTCTTCGGGGTGCTTGTGTGGCATGAGCTTCACGCCGTGGGGCACTTTCACCCTGATCACGTACGGCCCGGGCTGGGAAGGATCGCCCACGATCGTCGCCAAGCGGGCGTCCGGCGGGAACGCGGGGAACGGCTCCCACGCGACGTCGTCGGGGAGCACGGAGCGGAAGACGTCTTGGCCGGGCTCGTGCGCGCGGCCCGTTTGGCCGGGCTCGTGCGCGCGGTCCGTCACCACAACCAGTCCACCAACGTCTCGACGAACGCGGCAAGTGCTCGCGCTCCTCTCTTCACGATGTCGATCACGGGTGTCTCCTCCTGGCGGGCCGCGAGCTCCGGCCCTCGTCCCGCAGTGTGGCTGAGTGGCCCGGCACCTCGCCCCAGGGAGTTCCACTGGAAAGCCCCGTCCACCCGGTCGCCGTCCGAGCGGCGAGACCAGTGGGTCCAACTGGCGTCATCGGGACGTTCGGGGCGCATCGTGAGGATGCTCCGCGTTCGCGGGCTCGACACGAGCGTCCACGTAAGTGGGCCCTTGGAGGAAGCAACCTCGATGAAGAAGCGACACCACTCCGGTCCGGCGCACCCGTCGTTGCTCGCGTGGTTCAGCCGGCTCATCGGCGTGTCCGACGTGCGGGCCCGCCGGCGGATGGTCTTCGGCGACGAGATGGTCGACGGACTGTGCACGTGGGCGGCAGGAATGCCCTGGGTGATCGAGAGCTCGATCAGTGCCCACCGGGCGTTGCTGTTGTTCGTGGTGGACTGTCCTGACCTCGGGTGTCACGAGCCCTGGTTCGCCGTCGGCGTGATCGAGGCGGACCCGCGCGAGCCCGGCACCGCTGACTCCGCCGCCGCTGGGGCCGACACCGGGATCTATGCCGTGCTTCCAGATGCCCTGGCGCTGCGCGGCGTCTCGAGCGGTTGGGTCGGGGGGATCGAGGCTGTCGGCCGGGACCGCTTCTTGTCGAGCCTGCCCTCCCCGAGGACCGACGAGGAATATTGCGCCCTCCAGCGACTGCTCGAGGTGAGCTACGAGAAAGCCTTCACCGGGAACGTGTGAGCCTGGCACCAGGGACTCTCACTGGTGTCAGCGCAGGGCTGACGTGCGACCCTGAGAGCGACGCAGATCCGCGGTCGACTCTGGGTCGACGCAGAGCCGAGGAGGGCGAGATGAGCAGCAGTGAGACGGCCGGGCAGGTCGACTTGAAGCTGGAGGTGATCGTGCTTCCCGTTTCGGACGTCGACCGGGCCGACGCCTTCTACCGGAGCCTCGGGTGGCGGGTGGATGCCGACGTCGACGCTGACGGGTTCCGCCTGCTGCAGTTCACACCTCCCGGCTCGGCGTGCTCCATCCAGTTCGGGACGGACCTGATCACGTCCGCGCCGGGCTCGGCACAGGACATGTACCTGGTGGTCTCCGACATCGAGGAGGCACGGGCCGACCTTGCCGGCCGGGGGGTGGACGTGAGCGCGACGTTCCACGAAGAGGAGCTGGGCGGTCGCTTCAAGGAGCCGGGTTCCAAAACAAGAGCCGAGGGCCGGTCGCCGAAGATGAACAGCTACGGCTCGTTCGCAACGTTCCGCGACCCCGATGGGAACTCGTGGCTCCTCCAAGAGATCACGACCCGGTTGCCCGGCCGGATCGACTCCGCCGAGACCTCGTACGCCTCGGTCCGTGACCTGGCCGAGGCGATGACCCGTGCCTCGATGGCCCATGGCGAGCACGAGAAGCGGATCGGGCACGCGGACGCGGACTGGCCGGACTGGTACGCGGCGTACATGGTGGCGGAACAGTCAGGGGCCGAGCTCCCGACGTGACGGCAGTGGCCGCGCCACTAGGTTCACGGAGGTGACGCAGGCGCACCTCGACGAGGCGCTCGCATACGAGGTGGCGGCGTGGTTCGCCGTGCAGCGGAGCACGCCGGATGATCCGGTCGTCGTGGCGGCGTATCGGGCTCTCGAAGAGCAATCCGACGCGCACTTTCGTGGGCTGACCGAGGATGACTGCGCCGTGCCCGTCCACGTTGCGTTCACCCGGTGCCGGTCGCCGTACGCCGGCGACGAGGAGATGATCGACGCTGTCCGCGCGACCGGGGTGCTCGAGGTGACGACCTGTGACGTCGACCGGGACCGGGGCCATCCTCTTCTCGGCTGCGAATCCGGGGGGCCGTACGACAGGTTCCGAGCCGTCCACGACCTGGTCGGGCACGTACAGACCGGGCTGGGGTTCGACCGGCGGGGCGAGTTCGCAGCATGGATCGCCCAGGATCGCTGGTACTCGGGGTTGGCCCGCGCTGCGCTCGGGACGGAACTGCATGCGGAGCACAGTGTCTGCTGGACCACCGGTGTGTTCAGCGAGCACAAGGCGGCGCTGCTCCCGGCTCGCGTCATCGATCGTGCGCGCGCGGGAGCCTCGAGCTGAGCGGCCCGATGTCCCGCGACGGAGCCGGGACAGGAAGGAGTGCACTGTGGTGGACGGCGAAGCGGCATACGAGATCGAGCTGACCCACTTCCTCGTGGCGCGCGACGTCGAGCGATCCCGTCGCTTCTACACCGAGGTGCTCGGAGGGAGGACGATCCGGTCGGGGGAGCCGTCCTACGTGGCGCTCGCGAACAGCTGGATCATCATCAACGTCGGAGGCGGGCCAACCGACGACAAGCCGACGGTCACCCTCGAGGTCCCCCCGGACCCGGATCGTTCGAGCAGCTTTCTCAACATCCGGGTGTCGGACATCGATGCCGTGTACGAGGAGTGGCGCTCCCGCGGGGCAGAGTTCTTGACGCCGCCCAAACAGCACGCGACCGAGAAGCGCTGCTACGTCCGCGATCCCGACGGGCATCTCATCGAGATCGGGCAGACGACCCTGCCCGGAGGGTGGCGGCAATTCCTGGTCGCCGAGTGACGCGCCGGGCGCGCTGCACGCGCACGAGCCCGCGACCGGATCCCCGTCCTGGGCGTCAGGCCGGCGTCGCCACGGCCTCGGGCGTCACGCCCGCGTCGTCGGGCGGCGGCGGCTGCGTGCGGTCGACCCCGGCCGCGGCGTAGGCCGACACGGCGTCGAGCGTCTCGGCCTTCACCAGCGCGGCGGCCAGACTTTCCAACTGCGCGCGGTGCGTGGTCAGCAACGTGGTGACGTCCGCATGGGCTTCCTCGACCAGTCGCTGGACTTCCTGATCGATCAGCCATTGGGTCTGCTGGGAGGTTTCAGGCTGGGACGGCGGGGCTCCGTCGTCGTCACCGGGGAGCAGGGTCACCGGTCCCAGCTTCTGGCTCATTCCCCATCGCCCGACCATCTGGCGGGCGATGCCTGTCAGATGCTCGATGTCGGACTCGGCGCCCGTCGTGACCTTCTCGTAGACGACCTCTTCGGCCACGCGCCCGCCGAGCGCGACCTTGATCTGGCTCTCGAGCTCCTCGGACGTGTAGGAGACCCGGTCCGATTCGGGCGCCGACAGCGTGACGCCGAGCGCCATGCCTCGCGGGATGATGGTCACTTGGCGCACCGGGTCGGCCCCCGGTGTCAGCATCCCCACCAGCGCGTGGCCCGACTCGTGATACGCGGTGCGCATCCGGTCTGCGGGGCTGAGGAGGATGCCGCGCGGCGCCCCCAGGATCACCTTGTCGAGCGCATCGCTGAAGTCCTTGGCGCTGACCTGCGTGTGCTCGCGCCGCGCGGCGAGGAGCGCTGCCTCGTTCACCAGGTTGGCGAGGTCCGCGCCGACCATGCCCGGGGTGAGGGTCGCGATGGACCCGAGGTCGACGTCCGGCGCGAGGGGGACGCCCCGGACGTGGACGGCGAGGATCTTCTCCCGTCCGGTGCGATCCGGTGCCGACACCGCCACCCGCCGGTCGAAGCGTCCCGGCCGCAGCAGCGCCGCGTCGAGGATCTCGGGCCGGTTGGTGGCGCCGAGAACGATCACCGCATCGCTCGAGTCGAAGCCGTCCATCTCCGTCAGGATCTGGTCGAGCGTCTGCTCCCGCTCGTCGTCGGCGCCCGAGAAGGCACCGCGACGTGAGCGGCCGATGGCGTCGAGCTCGTCGATGAAGATGATGGCTGGCGCGGCGGCCTTGGCCTTGGTGAACAGGTCACGGACCCGCGCTGCTCCGACGCCGACGATTCCCTCGATGAACTCGGACGCCGAGATCGAGAAGTACGCGGCGCTCGCCTCGCCGGCCACCGCCCGGGCCAACAGCGTCTTGCCGGTGCCCGGTGGCCCGTAGAGCAGGACGCCACGCGGAATGCGGGCGCCGAGCTTCGTGTAGCGCTCGGGGTGCTTCAAGAAGTCGACGATCTCTGTGAGCTCGCCCTTGGCCTCGTCGATGCCCGCGACGTCGGCGAAGGTGACGGTGATCTTCTCCGGATCGACCAGGCGTGCTTGCGAGCGGCCGAAGTTGCCCAACGCGCTGAGTCCGCCGCCACTGCGCTGGGCGCGCACGGCGATCAGTACGAAGAGGAGCACCAGCAGCACCGTCGGGCCGAAGCCCAAGAAGAGTTCCTCCCAGATCGGGGTCGAGCTCGACGTCGACTGCGCGTTGACCTCGACACCCTTCGACTGCAGGAGCTGTGTGAGCTGGTTGTCGTTCCAGAACGACGGCACCTGGGTCGAGAAGAGCGTCGTCGGCGTTGCCTTCTTGTCGTTCGCCGGATACCG
>DATJTU010000071.1:0-3453 GCA_035503015.1 Acidimicrobiales bacterium | reverse complement strand
CCGCGAGGCGCTGCACGTGCGCATGGCCGACGAGGCGTACGCGCTCGGCGGCGAGACGGCGGCCGAGAGCTACCTGAACACCGAGGCGATCCTGCGGGCGATCGAAGAGAGCGGTGCCGACGGCGTGCACCCCGGCTACGGATTCTTCTCGGAGAACACCGATTTTGCGCGGGCGATCACCGAGCGGGGCGTGACGTTCATCGGTCCACCGCCCGAGGCGATCGAGGTGATGGGCGACAAGATCAGCTCGCGGCTCGCCGCCGAGAAGGCAGGCGTCGCCGGCGTGCCCGGGCGCTCCGAGCCCCTCACCTCACCCGACGAGGTCGTCGCGTTCGGCGAGGAGCACGGCTGGCCCGTCGCGATCAAGGCCGCGTTCGGCGGGGGCGGGCGCGGCATGAAGGTCGTCGCGTCGGCCGGCGAGGCAGCCGAGGCGATGGAGTCCGCCTCGCGCGAGGCGCAGGCGTACTTCGGGCGACCCGAGATCTATCTCGAGCGCTATCTCGCCTGGCCGCGCCATGTCGAGATGCAAGTGCTCGGCGACCAGCACGGCACGACGCTGTGGCTCGGTGAGCGCGACTGCTCCGCGCAGCGCCGCCACCAGAAGCTCGTCGAGGAGAGCCCCGCGCCCGACTTCCCCGACGACATCCGCCGCGCCATGGGCGAGGCCGCGGTCAAGGTGTCCGAAGCGTGCGGCTACTTCAACGCCGGCACCGTCGAGTTCCTCTACCAGGACGGCGAGTTCTACTTCCTCGAGATGAACACGCGGCTGCAGGTGGAGCACCCGGTCACCGAGCTGGTGACCGGACTCGACCTCGTGGCCTGGCAGATCCGTATCGCGTCGGGCGAGCCGCTCGACTTCGGGCAGGACGAGATCCGCCACGACGGCCACGCCATCGAGGTCCGGATCAACGCCGAGGACCCGAGCGGCGGCCGCTTCACGCCCTCGCCCGGCACCCTGACCGCCTTCCACCAGCCCTCGGGGCCCGGCGTCCGGCTGGACGGCGGCTACGAGGCCGGCGACACCGTCTCGCAGTACTACGACAACCTCATCGCCAAGCTCGTCGTCTGGGCGCCCGATCGCGAGGCCGCCCGGCGGCGCATGCTGCGCGCCATCGGCGAGACCCGCATCAGCGGCGTGGCGACGACCCTGCCCGCCGACGTGGCGATCCTCACCCACCCCGACTTCGCCGCCGCCACCCACTCGACCAAGTGGGTCGAAGAGGTGCTCGACCTGAGCGGGCTGGTGGCCGACGCCGGCGGCTCGCCGGCCGAGGTCGGGGCCGGGGCCGGGGCCGGGGCCGGGGCCGGGGCTGGTGGCGAGGACGACGTGCCGCTGGTGCAGCGTGACGTCACCGCCGAGGTCGACGGGCGGCGCTTCTCCGTGCGGCTCTGGGTGCCCGACCTGGGCACGGTCGCCGCGCCGGGGCGACCGGCCGGCCGGCCCAAGCGCGCCGCGTCCACCGCGGTCGCCGGCTCGGGGTCAGGCCAGGTCACCGTGCCCATGCAGGGCACCATCGTCAAGGTGCTGGTCGCGGTCGGCGACGTCGTCGAAGTCGGCCAGTCCATCTGCGTCCTCGAGGCGATGAAGATGGAGAACTCGGTCGCGGCCGAGAAGGAAGGTGTGGTGAAGGAAGTGCGGGTGAGTGCCGGCGACTCGGTGGGCGCCGGTGACATCGTGGCGGTCATCGAGTAGGTGACCCCGTGACGGCGCCAGCCGACGTCGCGTCCGCCAAGGACGCGGCCGCGGCGGTCGTCGACCGCCACCTCGACGAGCTCGTCTCGCTCAGCCACGACGTCGCGTCGACGCCCGAGCTCTGCTACGGCGAGACCAGGTCCGCCGCCGCGGTGGCCGAGGCGATGCGCGCCGGCGGCCTCACCGTCGAAGAGGGCGTCTACGACCTGCCGACCGCGCTCGAGTCGCGCGTGGGTGACGGCGAGCTCGTCGTGGCGGTCTGTGCCGAGTACGACGCGCTGCCCGAGATCGGGCACGCGTGCGGGCACAACGTCATCGCCGCCACCGCGGTGGGCGCCGGCCTCGCCCTCGCCTCGGTGGCCGACGAGCTCGGGCTCAGCGTGCGGGTGCTCGGGACGCCGGCCGAGGAAGGCGGCGGCGGGAAGATCCTGATGCTCGAGCGCGGCGCTTTCGCCGGCGTCCACGCCGCGATGATGGTGCATCCCTGGCCCACCGAGCGCCTGACCGCGACGTGCCTCGCGGTGGCCCACTACGACGTGCGCTACGCCGGCCGCGAGGCGCACGCGTCGGCGGCCCCGTGGGAGGGCGTCAACGCACAGGACGCGCTGACCGTCGCCCAGGTCGCCATCGGCCTGTTGCGCCAGCAGCTGCCGCCGGGCGACCAGGTGCACGGCGTCGTGCGCGAGAGCCCCGACGCGGCCAACGTGATCCCCGGCTTCATCAGCGCGCGCTACATGGTCCGCTCCCTCACTGCCGAGGGCCTGGCTGCGTTGCGGCCGCGGGTCGACGCCTGCTTCGAGGCCGGCGCGCTGGCGACGGGGTGCACCGTGTCCTACGAGGAGCTCTCGCCCGTCTACTCGCACATGGAGCCCGATCCCGCGTTGCTCGGCGCCTACCGCATGAACGCCGAGGCGCTCGGCCGCCACTTCGAGGCGGACGACTCGGGCACGCCGCCGCCCACGCTCTCCACGGACATGGCCAACGTCTCGCTGGCGGTGCCGACCATCCATCCGCTGATCCGGATCGAGACCCACGGGGCGGTGAATCACCAGCGGGAGTTCGCCGCCGCCGCCGTGAGCGCCTCGGCGGACGCTGCCGTGCGCGACGGTGCGGTCGCGTTGGCGTGGACCGCCATTGACGCGGCGGCCGACCCCGCGCTGCGCGGGCGGCTCCTCGGTGATCACTGAGCACGCACTGCTCGAGGTCGTCCCCGGCCGCGAGGAGGAGTTCAGCGCGGCCATGGCGTCGGCGTCGCAGATCATCGCCGCCAGCCCCGGCTTCGTGTCCTTGCGGGTCGAGCGCTGCATCGAGCGCCCGAGCTGCTTCCTGTTGCTCGTCGAGTGGCAGCGGCTCGAGGACCACACCGAGGGCTTCCGCGGTTCGGCCGCGTACGAGGAGTGGCGTGCCGCGCTGCACCACTTCTACGAGCCGTTCCCCGTCGTCGAGCACTTCGAGCCGGTCATCACCGCCTGAGGGTTGCGGGGCGGGGCTCGGGCTCGCTCGGGCGGCTCGCGCTGGCTGCGCTCGGCTAGGTCGGCACCCGCTGCGCCGGGACCACGGCGTCGAGGATCCCGAGGGGGACCACGGTGTAGTGGATCCCGAGCTTGGTGAGGAACGCTTCGAAGCTCTGCTCGGTGTACGGACCGGGGCCAGGTTGGGGGTTGCCGAACACCACGCTGTCGGGGGCGGCCTGGTCGGGGGCGAAGAACAGCCACGCGGGGTCCTTCGAGTGGTCCACGGTGGCGCCGATGGAGGCGGCG
>DATJTU010000070.1:0-3270 GCA_035503015.1 Acidimicrobiales bacterium | reverse complement strand
GCATCCCGGCTGGGTCCGCAGCCGCTTCGGCATGGACGGCGACCTCTCGGGCGTGAACGGCTTCGGCATCCGGGTCATGCGGCCGTTCCAGATCTCGCCGCGGCAGGGCGCGCGGACGTCCATCTATCTCGCCGCGTCGCCGGACGTTGCGACCAAGACCGGCCTCTACTGGGTCCGGCGCAAGCCGGGACACATGGGGAGCCAGGCCCGCAACGACGAGGCGGCGACACGCCTGTGGGACGAGAGCGAGCAGCTGCTCGCAGGGGCCGGCTTCCCGGTGGAGTCGATCGCCGCCTGACGCACTGACGCACTGACGCACTGACGCACTGACGCACTGACCCGGCGCCGCGCCGACGCGAACAGGGTCAGGCGTCGCGGGTCATCATCCGCCAGGCCCCGATCGCGGTCCAGAACACGAGCCAACCCGCGATCACCAATGCTGAGACCAAAGTCGACTCCGGGATGAGGAGTGAGCGCCCAAGCCCGCCCCCGCCGCCACCCGGGCCGCCGCCGTTGAACGGCGTCGGCAGGTTGCCGGGCTCGATATGGACCATCGCCACACCGACGATCCCCCGCTCGAGGTTCAGGAGGTGTGAGACGACGTGGCGGCTGAAGAGCGGCGTGAGGATCAGCTCGAGTACGACGAGCAGGATGATCGGCACGATCCGCTGCCCGATCAGCGAGGCGAGCCCGAGGCCGACGATGAACCCGATGGTCGCCTCGAGGGTGATCCACAGACCGACGTCGACCATGAGCGACGTCGGCGGCACCAAGAAGTTGGCGCGGTAGTCGGTGTAGTCCTGGTTGGCCACGGCCACCGCGAACGAGCGGATCTGGGCCTGCGACTCGTGGGCCGGCACCGTGACAGTGCCGCCCTGCGTGGACTTGATGATGGCGCCGGGCGGGGGACCGGTGGTCTGCCCGTTGCCGCACGGCACGCTCGGCGGTGGCCCGTTGAGACCGGGGCCGCCGTTGAAGTTGAAGTTGCAGATGACCTTGTCGGCGTGTTGCGCCGCCCAGGTGTCGAGCGCCGGGCGTGACAGCCCCTCGGGGACGTTGACGCCGTCGTAGTTGAGCTGCGTCGGCGCGGCGAACACGCACACGGCGCAGACGATCGTGTAGCCGACGGCCACCATGGCGATGACGATGGCGAGCCCGGCTGGGATGCGGGCGAGATAGAGCGCCATCCGTGAGCGCCCGGTGATGACGAGATGGCGGAACATCCCCTCGGTGAGGTCGACCGATCCTGCCGTGGCCCCGACGACGGCCGCCACGATGAACCCGAAGATGTACATGAAGCCGACCACGAGCGTGGTGAAGATGTCGTAGCCCCCGGCTGGCCCGTAGGACGCGGGATCCACCGCGTGGGTGATCAGGCGCACGCCCAGGAAGACCACCGGGATGCCGATGTTCACCGCGGCGAGAGCGATCATGAGGCCCCGGCGCTTGCGCAGCTCCATGAACCGCGTGGTCACCATGCTCCATGTCGGGATCCACGAGCCGCGGTGGTCGCCCCGCGTTGCCGCCGGAGCCGAGGCGGGGGCCGGCCCCGGTGCGGCCGCGCCGACGTCGGAGATCGTCGTCATTCGCCGTCCTCCTCTCCGAGTCGCTTCGTCACCGAGAGGAACCACTGTTCGAGCGACGCCTGGATGTGCTGGAGCCGGTACACCGAGATCCCGCCCCCCACGAGCAGCCGGTTGATCTGCGCGATGGCGTCGCGCTCGGTGCCCTCGGGGAGCGAGATCGCCAGCCCGTCCGGGGCGGCCTTCACCGCCGAGCCGAACGGCGTGCCCTCGAGCAGGTGCGCGGCGCGCTCGGGCTCGGCGCACTCGACCTGCACCTCGAAGGAGGAGCCGGCCAGCAACTGGGCGATCGGGCCCTGGCGGATCACCGTGCCGCGGTCGACGATGGCGACGGCGTCGCACGTGCGCTCGACCTCGTCGAGGAGATGCGACGAGAGCACCACCGTGCGGCCCTCGGCCACGAGCGACTGGATCATGTCGCGCATGTCGAGCATCCCCCCTGGGTCGAGGCCGTTCATCGGCTCGTCGAGGATCAGCAGCTGCGGGTCGCCGAGCAGGCAGGCCGCGACGCCCAGTCGCTGGCGCATGCCCATCGAGTACTTCGACACCTTGTCGTCCGCCCGGTGCAGGATGCCGACGCGCTCGAGGCCCGGCTCGATCCGGCTCTTCGCTGCGGGCTCGCGCGCGGCGGCGAGGATCTGGAGGTTCTGGCGGCCGGTGAGGTGCCCGTGGAAGCGCGGTTCGTCGACGATCGCCCCGACGCGTGCGAGCGCCACGTCACGGTGGCGTGGCACCTGGTGGCCGAGGAGGAACATCGTGCCGGCGTCGGCGTGGGTGAGGCCGAGCAGCACGCGGATCAACGTCGTCTTGCCCGCGCCGTTGGGGCCGAGATACCCGAACGCGCACCCGCGGGGGACGAGCAGCTCGACGTCGTTCACAGCGACGTTCTCGCCGAAGCGCTTCGTCAGCCCGTGCGTCTCGACGGCCCATTGGCCGTCACCCGCGAGCGCCGGCGACGCGCTCGCCAGTGTTGCCGTGCTCATGCTCTGACCTCACCTTTCCCGCGACAGGCCCCGCCCCGGTGCCAAGCTATACCCGGTATAGTACGCCGCGGGGTCGCGCCGGGGCCATGGTGCTGGCACCAATTCGGGCCGGTTGCGGCCGCGGGTTTCCGGCTGCAGCGACCGTGCGCGCCGGCTGCAATCTCAGTTGGCTGCGCGCCTCAGTTGGCGAGCGCGCCCACCACGTGGGTGATGCAGCCGCACAGCGACGCGATGTCGTCCGGCTCGATCGCCGGGAACATGGCGATCCGCAACTGGTTGCGCCCGAGCTTGCGATACGGCTCGGTGTCCACGATCCCGTTCGCCCGCAACACGGCCGCGATCGTCGCCGCGTCGATGGCATCGACGAAGTCGATGGTCCCCACCACGTGGCTGCGATCGGACGGGTTCTCGACGAAGGGCCGGGCGTAGCCGGACTGCTCGGCCCACGTGTAGAGGATTTCGGCCGAGCGGTCGCAGCGCGAGGCGGTCCATTCCAGGCCGCCGTTCTCGTTCATCCAGTCGAGCTGCTCGGCCAGCAGGTAGATGGTGGCCAGGGCCGGAGTGTTGTACGTCTGGTCCAGCGCCGAGTTGTCGACGGCCGTCTTGAGGTCGAGGAACATCGGGATCCACCGGCCCGAGGCGGCGATGCGCTCCACCCGGTCGAGGGCGGCGGGCGACAAGAGGGCGATCCACAGCCCGCCGTC
>DATJTU010000069.1:0-18252 GCA_035503015.1 Acidimicrobiales bacterium | reverse complement strand
GCCTTCGTGATGACGAGCGCCGCACGCGCCCGGACGCTGCGCAAGCCGCCCGTCTACGTGCTCGGCGCCGCCACATGCACTGACCACATGGGCATCAGCCAGATGCCCGATCTCACGACGACGCCGGGCGCGGTCTCGGGCGCGCGTGCGTTCGCGATGGCCGGCATGAAGCCCGACGACGTCGACGTGCTCATGGGCTATGACAGCTTCACCATTACTGCGCTCTTGCATCTCGAGGACCTCGGTTTCTGCAAGAAGGGTGAGGGCGGCCCGTTCGTCGCGGACGGCCACCTCGGACCCGGCGGCACCCTGGCGATGAACACGAACGGCGGGGGGCTGTCCTTCACGCACCCTGGCATGTACGGGATGTTCCTCCTGACCGAGGCGACCCGCCAGCTGCGCGGCGAGTGTGGGGGACGGCAAGTGCCGGGCGCGGCTGTCGCCGTCGCACACGGCTCGGGCATGTTCCTCAGCGTGATGTCGACGGCGGTGCTCGCGACCGAGGCGGCGCTGTGAGCGCACCCGGGACGAGTGCAGCGCGCCCGGCTCGCTTCGAACCGCCCGTGGGCGCCGAGAGCGGGCCATTTTGGGAGGCGACGCGCGAGGGGCGCCTGCTCGTGCAGTGGTGCACCGCGTGCGACCGCGGCATCTTCTACCCGCGGGCGCTCTGTCCGGGCTGTGGCGCGCCCCACTCGTCGCTCGAATGGCGCACCGCGTCGGGTCGCGGCACGGTCTACGCCGCCGTGGTGGAGCACCGGCCGCTGGCAGCCGGCGCCACGTTCTCGGGAGGCGAGCCGTACTGCATCGCCCTCGTCGACCTCGACGAGGGCGTGCGGATGCTCTCCAACGTGGTGGGGTGCCCGCCCGAGGACGTGCACAGCGGGATGGCGGTGTCGGTGACATGGGAGCCGTTGAGCGACGGGCGCCAGCTCGCGCTCTTCGAACCCGCGGTGGCAGTCGACAGGGGCCCGGGCGGGTGAGCGTGCCCGAGGACAAGCGCGCCGCGGCAGCCCAGGGGATGCTGCACGCGTGGTGGGCCGAACGCGTGCCCGATCGCATCGCGATCGCCTCGCCCCACGGAGACCGTTCCTACGCGGACCTCAACGCCAACATCAACCGCATGGCGCACGCACTCCGTGCCCGTGGGCTCCAGGCCGGCGACTCCCTCGCGCTCATGTGCACCAACCGGCCCGAGTTCTTGGAGGTGCTCTACGCCTCCCAGCGCATCGGCCTGCGCTTCACCCCGATCAACTGGCACCTCACGGGCCCCGAGGCGGCCTACATCGTCGCCAACTGCGACGCCAAGGCGTTCGTGGTGGCGGGCGAGCTGGGCGAGGCGGCGCGCACCGCAGCGGAGGGCGGCGACCCCACCATGGTCAAGATCAACACCAGCGGCTACATCCCGGGCTTCGAGATGTACAACAGCGTCCTCGCCGAGGAGGAGGGCATGGACATCGAGGACCCGGTCCAGGGCACGCAGATGCTCTACACGTCCGGGACGACCGGGCGCCCGAAGGGTGTCCATCGCGAATCCACTGCGGTGAGCGCACTGGCCACCGTGAACTTTTGCGGGTACGACGAGGACTGGGAACACAGCCTCGACGCCCACTTGCTGACCGGGCCCCTCTACCACGCGGCACCGCTGGCGTTCTCGGTGGCGGTGCCGTTCCTTTACGGGGTGCCCCTGGTGGTGATGGACCACTGGGATGCGGTCGAGGCACTGCACCTCGTCGAGGAGCACGGCGTCACCCACACGCACATGGTGCCGACCATGTTCCACCGGCTCCTCGCCCTCCCGCCGGGCGACCGGGAGCGCTTCGACACGTCCTCATTGCGCTTCGTGATCCACGGTGCGGCGCCGTGCCCCGTCCCGGTGAAGCAGCGCCTGATCGAGTGGCTCGGTCCGGTGGTGGTCGAGTACTACGCGGCGACAGAGGGCCTCGGCACGCTGGTCGACTCGGCGACGTGGCTCGCCCACCCGGGCACGGTCGGGCGGCCGATGGCGCCGGGCCTCGTCAAGGTCGCGGACGAGGACGGGACCGAGCTCCCGGCGGGCGAGGTCGGGCTGGTCTTCCTCCAGGCCCCGGCGGCCACCCGCTTCGACTACTACGGCGACGCCGAGAAGACGGCGGGCGCCTTCCGCGGCGACTACTTCACACTGGGCGACATGGGGTACGTGGACGACGAGGGCTACCTGTACCTGACCGACCGCACGGCCAACCTGATCATTTCGGGGGGCGTGAACATCTACCCCGCCGAGGTCGATGCCGTCTTGCTCGAGCACCCCGCCGTCGGCGACGTCGCCACCATCGGCGTGCCCGACGACGAGTGGGGCGAAGTGGTCAAGGCCGTCGTCCAGCCGGCCGACGGCGCGGGCGGCAGCGACGAGCTCGCGGCCGAGCTCATGGCGTTCTGCCGGGACCGCCTGGCGCACTACAAGTGCCCGCGCAGCGTCGACTTCGTCGCCGAGCTGCCGCGGGAGGATACTGGGAAGATCTTCAAACGAAAGCTGCGCGAGCAGTACCGGACGGCCGCGGGGCCGCACTGACCAACACCAAAGGAGCTGAACGTGGGTATCTGTGACGGACGGGTCGTCGTCATCACCGGGGCGGGGCGCGGCATCGGGCGAGAGCACGCGCTCGAGTTCGCGCGCCAGGGCGCCAAGGTGGTGGTCAACGACCTGGGCGGCGAGATGGACGGCTCCGGTTCGTCCACCGGACCGGCGGGCGAAGTCGTCGACGAGATCCGGGGCATGGGCGGCGAAGCGATCGCCAACGGCGATGACGTCTCGGACTACGACGGCGCCGGCCGACTCATCCAGAGCGCCATCGACACCTTCGGCACGATCGACGTCTTGGTGAACAACGCCGGCATCCTGCGCGACCGCATGCTGGTGAACATGACGATCGAGGAATGGGACGCCGTCATCCGGGTGCACCTGCGAGGCACCTTCGCACCGACCCGTCACGCCGTCGAGTACTGGCGCAACCGCACCAAGGAGGGCGAGAGCAACGACGCCCGCGTCATCAACACGACGTCGCCCTCGGGTATCTACGGCAACGTCGGTCAGACCAACTACGGCGCGGCCAAGGCGGGTATCGCGTCGTTCACCATCATCGCCGCCATGGAGCTCGACCGCTACGGCGTGACGGTCAACGCCATCGCACCCGCGGCCCTCACGCGCATGACCGAGAACCTCGGCATGGGCAACCAGACGGCGGAGCGCAAGCCAGAGGAGTTCGACCCCGTGGACCCCGCCAACATCTCGCCGCTCGTCGTCTGGCTCGGCAGCGCCGAGTCCAAGGGCATCACGGGCCGCGTGTTCAACGTCATGGGCGGCAACATCTCCGTGGCCGAGGGCTGGGTGGCCGGCCCGGGACAGGACAAGGGTGACCGCTGGGACGCCGCCGAGCTCGGCAAGGTCGTCCCCGACCTCGTCGCCAAGGCGGCGCCCAACGCCAACATGGGTGGGCGCCGCAAGTAACGGCGCAACGAAGCGGCACTAACGTGGCTGGCATGGCAGCCGAGGCAACCCCTCCGGTGCCCGGCCGGCGGGACGTCGAGAGCGCCGCCCAGGTCATCGTGGACCACGCGGACCGCTTGTTCCTGTGGGACTACGAGCGCGACCGCGGCCAGCTGGTCACGCTCTACAACAAGGCCATGGGGTCGCAGTGGAACAGCGTCACCGACCTCGACTGGTCGACCGACGTCGATCCCGAGCGCCTGGTGGCCGAGCAGGAGAGCCCGCTGCTGGCGGTGGCCCGCGCGGCCGGCACGCTGCCCGGCTCGCCGCTGGCGGCATGGAGCGGGCGCGAGTACACACAGCTGGGGATCGAGCTGTTCAAGGCGAACCTGTCGCAGTTCATGCACGGCGAGCAGGGCGCCATGATGACGGCGGCGAAGATCGTCGAGACGGTGCCGTGGATCGACGCGAAGTACTACGCCTCGACCCAGACCATGGACGAGGCCCGGCACACCGAGGTCTTCGCCAAATACCTGCGGACCAAGCTGGGCGACGCCTACCCGATGAGCCCGTTCCTCAAGGAGCAGATCTGGTCACTGCTCGAGGACCCGCGCTGGGACATCGCCTACCTGGGGATGCAGATCGTCATCGAGTCGCTGGCGCTCGCCGCGTTCGGCGACATGTTGCGCCGGACCAACGAGCCCTTGCTGACCAAGCTGCTGCGCTACGTGATGTCCGACGAGGCGCGCCACGTCGCGTTCGGCGTGCTGACGCTCTCGGAGCTCTACCGGGACCTGAGCGAGGCCGAGCTCAAGGAACGCCAGGAGTTTCTGGTCGACGCGACCCTGAACTCCCGGGCGCGCGCCACCACGCCCGAGGTGTGGGAGCGCATGGGGACCACGGCCGCCGAGGTCATGCCGTTCATCATCGAGGCGGCGCAGAAGACGAAGCTCAATCCGGCCCGCGGCTTTGCCCGCGGCTTCTTCGCCAAGCTCGTGCCCAACGTGCGCAAGCTGGGCCTGCTCGACGCGAACAACGGCTACCTGCGCGAGAAGTGGGGCGACGCCGGTCTCCTCGAGTTCGAGTTCGCCGACGACACCGGGTCGGACTACGAGTCCTACGACGAGGTCGCCCGCGATCGCGCTGCGGCGCGTGCAGCGGCCGCGCCGGCCGAGTGAGCGCGGGCCGCGCCGCCTCCTCACGCCGCAACGACCTGGCGCGTATCCGCCGGATGTGCCTCGCGTTGCCCGACGCCGTCGAGCGCCCCTTCGGCGACCACACCTCGCCCGCCTTCCGGGTGCGTGACAAGTTCTTCGTCATGACGAGCGAGGACGGCTCGTCCATGACGCTCAAGGCACCCAAAGGCGTCCAAGCCGTCCTGGTGGCCTCCGACCCTGGTCGCTTCTTCGTCCCCAAGTACGTCGGCCACATCGGCTGGGTGGGCGTGCGCCTCGACCTGGACGAGCCGCCGGACTGGGACGAGCTGGCCGAGATGATCGCCGAGAGCTATTGCCTCACCGCCCCCAAGCGGCTCGCGGCGCAGGTGGATCCGGGGGAGGGACGGCCGCCGGTCAGTGGGCGGGCGCCAGCGCGGTGAGCTGGGCGTCCATCGTCTCGTTGTAGCGCACACTCCCCTGGTTCACCGCGACCGTCTCGTGCTCGCGCACGATCAGGCCGTTGCCCGGGACGATCCAGAAGTCCGTCGGGTTCGTGCCCCGCTCGGTCCCGTCGAAGGTGAGCGAGAAGCGGGTGTGCTCGACCGTCACCGGATGGCCGCCCACCTTCATGACCGACGTCCCGAGTGCGGTCCCGCTCATCTCGACCTTCTGGGCCGGGCTCTCGAGCGAGCACGTCGCCCGCCAGGAACGCACCGGGGTCCCGGCCGGCGGCAACAGGTAGGCGGACGACGGGCAGTCGATGGTCGACGTGCTCGTCGTGCCCGCGATCGACTCGTCGGTGACGAGCTTGGGGATCTCGAGCGCCCCACCGCTCCCCGTGCACACCATCGTCGACTCGGTGTGCTGGGTGATCGGCACCCAGCTGACGGTGGCGCAGTGCCCGTCGGAGACGATCATCGACGTCGTGGACGGGAAGCTCCGCTGCACGCCCACGAGGTTGAGGCCCTCGCCGCCGCTGGTGCGGTAGGTGTAGACGCCGGGCGCGGGCAGCTTGTTGCGCAGCGTCGCCAGCATCTTGCCGGTCTGCTCCTTGCGGTACATGCGCAGCGCCTCGCGCAATCCGATGGGTGAGCCGACCGTTCGGAACACCAGCGCCCACGCGGTGCCGCCCGCAGTGCTGACGATGACGAAGGCGAGGATCAGGACGGTCAGCAGCCGGTGCTGCTGGACCCACTGCCAA
Source organism: Acidimicrobiales bacterium (assembly GCA_035503015.1). Taxonomy (GTDB): domain Bacteria; phylum Actinomycetota; class Acidimicrobiia; order Acidimicrobiales; family RAAP-2; genus Bog-473. Next base: position 12,431 of record DATJTU010000069.1, on the reverse strand, counting down.
ACGAACACTTGGTAATCCTAACCCCGACGCCCGGACCGGGCCGGGGTTGGGGCGGTCGACGGGCGCCGTCCCAGGTCAACCACGGTGGTTCCTACGCCGCAACGTCGAACGGTCGCGAGGGTCACACCGGGTCCGGCACCCAGTTCCCGTGGAACCCGGCCGGGACCCGCTGGGGCAAGGCGATCACCGCCTCGGGCTCGCCGGTGACGTCCCGTGCGTTCAGCACGTAGAGCGCCGAGCTGCTGGCGTCGGGCGTCGACACGATCGTCAGGAGCCACCCGTCGTCCTCGTCCGCGTCGCGGTCCCGGGGGACGAAGACCGCCTCGCCCACCTGCGCGCCGCGTCCGAACGAGCGCACCTCGCTCGTCCCGCCTTCGACGTCGTGGCGGAGCAAACGCGACTCGGTACCGGGGATGTCGTCGGACGCCTCGAGGGCGACCGCGTAGCCGAAGCGGTGTGGCCGCCCGACGACCCGCTCGTCGACGCGGGGGAACTCCTGCCCGCGGTCGTCGAGACGCTCCTCCTTCACGGCGCCGCCATGACCGTCGAGGTGCCAGCGCTCCAGGGTGGGCACGCCCTCCGACGGGCCGAGGAGCTGGGTCCGGAACATGGCCGGGTGGCGCACCACGTCGAGCACGATGCCGTCGCCGTCGGCCTCGTCGAACGCGTTGAGCGGATGGAAGACGTAACAGGGCTCGACGTCGTGCCAGACGGGCGTGGTCGAGTCGCCGTCCCGGGCCAGGAGCCCGACGCGGGCGTGGTAGCCCTCCTGCCACCGGTACGGGAACGAAGCCCCGGCTGCGGCGGCCTCCATGTTGAAGGTCACCGGCAGGTCCAGCAACACGATGAACCGCTCGGTGATGGCGCAATCGTGCACGCTCACCGGAGCCCCCATGGTGACGCGCCGGGCCGAGCGCACCCGCGCGTCCGCGTCCAGGACGGTGACCTCCACGTCGTCGCCCCAGCCGAAGAAGTACGACACCGCGTAGAGCTCGCCGGTGCGCGGGTCCCGCTTGGGATGTGCCGTGTACCCGCCGTCCAGCGTGCCCGCGAAGTCGCAGGGACCGATCGTGTCGAGCTCGTCAGTCAGCTCGTAGGGCCGCGCCCCGGCCTCCACGATGGCGAAGGTCCGGCGTGCGTGCCCGATGACGTTCGTGTTCGGTGCGAAGTCCCACCCGGCGTGGACCGGGCCCGGATGCGGTGCTTCGCCGAGCGCCTCGGCGACCGATGCAGAGCGGACCCAACGGTTGCGGTACCACTCGGCGCGCCCGTCGCGCAACCGGATCCCGTGCACCATGCCGTCGCCGGTGAACCAGTGGTACGTCGAGGGATCGGGTGCCGTGACAGGGTTCGGGCCGTTGCGCAGGTACCGCCCGCACAGCGACTCGGGGATGTGACCGCTGACGGACAACTCGGTCGCGGTCGCTTCGTCCGGCACGGGCGCGAAGTTCCCCTCCAGGTACGGATTCGAGGCAGAAGTCATGAATTGCGCCTCCTTTGTCCCCCGGCGAACCGGGTCGAACCGTGGTTCCTAGGTTAGGCACGATCGAGCGGCGCGCACACCGCCACGTGCCATGTGAACAATGTGTGACCGCTCCGCGCACGCCGGGCGAAACCCCCATCGGGTCTCGGCGCCGCGCTAAGGTCTTCCCCGAGGGCACCACCGAGTTTGGAAATCCCTCTGGCCCGCAAGGGCTACCGGCCATGACCCCCTAGTGAACACGGGTCAAATCTGGCCAGGAGAGGAGTGGATTTTCAATGGCAACTGGTTCTGTGAAGTGGTTCAACGGTGAGAAAGGCTTCGGCTTCATCACTCAGGACGGTGGGGGTCCCGACGTTTTCGTGCATTTCAGCGCGATTGCAGGTACGGGCTACCGCAATCTCGAAGAAGGACAAAAGGTCGAGTTCGAAACCAACGAAGGACCCAAGGGTCTTCAGGCCGCCAACGTGCGCGCCATCTAGGCGGTCGTCGGAATCGTGGACAAGACCCCGCCTCTCGAGGCGGGGTCTTGTCATGTCCCGCCGCAGCCGCGCCGCCTCCGCAGTCCACGCGCGGGTGGCCGGCGAGTCGCTTCGCATCGACGCGCTCACCAATAGGGCTTGCGCTGGCGCGTCGTGACGCCCAGGACCGCCTCGGCGTACTCCTGGCGGCACACCACGAGATCCGGGAGCCACGCGTCCGGATCCCCGTAGCGCAGCGGGGTGCCGTCGAGACGGCTGGCATGCAGACCGCTGGCGGTGGCGACCGCCACCGGCGCGCACGAGTCCCATTCGTACTGCCCGCCGGCGTGCACGTAGACCTCGGCTGCGCCGAGGACGACCGCGGCGATCTTTGCGCCGGCGGAGCCCATCGGGATCATGACGCCGTCGATCTCCTCGGTGACGTCGTACGCGACGTCGGGCGGCCGGCTGCGCGAGACCACCACGCGCGGGCGTTCCGCCTCGTCGAGCGCGGGCAGCACCGGCGGCGCCGCAGTGGAGAGGACGAGGTCGAGCGCCGGTAACGCGACGGCACCGACGACGGCGATGCCGCCGAGCGCGAGGGCCACGTGCACCGCCCAATCGCTGCGCTCGCGCTGGCGGAATTCGCGGGTGCCGTCCAGCGGGTCGACGATCCAGAGCCGGCCGTCGCCGGCCACGTGCTCGAGACCTTCCTCCGAGCGCACCTTGTCGGCCGGGTAGAGGCGCCCCAACTCGGCGACGAGGAGCTGGTGCGACAGGTGGTCGCCGACGGACCCGATGTCACGCGCCGCGGGCGGCGCCGCCCGCAGCTCCATGAGGGCCTGCCCGGCCATCGAGGCAAGCGCGGCCGCGTCGCGATGCTCGGCGGCGAGGTCCTCAGGCATGGCCCCTTGTTCTAGCTGGTTCTAGACCAGGCGCCGGTCGGTGGCCCAGCGGGTCAATTCATGGCGCGTCGAGAGCTGGAGCTTTCGCAGCACGGAGGACACGTGCGACTCGACCGTCTTGGCGGAGATACCGAGGTCCCGCCCCACCTCCTTGTAGGTGTAGCCGCGGGCGATCAGCCGCAGCACCTCGCGCTCACGCGGCGAGAGCTGGTCGAGCTCGGGGTCGAGGCCCGCGGCAGGCGGCGAGTCGCCGTGGGCGAAGGCGTCGAGCACGAAGCCCGCCAACCGGGGCGAGAAGACCGCATCGCCGGCCGCCACGCGGTAGACGGCCTGGAGCAGCTCTGGCCCCGAGATCGTCTTGGTGATGTAGCCCCGCGCGCCGGCGCGGATGACGTCGATCACGTCCTCTGGCGCGTCCGAGACCGACAGGGCCAGGAACTGCACCTCGGGGTGGTGTGGATGGACGCCGCGCAGGACGGCGTGACCGCCGCCGCCAGGCAGGTGCACATCGAGCAGCACCACGTCCGGCACGCGCTCGGTGATCAGCTCGACGGCCGCCTCGGCCTCGTCCGCCTCACCGACGACGTCGACCGCGTCGCCCAGCTCCGCCTTGACCCCGGCGCGGAACACCGCATGGTCCTCGACCAAGAAGATGCGCGGACGGCCGCCCAGTCCTGCGGTCCCGCTCCCAGCGGTGCTCACTTGACGCGTGCCCGCCGCGGCATCGACAACTGGACCTCTGCACCCTCGCCCGGGGCCGACCGCACGACAGCCGTGCCGCCGAAGCGCGCCATGCGGGCCTGGATCGACTGGGCGATCCCTTGGCGGTCGTCGGGCACGGCGGCGGGGTCGAAGCCGCAGCCGCGGTCTCGCACGTAGAGCATCACGGTGTCCGCCTCGACCTCGGCGTAGAGCGACACCTGGTCGACGCCGGACCACTTCGCCGCGTTCACCGTCGCCTCGCGGGCGGCGTCGAGCAGAGCGCGGAGCGCCTCGTCGAGCTCGCAGTCCCCCACCATCACGACCTGAACGGCGATCCCGTGGTCCGCTTCCACCTGGCGCTGCAGCAGGCCGACGCCCTCGCCGAGCATGGTCGCGTCCTCGCCGATGGCCCCCGGCGGCCGTCCCTCGAACAACCACGCCCGCAGCTCACGCTCCTGGGCGCGCGCGAGTCGGACCACGTTCTGCGGATCGTCGGCAGACCTCTGGATCAACGCCAGCGTCTGCAAAACGGAGTCGTGCACATGTGCCGCCATCTGGGCGCGCTCTTCCGCGAGCGCTCGCGCCTGGCGCTCGGCGATGAGGTCGCGCACGAGGCTCAGCCACCACGGCCCGAAGATGATGACGCTCGCGGCGACCACCAGCGCCGCGCCACCGACGGGCCGAAGGGCAGCGACCGTCGTGTGACCCATGACCAAGAGTGCGATGCCGCAGGCGCCGACGATCGCGCCCACCAGGACGCGGGCGATCAGCCAGTGCCGCCCTTGGCCATGCGTGTCCGCCCCGAACAGCGGGACCACGTCGTTGTCGATGAACGCCTTCTCGTTCTCGTTGGCGTTCCGCCAGATCAGGATGATCACGCCGATCGCCAGGAACGTGGGCCACCCGATGAACCCGACGAAGGGAACGTGCAGGGTGCTCGTGATCAGCTGCACCGCGATCAACAGCGGGACGAGGACGGCCACGACGAGACGGATGCCACGCCGATCGCTCACCGCGCGGGAGTAGATGTTGCCGGTCTCCCCTTCCATCGGGATCAGCAGCCACGCCATGGCGTAGACGAACACCATCACCCCGCTGGCGATGGCGAGCAGCACGAAGCCGATGCGGACCCACGTGACGTCGATCCCCGTGGCGCTGGAGACGGCGCCACACACGCCCCCGAGCACGCGGTTGTCCGGGCTGCGGCGCAGCGACCGCAGCTTGCCGGCGACGTGGTGCCGGTGGTGATGGTGCTCCGCCCAGGGCGGCCTGCCGCGCCGGGGCCGGGACCACGGCGGCGGCGCGGCCCCGTTCCATCCGCCACCTGGTCCGCACGGACCGGCACCGTCCGCCGGCCCCGCGGCGTCAGAAGTCGGCGCGGACGCGCCGGGCGGCCCCGACGGCGGCACCGTCGGGTGGCCGCTCGAAAGCGGGCCTACGCCTGGATCAGGTGCTTCTGCGATACACCGATGATCGCGCGCCCCCCTGCCCAGAGGAATCAGGGACATCCCTGAGGACCCGGGGGTCCGGTCAGGGTCCGACCAGGGGGTTACCGGATTCACCCCAGGTCAGCGGACCGTCAGGCTGGCCCCATGGACACCGCACCACACGAGAACCCGACACCCGAGCCCCCCGAGCAGCCGTCCGGACAGTCCGCCCAGTCGGCGCAGTCGGCGACGGAACCCCCCGAGCAACCGGCGTACGGCGCCGGCACCGGTGGCAGCGGCAGCGGCGGGGACGTGCAGCACCTCCACCGGGTCGGCCGTGGCCGGATGCTGGCAGGCGTCGCCGGCGGGATCGCCGACTACTTCGACGTCGACCCGACGTTGGTCCGCATCGGCTTCGTCGCCCTGGCCCTGCTGGGCGGTCTCGCCGTGCCGTTGTACGCGGCCGGCTGGTTGCTCATCCCGGACGAGGAGAGCGACGTCTCGGTCGCCGAGGAGCTCCTCGCCCGCGAGCGCGCCCGCGGCGCGTACTGAGTCCCCGGCCGGCCCGACCAGCGCCGACGACACCGCGGGCGATCGACCACCCCGTAGACGAAACCAAAGACACGAACACCGAAAGGACACGCAATGCGCTACCGCTGGGACCCCGCCTACCCGATGGGCCGCCGGGACACGCAACCCGCAGACTCCTCCTTGCGCGCCTCCGACGACGAGCGCAACGCGGTGGCCGACAAGCTCGCCCGCCACTACGCCGAAGGCCGGCTCGACGAGTCGGAGTTCAAGACCCGCCTCGACACCGCCATGTCGGCCACGACCCGCGGTGACCTCAACGGACTCTTCTACGACCTGCCCGCGCTGCCGCGACCAGCCCCTCCCCCGCCGCCACGCCACCGACGGGTCGTGCCCTGGGTGATTCTCTTCGTGTTCCTCGCCGTCGTCGTGGGTGCCACGCTGCCCTGGTACCCGATGTACCACGTGCCGTGGGTGCTCTTCGCCATCGTCGGCTTCCTGCTCTGGCGCCGGGCCGCGGGGCATGCGCACTGGCACCACCACCACGGCGAGCGCCCGAGCTCGGTGACGGAGCACTGACCGATGCCCGAGCCCCCCGCACTCCCCGAACGCCCCGAACTCCCCGGATCCGACGACACGCACCCGCCGCAGGACCTCGTCGACCGACTCGCCACCCTCCCGCTCTTCGCGGGTCTGCGCGGGCCCGACCTCGAGTCCATCGCGGCCCGCTGTGATCTCGCGGTGGCCCATCCCGGGCAGGTCGTCCAGGCGCAGGACGTGCCGGTGCGACGCTGGCACCTGATCACGGCGGGTCACGTCATCGTGCAGCGCGACGGCGTGCCGATCGGACTCCTGTCGTGCGGCGACTCGTGGGGCGAGCACGCCCTGCTCAACCAGCAGCGCTCGCCGATGACCGTCGTGGCGCTGTCGCCGACGACGCTGCTCTCGCTGCGTGACCGGGAGTTCTTCGCCATCCCCGAGGAGCATCCAGTGCTAGCCGGTCGGCTCGTGGCCCGGGCCGCGGTGTCGCCGGACCGCCTCGCGCTTCCCGTGTTCAACGCTTTGACAAACTTTGCCGACAGGAGTGCATGAACGAGAGCCCCTCTCGCATGCCAGTACTCTTGACCCCGTCCCCCGACTCCCCTGACACCGGGCTGGCGGTGTCAGCGTCCCCGAGGAGATCCCACTAATGCGCACCCTCGCCGGGTGGTGTGTCCGTCATCGCCGTCTCGTCGTCCTCTTCTGGCTGATCGCGCTCGTCCTGTCGAGCTTCGTCGCCAAGTCCGTCGGCTCCGCGTTCTCCGACAACTTCAACTTCCCCCACACGCAGTCCTTCGACGCCATCAACCTCCTCAAATCCGTCGCCCCTGCGCAGTCCGGCGACACCGAGCAGGTCGTCTTCGGCACCCACGGTGACGCGCGCCTGACCGATCCCGAGATCGGCCAGCGCATCAACACGATGGTCGACGACCTCAAGAAGCTGCCGCACGTGTCGGTCGTGACCAGTCCGTACGACGCGGCCGGCAACCTGGTCAACACGACCAACGTGAACGCCGACCACACCGTCGGCTGGCTGCAGGTCAACCTCAACACGCTGCCCAACAACGTCTCGACCGCGGAGTCGAAGAAGTTCGTCGACATCGTCACCAGCGCGTCCACCCACAACCTGACTGTCGCCGACACCGGGCCGCTCGCCGAGAACGCCAACAACCAATCCTTCAGCAGCACCCTCATCGGCGTCCTGCTCGCCCTGGTCGTGCTGCTCTTGATCTTCGGCTCGTTCTTTGCTGCGATCCTGCCCATCATCTCCGCGCTGTTCGCGCTCGGGACCGCCTTCAGCCTGATCACCTTGCTCAGCCATGCCATCGGGATGCCGTCGATCTCGCCCGAGGTGATGCTGCTCATCGGGCTCGGCGTCGGCGTCGACTACGCGCTCTTCATCGTCACCCGGCACCGCCAGGGTCTCGTGGCTGGAAGTGACCCGGAGCCGTCCATCATCAACGCCGTCAACACGTCGGGGCGGGCCGTCCTCTTCGCAGGCATCATCGTCTGCATCGCGCTGTTGGGCCTCTTCGCCCTCGGCGTCAGCTTCCTCTACGGCCTCGCGGTGGCGGCCGCCATCGGCGTGGCCCTCACCATGGTGGCCGCGCTGACGCTCTTGCCCGCGATGTTGGGCTTCATCGGCCCGAAGGTGATGAGCCGCAAGCAGAAGCGGAACCTGGCCCAGAACGGTCCGCGCATCGTGGGCGCGGACAACAAGGGCTTCTGGCCGAATTGGGCCAATCGCGTGCAGCGCTACCCGTGGCTGTCGGCGGGCGTCGCGCTGCTCATCGTCGTCGCCATCGCGCTGCCCTTCTTCTCGCTCCGCCTCGGATCGGCCGACCAGGGAACCGATCCCGCGGGCTCCCAGACGCGCGTCGCCTTCGACACGCTCTCACGCGGCTTCGGGCCCGGCTACACAGGGCCCTTGATGCTGGTGGCGGTCGTCCACCCCGACCAGCACCAGGTGATCGACAACGTCGTGGACGCGGTCTCGCGGCAGTCCGACGTGGCCAAGGTCGCCCAGCCGCTCTACATCCCGAGCAAGACCGGCTCGGGCGACGTCGTCCTGGTGAACGTCTACCCCGACTCCGCGCCGCAGGACGGATCCACCACGGACCTGGTCAACCACTTGCGCTCCGACACCGTTCCCAAGGCGGTGGGCGACTCCGGGGTCAACGTGCTCGTCGGTGGCACGACGGCCATCTACATCGACTTCGCAAACGTGCTGAGCGCGAAACTGCCGCTGTTCGTCGCCGTGGTGGTGGTCCTGTCGTTCCTGCTGTTGATGACGGTCTTCCGGTCACTGGTGATCCCCCTCACGGCCGCCATCATGAACCTGCTCTCCATCGGCGCCGCGCTCGGCATGCTCGTCGCGGTCTTCCAGTGGGGCGACCTCGGTTCCCTGATCGGCCTGCAGGGCACGAGCCCGGTCGAGGCCTTCCTGCCCGTGATGCTCTTCGCCATTCTCTTCGGGCTGTCGATGGACTACCAGGTCTTCTTGGTGTCGCGCATGCACGAGGAGTACATCAAGTCCGGCGGCAACAACCGCCTCGCCGTGCGCAACGGGCTGGCGGCGACCGGCAAGACGATCACTGCGGCCGCGCTCATCATGATCCTCGTCTTCGCGGCGTTCATCCTCGGTGACAACCGGGTGATCAAGGAGTTCGGCATCGGCCTGGCCGGCGGCATCCTCGTCGACGCGGTGTTCATCCGCATGGCGATCGTCCCGTCCATCATGATGATCCTGGGCGACGCCAACTGGTGGTTCCCCCGCTGGCTCGACCGGATCCTGCCCCGGCTCTCGGTCGACCCCGACGACCTCCCGAAGCCTCACGTCGAGTCGCCGTCCCCGGGCGCCGAACCCGAGCCCGAACTCGCGGGCTCACCTCGCTAGCGGCAAGGGGCAGCTGGTGCCCGTCCCCGTGCCCGTGCCTCGCGCGGAGGGTTACCAGGCGTAGTCCTCGGGCGCCGTCTTGTGCCCGGGGAAGATCTCGTCGAGACGCGCCAAGACCTTGTCGTCGAGCGTCACGTCGACTGCGTGCACGGCTGAATCGAGATGCTCGTGCGTCCGCGGCCCGACGATCGGCCCCGTCACGGCCGGACGCGTGAGCAGCCAGGCCAGGCCGACCGTCCCGGGCTCCTCGCCGATCTCGGCACAGAGGTCCTCGTAGGCCTCGAGTTGCGGGCGCAAGACCTCGACCCGCCGCTGGAGATGGTCGGCGTAACGACGGCTGCCGTCACGCTGCTTGCGCACGACCCCGCCGAGCAGGCCGCTCGCCAGCGGCGACCACGGGATGACGCCAAGGCCGAAGTCCTCCGCCGCCGGCAGCACCTCGAGCTCCACCTGGCGCGTCAACAGGTTGTAGTGCGACTGCTCGCTGACCAAGCCCAAGAAGTTGCGCCGCGCCGCCGCCCCCTGCGCCTTGGCGATGTGCCAGCCGGCGAAGTTGGACGACCCGACGTAGAGGATCTTGCCCTGCTCGCGCAGGACCTCCATGCCCTCCCAGATCTCGTCCCACGACGTGTTCCGGTCGATGTGGTGCATCTGGTAGAGGTCGATGTAGTCCGTCTGCAACCGGCGCAGGCTGGCGTCGCAGGCGCGCCGGATGTTCAGCGCGGACAGCCGTCCCTCGTTGGGCCAGTCCCCCATGTCGCCGTAGAGCTTGGTCGCCATGACGACCTTCTCACGCCGGCCGCCGCCCTGGGCGAACCAGCGCCCCACGATCTCTTCGGTCGCGCCGCGGCCCTTGGTGCGGCCGTAGACATTGGCCGAGTCGAAGAAGTTGATCCCTGCATCGAGACCGGCGTCCATGATGGCGTGCGACGTCGCCTCGTCGGTCTCGGGACCGAAGTTCATCGTCCCGAGGCAGAGGCGGCTGACGGTGAGGCCGGTGCGGCCGAGGTGTGTAAAGCGCATGCGGGCGAACCTACCGGGCCGGCCGGGCAACCGCTCCCGACGTCCCGGCCGTCCCCGCCGGCCCGTCGTCCCACGGCGGCCCCAGCTGATTCGCTGCTCTCCGCGGGTGAGGGCTACATTGAGCACGCTAGTTTGAGAACAATGTTTTCGACCCGATCCTGGGGGGTCTGATGGCGCAACAAATACCGCTGGTCGACTACCTGGTGCTGGGGGAACACCCGCATCTGGTGGCGAACGAGTGCACATCGTGCGGGGCCCGCTTCTTCGACCGGCGCAATGCCTGCGCCCACTGCGAAAGCACCGAGTTCACGACCGCCGACGTCGCGACCACCGGCGAGGTGCGGGCCTACACGATCGTCTCCTTCGCCGCCCCGGGCATCCCCGTCCCCTTCGTGGCCGCCGTCATCGACTGCGAGGGCACGAGCGTGCGGGGGAACCTGATCAACGTGGACCCCGACCCCGAGCACGTGAGCATGGGCATGAAGGTGCGCCTGGCCACCCAGGTGATCGGCACCGACGACGAAGGCACCGAGGCGGTCGGCTTCGGTTTCGAACCACTGGGAGGTTGAGCACGATGGCATCGGCATCCGAAGAGCTCTGGATCCTCGGGATCCACATGACCAAGTTCGGCAAGCACCCCGACAAGGACCTCGTTGACCTCGCGTCAGAAGCCGTGCGCGGCGCATTGGCCGACGGCGGCGTGACCATGAAGGACATCGGCATCATCGGCGCCGGCAACCTCATGATGGCGATGGCCCCGACCGGACAGATGGTCCAGAAGCAGCTCGGCCAGACGGGCATTCCCGTCTACAACGTGTCCAACGCGTGCGCGACCGGCGCGACCGCGCTCCGCGTCGCCTGCATGGCCGTCAAAGCAGGCGAGACCGACATGGGCCTCGCGTTCGGTGTCGAGAAGCTCGCTGGCGCAGGTCTCCTCGCCGGCGGCGCGCGCTCAGCGGACTCGAACACCTGGACGCCCCACGGCCGCTACGGCGCGGTGGCGGCGGTCGACGGGCGCATCGGCACCGAGACGATGCCCGGCGTGTTCGCACAGATCGGGATGGAATACGGCCACAAATACGGCGGGACCAGCTTCGAGCTCTTCGCGAAGATCTCGGAGAAGAACCACTCGCATTCGACGCTCAACCCGCTGGCGGCCTACACGAAGAAGATGAGCCTCGACGAGATCATGGGCGACGTCATGATCGCCTACCCGAACACACGGCCGATGTGCTCGGCCAACTGTGACGGCGCGGCCGCCGCGGTCGTGGTCTCGGGCGCCAAGCTCAAGACGCTCTCGCTCGAGCAGCAAAAGCGGGCCGTCAAGATCTCGGCCTCCATCTTGACCACGGACCCGTGGGAAGAGGCGTGCCAGATCCTCCCCAACGTCAACACGCTGACGCGCAACGCGGCCGCCCAGGCCTACGAGCAGTCCGGTGTGTCCCCCGCCGACCTCAACCTCGTCGAACTGCACGACTGCTTCGCCACCGCGGAGCTGGTGCACTACGACAACCTGATGCTCTGCGAGGAGGGCGGCGCCGCCGACTTCTTCAACTCGGGCGCATCCTGGCGGGACGGCTCGACTCCGGTCAACGTGTCGGGTGGGCTGCAGTCCAAGGGGCACCCGATCGCGGCCACCGGCATCGCCAACATCTGGGAGATCTGCCATCACCTTCGCGACGAGGCCGGCGATCGCCAGATCGAGAACGCGAAGGTGGGGCTGGCCCACGTGATCGGTCTCGGCTCGGCGTGTGGCGTGCACATCCTGGAGAAGTCCGCGGTCTAGCGCCGCGTCACCGCCGCATGCGGTGCGCCAGGTAGTACTCATGCTGTCGGTCGCCGTCGACGGTGAAACTGAGCGCCTTCTGGACACCATCGCTGTCGTAGTCGAGCCAGCGTTCGGTGCGCCCTCGCTCGAATTCGGTCCACGACGGGACGGTAAACCGCTCGAGGAACATATCGGGTTGCCCGACATTGTGATACAGCCGCCAACTGTGGCCGCCTATTCGCAGCCGTGACCGCCTGACTGCCTGCATCGCGTCGGCGAAGTCATCCCGGCTCTCGGCCGGGACTCGGTAACGGACGGCCACCAGTACCGGTCCGTCGCTCGGGCATGGTTCGAAAACGACCATCGGCGTCGGCCACGCAGTGGAGACATCAAGATTCAACGTCCCGGTGCACGGCCGCAGCCCAAGCACGGGAGTGCTGAGCGCAACAAGGCCCAGCATCACGGCCGCCCCGATCATCGCGACGCGTAGTCCCTCCCGCGTGGCAATGGCGCCCCATACATACGAGCCGATTGCCTGAGATCCGGTGGCGACCAGCAGGTAAGCCGCCAGCCCGCGGGCCCGAACCCAGCGCGGCAGTGATAACTGCGCGGCAGCGTTCAGCGTCGTCAGGGTCAAAAGCCACGCCATCCCCGACAACACCAAGAACGGTATTGCCGGACCGAACGGCAGCCAGGCCACC
>DATJTU010000068.1:0-9869 GCA_035503015.1 Acidimicrobiales bacterium | reverse complement strand
TCGTCGGGGACGCCCTTGAGATTGTGCCGGCCGCGGTCGTCGAACGCGATGCCCGATCCGACGACCAGGTCGCGGACCGTGCCGGTGACGAGCACCTCACGCGGGCCGGCCATGTCGTTCACGCGCGCCGCGATGTGGACGGCCAGCCCGCCGATGTCGTCGCCGCGCAGCTCGACCTCGCCGGCGTGCAGCCCGGCCCGGAGCTCCAGGCCGAAGTCCGGCGCCGTCGCGACCATGGCGGAGGCACACCGGACCGCCTCCGCCGGAGTCGCAAAGCGCGCCAGGATCCCGTCGCCGGTCGTCTTGACGAGGACGCCGTCGTGGCGGGCGAGGAGCCGGCCCACGTTGACGTCGAAGTCGTCGAGGACGCTGCGCCATTGCCGGTCGCCGACCGTCGCGGCGTGGACGGTGGAGTCGACGATGTCGGTGAACAGCACGGTTGCCAGCAGCCGGGTCGGACTGTGGGTGTGGCGTGCGCCCGTCGCGAACTCCTCGATCTCGTCGACGATTGAGTCGAACTCGCCCGCCCAGGGCAGCAGGTCGTGCCCGTGGGTGCTGAGGAGGCGGGCACCGACGATCTGCTCGGCGAGGTACCGGCCGTGTTGGCTGAGGTTGGCATAGCCCTCGGTGCGGGCGATGACGAGCGTGGGGCACGTGATGGCGGGGAGGCACGAGCGGAGGTCGGCCGAGAACATGACGAGGTTGAACGCCTGGGCGGTGGCCGGGCTCGCGCCACGCCGCGCCGCCCGTCCCCACCAGTCGGTGAACCCGACGCGGTGCGCCAAGCTCGGGGCGAACACGGCGATGTCGCGCGGGATACCGCCCTCGACCAAGGGCACGTCGATGTCGCTGCCGGCGGCGACCTCCTCGTCCGACACGCCGAAGCCGTAGTCCTCCGCCCGGCCGACCCGGGCCGTGCCGTTGACGACGACGAGCGAGGCGACGCGTTCGGGGTGCGTGGCCGCCAGCCATAGCGCAGGCATGGTGCCACCCACCGAGGCCAGCACCACCGCCCGCTCGCAGCCCGCCGCGTCCATGACGGCGATGGCGTCGCGACCCCAGCCCTCGATGGAGGGCGTCATCGCAGTTGGCAGCGGATCAGAGAGCCCGAGTCCCGCAGCGTCGAAGCGGAGGAGTCGCGAGAAGTCGGCGACGCGCTCGGTGTAGCGAAGCCAGCTCGGCTCGTCGACGGTCTCGTCGATGGAGATCATCAGCCCGCTGTTGAACTCCAGGACCTCGACGGCCTCCTGCGAGCCACCGCCCCACACCTGGTAGCCAACGTGCAGGCCGTCGCGGAGCGCGTACTGGGTGAGCGGCTCCATACGCATTGCAGTTTGCCGTGTCGCCCCCGACGGCCGCGCGCTCTGGTTGCGGGTTCCCGGAGTTCCCGCACGCCCCCAAGGCTCACCCGGGGGGCCTCAGTGAGGGCTCAGCGAGCACCCCGCAGCAGCCGGCCGGGCAGCTCCCCGGTGGGCTCGCCGTGGTCGAAGGTGAGCGTCCCCTGCTTGATAGTGGCCACGTACCCCGTCGCCTCCTGGAGGAGCCGGCGACCGCCCGCCGGCAGGTCGGTCCGCACGAAGGGAGCGCCGAGGGACAGCCCGTCGTAGTCGATGAGGTTGAAGTCGGCCAGCGCTCCGGGCTCGATGGTCCCCCGGTCGCTCATCCCGTAGAGCCGCGCCGTGTCGCGCGTCTGCTTGCGCACGACGTACTCGAGAGGGAGCGTGTCGCCGCGCGTGCGGTCGCGCGTCCAGTGCGTGAGCATGAAGGTGGGCATGCTGCCGTCGCAGATGGTCCCGGTGTGGGCGCCACCGTCCGAGAGGCCGAGCAGGCCTTGGGGGTGCAACAGCATCTGGTGCACGTGATCGAGGTCGCCGGTCGCGTAGTTCAGGATCGGCAAGTAGAGGAGCCCGGTGCCCCCGTCCTTGGCCATCTCGTCGTACGCGACTTCGAGCGGGGTGACCCCGCGCGCCGCTGCCAGTCCGGCAAGCGAGCGCTCCGGTCCCGGCTCGTAGTCGGGCGGGTCGCCGAGCACGAAGGTGCGCGCGTACGCCCGCGCCATGGAGTCCGCCTCGCCCGGCGACGACGGCGTCCACGACACGATGGCCCGCCGGACCTCGGGGTCGGCCAGGGCCTCGCTGAACTCGGCGGGGGAGAGGTGCCGCGCCCGCAGCTCGCGGTAGGCGGGGATGTCGGCGAAGAGGCAGTACGTCGCGTGGTGTCCCGTGAGCAGACCGGTGGGCCGCCCGGCCACCTGCGGGAAGAGCTGGGCGCCTTCAGCGCACGCCTCGAGCGACTCGTCGAGCTGGGTGCGCCACAGGTCGGGCGCCGCGTCGACCTGCAACAGCGCGAACGACACGGGCCGGTCGATGGCCGCCGAGAGCCGGCGCATCCAGTCGACCTCTCCCATGACGCCCTCGGGCTCCTCGCCGGCGGCCCCGAGTGGCGCCAGTTCGAAGACGCCGGTGCGGGCCTCGCCCAGCGCGGACCCGATGCCAAAGAGCTCGTCCTCCGCCGCGTACGTGCCGGGGACCACCTCGCCGTCGATGGCGCGGTGGCCGATGGTGCGCGACGTCGAGAAGCCGAGCGCGCCCGCCTGCAGCGCCTCGAGGACGATGGCCCGCATCGCGTCGATGTCCTCCGCGGTCGCCGCCTCGTTGCGCGCGCCGCGGTCGCCCATGACGTACGCGCGCACGGCGCCGTGTGGGACCTGGGTCCCCACGTCGACCGTCCAGCGACGCTTCTCGAGCGCGTCGAGGTATTGGGGGAACGTCTCCCACTCCCACTCGATCCCCTCGGCGAGCGCGGTGCCCGGGATGTCCTCGACACCCTCCATGAGCCCGATGAGCCAGTCGTGGCGATCGGGGAGCGCGGGCGCGAACCCGACGCCGCAGTTCCCCATCACCAGCGTGGTCACGCCGTGCCACGACGAGGGCGCGAGCTCGCTGTCCCACGTGGCCTGGCCGTCGTAGTGCGTGTGGACGTCGACCCAGCCGGGGGTCACGAGGAGCCCGTCGGCGTCGATGACTTGGGTGGCACCGCCCTCCACCTGCCCCACGTCGGTGATGCGGCCGGAGTCGACCGCGATGTCAGCGGTACGCGCGTCGGCGCCCGTCCCGTCGACAACGGTCCCGCCCTTGATGATGAGGTCGTGCATGCCCAGATCGTCCCACGCCCGCGAGCCCCGTGCCTGCCACGCAGTGGCCCACGCACGGATGCCACGAACCCGTGCCCAGCTGGACGGCCCGTCACCGGCCGGCCGACACCGGACTCGGGATTGGGCTGCGCCGCTGGGATTCAGCCGACTCGGGATTCAGCCGACTCGGACTTAGCTCGGGAGACCCCGAACCTGGACGGTGGTCCTGTCAGCCCGCCGGGTGGGACGAGCTTTGTGCCCGAACGGGGGTGCTCAGATGCTGCTCATGGGCCGGGCCTGTCGGCCGAGCCCGCGGCGGTCGGAGACCGACGCTCGAGCCCTCGGGTCAGACCTTGGCCTTGCCCAGGATGCGGTTCATCTTGGTGCCGCACACCGGGCAGGTTCCCTGGGCCGCTCGGCGGCCGTTCGCCAGCTCGACTTCCTGCCCGTCGAACTCACGCTTTTCCCGGCACTTCACGCAGTACCCCTCGTAGTCAGCCATGGCAACTCCTCTGGTCGGTGATGGCCCTGGATCGGGGTCGAAGGTAGCGGGAGGGTTACAAAGAATGGGGGATGGTCACAGGGCTGGCCGTGGCCGCAGGGGTAGGGTCAGTCGCGTGACGGACAACAGTGCAGGTCAGAGCGGTGAGTGGCGGCAACTGGGGGTGGAAGCAATGACGGCCCTCCAGCAGACCTGGGAAGGGCTGGCCGACGTCAGCCGCGAGCTCTCGACGAGCGAATGGGCGCTACCCACCGAGTGCCCCGGATGGGACGTCAAGGACCAGCTTTCGCACCTGATCGGGATCGAGCTCGCCATCATGGGCGAGCCGACGCCGGCCTGGGACGGCGAGATGGGCGCCCACGTCAAGAACGACTTCGCGGCGACGAACGAACCGTGGATCGCGGTGCGACGGTCCACGCCTGGTCCGGACGTCTGGACCGAGTTCGTCGGCGTGACGCGGGCCCGGCTCGCCGAGGAGGCACAGAACAGCGACGAGGACTGGGCGAAAGTCGGGTTCAGCCCCGTCGGCCAGCGCCCTCGAGCGGTCTTCATGGAAGTGCGGGTGTTCGACAGCTGGGTGCACGAACAGGATGTCCGCCGCGCGCTCGACCGTCCCGGAGGCAGCGGGAACCTCGCCTCGGCCATGTCGCTCACGCGGGTCCAGGAGGCGATGCCCTTCGTGGTGGGCAAGCAAGCGTCGTGCCCGGACGGCACCGCGGTGCGCTTCGACATCGCCGGACCGGGGGATGACGCCCGTGCGTTCACGATCGCGGTCGAAGGGGGACGAGCCCGCCCGGTCGACGGCTCGACGACCCCGGCCGCGACGCTGTCGATGTCGAGCATCGACTTCGTCCGTCTCGGCTGCGGCCGGGCCACGGCGGCACAACTCGCCGAAGGTGGTGCCGACGACGGCGTGGTCATCGACGGGGACGAGGTGGTCGGTCGCCAGGTGCTCGACGCGATGAATTTCATGTTCTGAAGGGCGGTCGCGGGCTGCACGCACCGTGCGCCGGCGAAGAGGGACGGCCGGTAGAGTGGTCCGCTCGTGATGCGTGCGACCACTGAGCCCATGGAAGGAAACCTCGTCCGCCTGAGTGTGGAGATCGACGAGCCCGAGTTCGACCGCGCGCTCGGCGACATGGTTCGCACACTCGCCCGCCAGGTGCGGGTGCCGGGCTTCCGGCCCGGCAAGGTGCCCCGCAAGGTGCTCGAAGCGCGCATGGGCGGTGCGGGTGCACTACGCGCCGAGGCCTTGCGCGAGTCGCTGCCTGACTTCTACGCGCGCGCCGTCGTCGACACCGAGCTCGACCCCATCGCGCAACCCGAGATCGACATCACCGGAGGGAAGGACCACGGCGCCGTCTCATTCGACGCCGTGGTGCAGGTGCGTCCGCTCGTTGCGATCCCGGGTTATGACGGCCTCCAGGTGACGCTGCCTGGCCTCACCGTCACGGACGAGGACGTGCAACAGCAGATCGACCGTCTGCGCGAGAACGACGCCGAGCTTCAGGTGGTCGACCGGCCCGCCATCGACGGCGACCTTGTCACGATCGACCTGCACGGCGCCGACGCCTCGGGCGCAGAAGTCGTCGGCGTCGACGACTACCTCTATGAGGTCGGAAGCGGCACCGTGGTCCCCGAGCTCGACTCTGAGCTGCACGGCGCCAAGCCGGGCACCATCCTCGCCTTCGACGCCGCGAATCCGAACGAGCCCGACGAGCGCGTCGCCTTCCGCGTCCTCGTCAAAGAGGTCAAGGTCAAGAAGCTGCCCGAGGTCACGGACGAATGGGCGGACGAGAGCTCCGAGTTCTCGACGGTCGCCGAGTTGCGCGCCGACATCGAGGATCGGATCGCGCGGGTGAAGCTGATGCAGAGCCAGCTCGCACTCAGGCAGAAGGCCATTGAAGCGCTCGCCGCACTCGTGTCCGACGAGGACGTGCCCGAGGTGCTGGTCGACCAAGAGGTCAACGAACGGCTGCACGACCTCCAGCACCGCCTCGAGTCACAGAACCTCGGGCTCGCCGAGTACTTCCAGGCGACCGGCACCTCCCCCGACGAGCTGCTTTCGTCCGTCCGGGGGGACGCACAAGGTGCGGTCAAGGCCGATCTTGCCCTGCGTGCCCTGGTCGAGGCCGAAGAAGTGGCACTCAGTGAAGAGGAGCTCGATGCCGAGGTAGCAACCATGGCGGAGCGCATGGGCACCACTGCGACCGAGCTGCGACGCCAACTCGACACGGCGGGCCGGACCGGCGCGGTACGCTCGGAGTTGCGGAAGGGCAAGGCGCTGGAGTGGCTGCTCGACCACGTGGAGCTGTTCGACGAGGACGGAAACCCGATGTCACGAGATGACCTGAGGGTTGATGCCTCGAAAGACGGCGAGGTCGAGCAGGGCGAGGAGAACGAGTGACGATGCACAGTGCGGTGGATTCGATGAAGGCATACAACTATTTGGTCCCGACCGTCATCGAGTCCTCCAACCGCGGCGAGCGCGCCTACGACCTTTATTCACGGTTGCTGCGCGAGCGCATCATCTTCTTGGGGACTCCGGTCGACGACGCCGTCGCGAACTTGATCTGCGCCCAGATGCTGTTCTTGGAGTCCGAGGAGCCCGACAAGGACATCCACCTCTACATCAACTCGCCCGGTGGCGAGATCACGGCGCTCTTCGCGATCTATGACACGCTCAAGTTCATCAAGGCGGACGTGTCGACCTTCTGCTTCGGCCAAGCGGCGTCGGCCGCTGCGGTCCTGCTGGCCGCGGGCGCCAAGGGGAAGCGCTTTGCGTTACCCCACGCACGCATCCTGTTGCACCAACCCTGGGGCGGCGTCGAAGGCCAGGCCAGTGACATCGAGTTGCAGGCCAAGGAGATCCTCCGCATGCGTGATCTGCTGTCGCACATGCTGGCCGAGGACACCGGGCAGACGCAGGAGAAGGTGGCCCAGGACACCGACCGCGACTTCATCATGACCGCGGAAGAAGCCGTGACGTACGGGGTGATCGACGAGGTCATCACGGCCAGGAACGTCGCACCGCTCGAGGCCATCGGCGCCGCGTAGGACGATCGGATACGGGGACGGGAGAGTCGATCAGTGGCGAAGTTCGGAGAGGGCGGGGACCTCGTCAAGTGCAGCTTCTGCGGCAAGACGCAGAAGCAGGTCAAGAAGCTCATCGCGGGCCCAGGTGTCTACATCTGCGACGAGTGCATCGACCTGTGCAACGACATCATCGCCGAGGAGCGTGACGAGTCCACCGAACTGAGCTTCGAAGACCTTCCGAAGCCCCGCGAGATCTTCGACTTCCTCAACGACTACGTCGTCGGCCAGGAGTACGCGAAGAAAATCCTCTCCGTCGCCGTCTACAACCACTACAAGCGGGTGCAGGCGGGCCCGCCCCCGGCTGACGACGCTGTCGAGCTGGCGAAGTCGAACATCTTGCTGCTGGGGCCGACCGGCTGCGGCAAGACGCTGCTCGCACAGACGCTGGCCCGCATGCTCAACGTGCCCTTCGCCATCGCGGACGCCACCGCGCTCACAGAGGCGGGCTACGTGGGTGAGGACGTCGAGAACATCCTTCTCAAGCTGATCCAGGCCGCCGACTACGACGTGAAGCGGGCCGAGACCGGCATCATCTACATCGACGAGATCGACAAGATCGCACGCAAGAGCGAGAACCCGTCGATCACCCGCGACGTCTCGGGCGAAGGTGTGCAACAGGCACTGCTGAAGATCCTCGAGGGCACGACGGCGTCGGTCCCGCCCCAAGGCGGGCGCAAGCACCCACACCAAGAGTTCATCCAGATCGACACCACGAACATCTTGTTCATCTGCGGCGGTGCGTTCGCCGGCTTGGACAGGCTCATCGAGAGCCGGATCGGCAAGCGCGGCATCGGCTTCCGGGCCGAGGTGCACCGCAAGGACCGTGACGACGGTGAGATCCTGCGCCACGTGCTCCCCGAGGACCTGATCAAGTTCGGCCTGATCCCCGAGTTCATCGGCCGCCTGCCCGTGGTGAGCGCGGTGTCCCCGCTGTTCAAGGACGCCCTCGTCCAGATCCTCGTGGAGCCCAAGAACGCGCTCACCCGCCAGTACGAGCGGACCTTCGCGCTCGACAACGTCGAGCTCGAGTTCACGCCGGACGCGCTCGAGGCGGTCGCCGAACAGGCGCTGTTGCGCGGCACGGGTGCACGCGGCTTGCGCGCCATCCTCGAAGAGGTGCTGCTCGACGTGATGTACGACCTGCCGAGCCGCACCGACGTGGGGAAGTGCGTGGTCGACCGCTCCGTCGTGCTCGACCGGGTCGCTCCGACGCTGGTGCCGCTCGGTGGCTCGACGGTCAAGTCGAGCCGCTCCCGCCGCGCTGCATCCTGAGCCAACCGGGACCGGAGCCCCTCGCAGTGGCCGATCCCGTCGCGCCCTTCACGTCGCTCGAGGACGCGCTGTCCTGGCTCGACGGCCACATCGACTTCGAGCTGAACATGCCGCGCCGGCGCGCGCTCCCGTCGCTTGATCGGATCCGTGCTCTCACCGCGCTGCTCGGTGAGCCCCAGGACTCCATCCCTTCGATTCACATCACCGGCACCAACGGCAAGGGATCCACGTCCGCCATGGCGACCTCGTTGCTCATGGCCAAGGGGCTGAGCGTCGGGACCTACACCAGTCCCAATCTCCATGTCGTGGCGGAGCGCATCGCGCGCAACGGTGAACCGATCGACGACGAGTCCCTGACGTCGGTCTTGACGGAGATCGCCCTCCTCGAACCGATGCTCACGGAGCGGCCCACGCGCTTCGACCTCCTGACTGCGGCCGCGTTCGCGTGGTTCGCCACGGAGGCCGTCGACGCCATGGTGGTCGAGGTCGGCCTCGGCGGGACATGGGACACCACCAACGTCGTGCACGGCGACGTTGCCGTGCTCACCAACGTCAGCTTCGACCACACGGACGTCCTCGGTCCCACCCTGGAGGGGATCGCCGCCGACAAGGCTGGGATCATCGAGCCCGGGAGCCGGGTCATCCTCGGCGAACTGGCCACCGACCTGCTCGACATCGTCCTGGCCCGGGCCGAAGAGGTGGGAGCCGAATCGGTCTGGGTCGCCGGGAGGGACTTCGGGGTCGAGTCCAACCAGGTGGCCGTCGGTGGCCGCCTCGTGACTTTGTGGACCCCAGGTGGGCGCTACGAAGACCTGCTCGTCCCGTTGCACGGCGCTCACCAGGGCGTCAACGCCAGCGTGGCGCTGGCCGCGGTCGAGGCGTTCTTCGGCGAGCCGCTGGCGCCCGACGTTGTCGAGGAAGGCATGGCCGCCGTCCGGGTGCCCGGCCGACTCGAGGTCCTGGGGCGGCGCCCGCTGCTGCTGGTGGACGGCGCGCACAATGCCGCGGGCATGGCTGCGCTCGGTGAGGCGCTGCGCGAGGAATTTTCCGTCGAGGGCACGGCGGTCGCTGTCGTCGGCATGCTCTCGGGCCGCGATCCCTCAGCGATGCTGGCGCCGCTGGCCGGTGCAGGGATCAGCGCGCTCGTCGCGTGCGAACCAGAGTCACCGCGGGCGATGCCCGTGGCGGCCGTCGCCGAGGCCGGACGCGCGCTCGGCCTCTCCGTCTACGAGGAGCCGGACGTCGTGCAAGCACTGCGGGTCGCGCGCGGCATGGTGGACGCGGACGGGCTCGTCGTTGTTGCCGGCTCCCTCTACGTCGTGGGCGCCGCGCGCGCCGATGCGCTGGCGTCCTCGGTGCCGTGGGAGGAAGCCGGCCGTTGACCAGACCCGTCACCCTGTCGCGTGACGGCACGGTGACGGCGTCATGTGTTCCTGCGCTCGTTGTGTAAGGTCCACCGTTCGTGGACCGCACCCTTGTCATCGTGAAACCGGACGGCGTCGAGCGCGGGCTCGCCGGCGAAGTCATCAGCCGTCTGGAGCGCAAGCAGCTGCGCATCGTCGCGGCCGAGCTCCGGACGCTCACGGTTGACGTGGCGGAGACCCACTATGCCGAGCACCGTGAGAAGCCGTTCTTTGCGGACCTGGTCAGCTTCATCACCCGTTCCCCGGCACTGGTGATGGTGGTCGAGGGCCCGAAGGACACCTACGCCGTCGTCCGTCTCATGATGGGCACGACCAATCCGGCCGAGGCGGCGCCCGGGACGATTCGCGGCGACTTCGCGATCGAAACGAGCGAGAACATCGTGCACGGCTCCGACTCGCACGAGTCTGCCGCGCGCGAGATCGCACTCTTCTTCCCCGGCCT
>DATJTU010000067.1:0-47802 GCA_035503015.1 Acidimicrobiales bacterium | reverse complement strand
CGATGCCGGCGCCATCGCCGATATCGCCGCCGCAGCCGAGGCGGCGGGCTGGGACGGCCTCGCCCTCACCGAGCACCCCGCGCCGAGCAACAAATGGCTCGAGACCGGCGGGCACCAGAGCCTGGACCCCTTCGTCGCGCTCGCGTCGGCCGCCGCCGTCACGACCACGCTCGCCCTCGTCACCAACATCACGGTGGTGCCGTACCGCAATCCCCTGCTCCTGGCCAAGAGCGCCGCCACACTCAACCGGATGTCCGAGGGACGGTTCTACATGGGCGCGGGGGCCGGGTATCTCAAGTCCGAGTATTTCGCCCTCGGTGTCGACTTCACGGAGCGCAACGCGTTGTTCGAGGAGGCGCTCCAGGTGATGCGCCTGCACTGGAGCGGTGAGCCCTTCGACTTCGAAGGACTGCACTTCTCAGCTCGCTCCATCCGGGCCCTGCCCGCACCACGCCACAATCGGGTCCCGATCTGGATGGGCGGCAACTCGGACGCGGCACTCAAGCGCGCGGCGGCACACGCGGACGGCTGGATGCCGATGACAGCACCCGTGTCGGTGGCCAACACGGCGCGCACGCCGCCGGTGACCAACCCCGCCGAACTCGCAGAGCGTCTCGACGCCCTCAAGCGCTTCGCCGGCGACCGCTACGAGGAGCTCCAGCTCATCTTGAGCTATTCGGGTCCGAGCCTGGCGCACTTCGAGCGCGACGCGGAACAGATCAGGCAGCGCCTCGGCGAGATGGACGAGATGGGTGTCGACTGGACGATCATCGGCCCGCCCTGGTCACCGGCCCCCGGGCCCGCCGAATGGCTCCAGGCCTTCGGCGAGACCTTCCTGTCGGACTAGGTCGAGGAGGCCCAGGACCCGTCGGGGCGCCGGTTTCGCTCCCGAAGGGCGCCGAAATCGCAGGTCAGGCGATTGCACGAAGGCCGTGGCCTGGGCGCCTTTCGCTCAAGATCTTTGCCCCGCGGGCCGAAAATCCCAGGTAGAAGCCCTAGGGACCATGCACTGGGCGATTCGAGGCCACCTATGCAGACCATCCAAGGAACGATGTGGTTGCGGCCCGCCGGGACACATTGGTGGGCCCGGCTGGCCTGCGCGCTGACGATCGCCGCCCTGGTGGGCATCTTCTCCTACGCCGCGACGTACCGGGCGCTCGTCGTGATCTCGACCCCGAGCGGCACGACGGTGACGCCCGGAACGCCCTCGACCACGGTCACGTCGACGGCACCGGCCGTCTCCCTCGACGGGCACTGAGCGCCCGCGGGCGTCCTCACGACGCCGTCGCCGGAACCGGCGCGCGCCAGGTGTGCAGCGTCACGACGAAACGGGAGCCGCCGTCGTACCCGATCGGCGACTCCGCCCGCACGCTCCCGCCCATCGCCGCTGCCAGTTCCGAGACGATGGCCAGCCCGAGTCCAGAACCCAGCTGGCGGTTGGGACCGCGGTCCCCCCGGTAGAAGCGCTCGAACACGCGGTCGAGATCCCCGGGGGCGATGCCGGGGCCGTCGTCTTCGACCGCGATCACGCACCATCCGTCCGGCGCCGGCTCCACGACGGAGACCGTGACGGTCGTCCGGGCGAAGATGAGCGCATTCTCGATGAGGTTGGCCAGGAGTTGGGCCAGCCGGTCGGGGTCCGCCGCCACCGGCTGGCGGAGGTAGGGCGCGGCGTCGACCGAATTCATCGCTCCGTCACCATCGGGCACGCGCACCTCGATGTGCAGTCCCCCCTTGACGGCGGCCGGCTTGAACCCTTCCGCCGTCGTGCTCACCACCTCCGTCACGTCTGTCGGACGCATGGAGATCGACATCTGCCGCGCTTCGAGCTTCGTCAGGTCGAGCAGGTCGCCGACGAGGCGCTCGAGCCGGCGGGACTCCGCGATGATCACGTCGGCTGCGTGCCCGCTGTCCGTGATCGCGCCGTCCTGGATCGCTTCGGCGAAGCCGCGAATGGACGTGAGCGGCGTGCGCAGGTCGTGGGAGACCGCAAGCAGCAGGTGCCGCTCGCGGGTGCGGGAGTCCTCGAGGCTCTGCGCCATGTCGTTGATGGAGCCGGCGAGCGACGCAAACTCGGGATAGTCGTGGCGGCCCACCGGCACCCGGCTGTCCAGCTCGCCCGAGGCGATGCGGCCGGTCACGTTCATCGCGTCCACCAAGGGGCGCGCCATGCGCCGTGACATCTGCCACGCCACCAGCGCGGCGACCAAGAGCGCCGCACCGCCCGCAATGATGAAGTAGCCCCAACTCGGCCCGAGATCCCCGACGTCACGGGTCAACAGCACGGCGAAGGTCCCGGCGAAGGCCGCTCTCGATCGCCTCTCGAGCTCGGCACGGACCTTGGGCGACAGCGTGACGGGTGCCACGGCGTAGACGAGGTTGCCCGTCCGGCCCGATGTGGTCTGGCCCGCCTGCACCGACGCCACGTCGATGTCGTCCTGCGTCAGGTTCTCCGGGAGCGGGGTGACGACGTTGCCCAGGCGGTTGATGCGGATCACGTCGGCGTCCTCGAGCTTGAGCGTGTGCTTCACCACGGACAGCACGGCGAGCGAGTTCACCTCGCTTTTGCTCGAGGTCAACGATTCGGCCTCGGACACCAACTGCTGCTCGGCCTGATTGCGCGCGGCGTTGCGGGTGAGGATCAAGCTGCCTGCGCCCGCGATGACGAGTACGACGGCGACCAGGCCGACCATGGCCATCATCAAGCGGACGCGCACGACTCAGCCGAACCTGTACCCGACGCCCCACACCGTCGCGAGCGGCAAGTCGGCGCCGAGCTTCTTGCGCAGCTGGGCGACGTGGACGTCGACGGTGCGCTCGTCGCCGTACCAGTCCGTGCCCCAGACCCCGTCGAGCAACTGCTGGCGCGACAGGGCGAGGCCCGCGTTGGTGGCGAGGAAGGCGAGGAGGTCGAACTCGCGCGTCGTGAGGGCGACCGCCTCCCCGCCCCGGCGCGCCTCGCGACGGCGCATGTCGACTTCGAGCTCACCGAAGGCAACGACCTCTTGGGGCGCGGGTCCCTCGCGCGTGCGGCGGAGGATCGCGCGCACCCGCGCCACGAGCTCGCGCGGGCTGAACGGCTTCACGAGATAGTCGTCGGCACCGAGCTCGAGCCCGAGCACGCGATCGACCTCGTCGTCGCGGGCAGTCAGGAAGAGGACCGGCACGGAGCTCCGCGCGCGGATCTCGCGGCAGACGTCGAACCCGTCACGGCCGCCGGGGAGGCCGACGTCGAGGATCACGATCCAGGGGTTCTCCTGCTTGAAGATCTCGAGCCCCCGGTCGCCGTCGGAGGCCAGCAACACCCGGTAGCCCTCGCGCCGCAAGTAGAGGTCGACCAGGTCCGCGATGTGCGGGTCGTCCTCGACCACGACGACGGTGCCGTTCTCCGAGCTCACGCCCTTAGCCTCCCACCTGCCGCAGCCCGAATTGCCCCAATGTGGCGATCCCTCACAGAACCCTCACGTTTGGCGAACGGCCGGTTCACGCCGCCAGCGGACGATGCGCGACACGGACCCAGCGAGGCGGACAGCTTCCGCACTTCTGGCCCGATTCCGGTCGCCCGCCGACGCCGACGCCGACGCCGGCGACGCCGGCGTCGCCCGCGACCAACCATCGCAGCAGAGGCGTTCAGGTCGACGATGTCTTGGAGCGGTAGACCACCTGGAGCTCGCAGAATTCGGCCAGCCCCCAAGGGCCGTTCTCCACGCCGATCCCACTCCACTTGAAGCCGCCAAAGGGCTGCTGGGGCGCGAGCGCGAGATGCGTGTTGACCCACGCCGTCCCGCACTCGAGCTGTGCGGCGACGTCGGCCGCGCGGTCGGTGTCGGCGCCCCACACCGACCCCGAGAGCCCGAAGTGCGTGGCGTTGGCGCGGTCGATGGCATCGGCGAGGTTGCGGTAGGGCACGACCGGCAACGCCGGCCCGAACTGCTCCTCGTCGACGATCCGGGTGCCATCGGAGACGCCCGCGAGGACGGTCGGCTCGAAGAAGTACCCCGGGCGATCCATCGCCTTGCCGCCCGCCACTGCGGTCGCGCCGCGTGACAGGGCGTCGCCTACCAACTCCTTCACGCGCTCGTACTGCGGACGGTTGTTGATCGGCCCGAGCTTGACGCCTTCTTGGGTGCCGTCGCCGACCTTGATCGTGCGCGCCTGCGCAGCCAGGCCTTCGACCACGTCGTCGTAGAGCGCCTCCGGGATGTACACCCGCTTGATCGCAGAGCACACCTGGCCGTTGTTCGCGAAGGCCCCGGCGAAGATGGCCGATGCGACGGCGGCGGGATCGGCGTCGTCCAAGACGATAGCTGGGTCGTTGCCGCCGAGCTCGAGGGTGACGCGTTTGAGGTCCGGCGCGGCCGACTGTGCGACCTTCTTCCCGGTCTCCACGGACCCGGTGAAGCTGATCTTGCGCGGCACCGGATGCGACGTCATCTTTGCGCCGAGCTCGTCGCCGCCGCTGATCACGTTGACGACGCCCGGAGGAAAGACGTCGCGCAACAGCTCCCCGACCTTCAGCGTGGCCAGCGGGGTGAACGGTGACGGCTTCAGCACCAGCGTGTTGCCGGCCAGCAGCGCAGGCCCGATCTTCCAGAACGCGAGCGTGAGGGGGAAGTTCCACGGGGTGATCGCAGCCACCACGCCCAGAGGCCGCCGCGCCAGCTCGACGCGGGCCTTGTCGTCGTCTTGGATCACCTGGGCCGGCGTCTCGAGGTTGGCGAAGTACTGCGTCCAGATGGAGGCGGCGACGACCTCGACGTTGGCGTCGCGCAACGGCTTGCCCTGCTCGGCGGTGAGCACGGGAGCAAGGTCGCCGGCCGACGCCGTCAGCACGTCGGCGGCCCGCAGCAGGCAGGCGCGGCGAGCAGCCTCGTCAGCCTTCCAGTCCCGGGCGGCCTTGGCCGCAGCGTCGTAGGCAGCATCGAGCTGCTCGGCGGTGCACTCGGGGGCCTGCGCGAAGACCTCGCCGCTGGCGGGATTCACCACGCCGAACGTGGCCTCGGTCGGGGCCGCCTCCCCTGCGATCGTCATCACGTAGTCCGACATGGCCCTCCCTCAGTGTCCGCGAGCACCGTGCACAGCCCGTCGCCGGGCCGCCACGGCCGCTCGATCTTTCCATTCTCTCTGCACATTCTCGACATTCTCGCTCCCCGAGCCTCGGCGGCCCCCGCGCACTACCCTCGGCGGGAGACGCCCTGTTTCCGGGGGGAAGCACAGGGCCGACCAATGGGAGGGGTGCCATGAGCACGACGACCGCGCCCAGAGAAGCAGACGTCTGCATCGTCGGCGCCGGATTGGCGGGGCTCACAGCCGCCCGGCGGCTCAGCCAGGCCGGGCGATCCGTCATCGTGCTCGAAGCCCGCGACCGGGTCGGCGGCCGGATCTGGACGCAACACGCGGAAGGCGGTGTCCCCGTCGACATGGGCGCGTGCTTCATCGGGCCGAACCACGAGTTCCTGCACGCCCTCGCCAAGGAGATGGGCGTCACGACCTTCAAGACCTACGTCGACGGCGACTACGTACTGGCGACGGGCGGGAAGCTCCGCCGCTATCGAGGAGACATTCCGCGGATCAACCCAGGGGCGCTCGCAAGTGCGGGGCAGGCGATCGCCCGCATGAACGCCATGGCCAAGCAAGTCCCGGTCGATGCCCCGTGGGACGCGCGGCGAGCGCGTTCGTGGGACGCCCGCTCGGTCGCGGCGTGGCTGTCGCCCAACCGCGTTCCGACTCAGCTCGCCCGCGCGCTCGTCGACGCAACCGTGCGCGCGTGCTTCGCCTGTGACCTCTCCGAGGTGTCGCTGCTCAATTGGCTGTTCCTCGTCCGCTCGGCGGGCGGCGTCGAAGCGCTCATGTCGATCGCGGGCGGTTACCAGGACTCCCAATTCGAAGGCGGGGTGGGGCAGATCCCCGACGCGATGGCGGCGGAGCTCGGTGACGCCGTCGTCCTCGACGCGCCCGTCACCACGGTGACGCAGGGCGACGACCGGGTGGAGGTCGCCTCCGACGCGGCGCGCGTCACCGCCCGCCGGGTCGTGCTGACGCTGCCGCGGGCCCTCGCGGCAGGAATCCGGTTCGAGCCGGCACTCCCTGGCGACCACGCGCTGTTGCTCCACCAGATCCCCGCCGGCACCGAGGTCAAGACGGTGGCGGTCTACGACGAGCCTTTCTGGCGCGCCGACGGGGTCTCGGGGGCGAGCGTCGCGCTCGACGACATGATCGAGGTCACGCTCGACACGACCCAGCCCGGTCACGGCCACGGGGTCATCGCGACGTACGCCGCCGGGCCGCAGGCTCGTGCGCTGTGGCAGCAGAGCCCCGCGGCGCGGCGCGACACGTTGCTCACCATGCTGGTCACGCGGTTCGGGCCGAAGGCGGCGCAGCCGCTCGACGTGCTCGAGGCGAACTGGGCGGAGGAGCGGTGGACGCGCGGGTGCTCGCTGGGCCACTTCCCCACCGGCGTCCTCACCCAGTACGGCCGCCGCTTGCGCGAGCGCGTCGGACGAGTCCATTGGGCCGGCACCGAGACGGCGTCGGTCTCCTACGGCTCCATGGACGGCGCCGTGCGCTCCGGCGAGCGGGTGTGCCGCGAGGTGCTCGACGCCCCGAACTAGTCCGGCAGCCCCGCGGGCCGGGGGCCCGGACCCGAGCCGACACCGAGCTTCTCGCGGAAGAAGGACAGCGTCTGGTCGAGCGCGGCCCTCGTCGGCGTGCCTTCTTTGTCGTTGAGGTGCTCGGTCAGGACGGAGTGCGCGTTCTTGGGATGCCCGTGCGGGTTGCCCGGGGCGGAGTCGATCTCGACGGCGATGAACGAGTCCCCGAGCTCGCGCCGCAGCGTCTCGAAGCGCTCTTCGAAGCAGAACGGGTCGTTGGAGAAGCGCAACCCGAGCAGGCACGCGCCCGCTGCCGTTCGCTCCTTCACCCGCGCCAAGTCTGCGTCGGAGATCCCGATGTCCGCCTTGTGCCGCTTGTTGATCGGAAACGGCAGTGACGGCTGGCTCAAGACGGGTGCCACCACCACGTCGTCCACCATCATCGCCAGCGCGAACCCGCCGGTGAAGCACATGCCGACGACGCCGACGCCGGGACCGCCGCAGCGTTCGTGCTCGAAGGCAGCGAGCTTGCGCAGCCAGACGGTGATCGGGCTGGTCTTCTTCAAGGCGAAGCAGGCGAACTCGTGGGAGACGCAGGCCGGCCCGAGCGAGCGCAGCGCGTACGCGCCGGACACCGGGCGGCCGGGGTCGCCGAAGACGTGGGGCAGGACCGCGGTGCAGCCGCCGGCGGCGACACGCCGGCCGAACTGGGCAACGTGGGGGGTGATGCCGGGCATCTCGCTGATCACGATGACAGCCGGTCCCTCGCCGAGGCGGTAGACGTCCCGCCGCTTCCCGTCGACTTCGAACGACTCCTTGGCGAAGTCGTCGAGGGCGGCCTCCCACTTGGCCGCGTCGCCGGTCGCCATGGGCGGACCGTAGCATCGACCGCCGTGGCCGGACCCGCTCGCTCGCTGGACCCGCGCCTCCCCGTCCTGGTCGGCCTCGGGACCGCAGCCGATTCCGCGCCGGTGACGGACCTCATGACGGCCGCCGTGCGCGCCGCCGCCGACGACGCCGCGGCAGCGGGCATCCTCCGATCGGTCGACCGCATCATGACGCCCCAGGGCACGTGGGCCCTGACCGACCCCGCTCGTAGCGTCGCCCGCCGGATCGGCGCGCCCGGCGCGCGCACCGTGCGGTGCGAGGTCGGCGTCTCGCAGCAAGAGGTCATCAACTACGCGCTCGCCGCCGTGGCCGACGGGTCCGCGGGCGTCGTCGTGGTGGCGGGCGCCGAGGCACGGGCATGGGAGCGCGGCGGCGGTGTCGAAGTGGACGAGGCCGAGGCGCCGCCCGACGACGTCCTGACGCGACCACCCGACTTCGTCGCCCCCATCGAGATCGCTGCCGGCATCGTGCTGCCGCCCGTGCAGCAATACGCCATGATCGAGAACGCGCTCGGCGCCGCCGAGGGCTTGTCGACCGGTGCCCAGCGCGACGAGGTCGCCGGGCTGTGGGCGCGCTTCAACACCGTGGCCCGGACCAACCCGCACGCGGCGTTCCCGCAGCCGCGCGACGCGGCCGAGATCGCCACGCCCGGGCCGCGCAACCGGCCACTCGCCTTCCCCTACAACGTGTGGCACGCCAGCCAGTGGACGCTCAACCAGGCATCCGCACTGCTGATCTGCTCTGCGGGGCAGGCGGCAGACCTGGGCGTCCCTTCCGACCGGTGGCTGTTTCCGCACGTCGCGCTCCACTGCTCGCAGGCCGTGACCCTGACCGCGCGCCGACGTCTCGACGCGTGGCCGGCCATGGAGATGCTCGGCCGCACCGCGGCGGGTGTGATCGGGAGAGGGCTCGCCGCGCTCGAGCTCGCCGAGGTGTACTCGTGCTTCCCCTCCGCGGTCCGGGTACAACAGCGCGCGCTCGGTCTCCCGCTCGAGGGCACACCGACCCTGACCGGTGGCATGGCGTTCGCCGGAGGCCCGTTCAACCACTTCGTCCTGCTCGCCCACACGGCGCTCGGTCAGCGGCTCCGCGCTGCACCCGCCGAGCTCGGATTCGCCACGACGGTGTCCGGCATGTTGTCCAAGCCCGGGCTCGCCGTCTGGTCGGCCACGCCGCCGGACTCGCGTGCTGCCCTCGTTGCCGACCTCGCGAGCGAGGCCGCCGCGGCGACCGAGACGGTGCCGGTGACGCCATCGCCGCCCGCGGCAGCCACGCCGGCCACGGTCGTGTCGTTCACCGCCACCTACGGCGGTTCGGACGGGTTGGAGCCGGTCCGCGCTGCCGTCGTCGCTGACCTGCCCGATGGGACCCGCACCGCCGCCACCTGCGAAGATGCAGCGACCGCCCGGCTGGCCGTGACCGATGGCCTGATCGGGCGCACCGTCGAGGTGAAGGACACGACATTCAGGCTGTGAGCACCACTTCCCGGGCGCAGGGCCGGCCGCGCCTGGTCGACCCCGAGCTCGCGGCGCGCGTGCCCGGCTTGCGCCGCACCGAGGCCGTTGCCGTGGTCATCGGCGCGCTCAGCGCGGTGGCCGTCGTGACGCAGGCCCTCGCTCTCGCGTACGCAGTCGACCGCTCCCTCCTGCACCACGCGTCGCTCGGGTCGGTGCTCGGCGCGATCGTCCTCGTCGGCGTCGCGATCGTGGCCCGCGGCGTCCTGCACAGCGTGGGCGACCTCGCCGCGCAGCGGGCAGCCGATCGCACCGTGTCGGGGCTGCGCGACGAGCTCCTGCGGCACGCGCTCGCGCTCGGTCCGAGCTGGTTGGCCGGCGAGCGGCCGGGCGAGCTGTCGCTCACCGCCACGCGCGGGCTCCGCTCGTTGCACACCTACGTGGCCCGCTATCTGCCCCAGGCTGCCGCGGCCGCGGTCATCCCCGTGCTGCTGCTCGCGTGGATCGCGACCCAAGACTGGTTGTCCTTCGTCGTGGTGATCGCGTTGGTCCTGGCAGTGCCGATCACCATGATCTTCTTCGGGCGGGAGGCCAGGCGACGGTCCGAGCGCCAGTGGCGCCGACTCGGCTCGCTGGCGGGGCGCTTCCTCCAATTGGTCGAGGGACTGCCGACGCTCCGGGCCTTCGGCCGGGAGGGGCAAGGGCGCCGCGAGGTGGCGGCAGCCACCGAGGGCGTGCGCAGCGCGACGATCCGCACGCTGCGCGTCGCGTTCCTCTCCGCGCTCGCCATGGACATGATCGCGGGATTCGGTGTCGGCTTTGTCGCCATGGCACTCGGGTTGCGCCTGCTCTGGGGCGAGCTCGGGCTCCAGACGGCCATGGCGGTGCTCCTCGTCGCTCCGGAGATCTTCGTCCCGCTGCGCCGCGCCGGCGCCGAGTTCCACGCCAGCACCGAGGGGCAGGCGGCGGCGAGCAGGGTGCTGGGCGTCCTCTCGACGCCCGTCCGGCCGGGTGACGGCGGGGACGGCGCGCTGGACGCACCGCGCGGAGTGGGGACCGGCGCCGGTGAACCCGCGCCAGCGCCTGCGGCGCCCGCCCGCCACGACGGTGGCAGTCCGCGACGCGGTGCCGACGTGTCGCTCGACGGCGTGCTGGTCGAGTACGCCCGTCGCGGCACCACCGCGCTGGCGCGCGTCACGCTGCACGCGCCGCCCGGCTCCAGGGTGGCGTTGACCGGGGCCTCCGGCACGGGCAAGTCGACGGCACTCGCCGCGCTGCTCGGGTTCGTCGCACCGAGCGCCGGCGCCATCGCGGTCGACGGGCACGGGTTCGATCCGGCGGCGGTCGATGTCTGGCGCCGGCACTTCTCGTGGCTCCCACAGCGGCCCCACCTCTTTAATGCGACGCTGGCCGAGAACCTGCGCCTCGGAGCCCCCGATGCCGACGATGCGACGTTGGAGCGGGCGGTCGCCGCGGTCGGCCTGTCCGACCTCGTGGCGACCTTGCCAGGAGGCCTCGACACGGCGCTCGGCCACGACGGCCTCACGTTGAGCGCCGGCGAGCGCCAGCGGGTCGCCCTGGCCCGCGCGTTGCTCTGCCCCGCGCCCGTCCTCCTGCTCGACGAACCGACGGCCTCGCTCGACCCGCCGACGGTGGCGCGCGTGGCCCCCGCCATCGAGCCGTGGATCGACGGGCGCACCGTCATCGTGGCGGCGCACGAGCCGGTCCTCTTCCCGTCCTACGACACCGTCGTTGTCCTCGCCGCCGGCGTGGCCGATGCGGTGGCGGTCACGCCATGAGGCGCGCGGAGAGCTCGCTCCGCCGGGTGCTGCGCGACCCCGCCACGCCCTGGCCCCGGCTCGCGCTGGCAGGGCTGCTCGGCCTCGCGTCCGCCGCGGCGACCATCGGGTTGCTCGCCGGGTCGGGCTACGTGGTCGGCCGGGCCGCGCTCCGCCCGGGCCTCGGCGCACTGGTCGGGATCCTCGCCCTCGTCGAGGTCCTCGCATTCGTGCGGGGGCCGCTCCGCTACGCCGAGCGCCTCGTCGGGCACGATGCCGCGCTGCGCGCGCTCACCCGCTGGCGCGTGTGGCTCTACGACTGCCTCACCCCGCGTGTGCCGGCGGCATTGGCCGGCTGGCGCAGCGGCGACCTCTTGACCCGCGCCATCGACGACGTCGACGCGCTGCAGGATCTCTACTTGCGCACGGTCCTGCCGGTCGCCGTCGCCGTCGGCGCGTGCGTGCTCGGGACCATCGTGGTGGGGCTCATCCTCCCCTGGGCCGCCGTCGCGCTCGGGATCCCGCTCGTCGTCGCGCTCGTCGTGCCCGCGTGGCTGACCTGGCGCCGCGGCGGCGACGTCGAGCAGGCGGAGCTCGCGGGCCACCTGTCGGCCCGGATCGTCGACGCCCTCGCCGGCGCGCCGGAGCTGTTGGTCTTCGGCGCCCAGGACGCGGTGCTCGGCGACATCGACGCCTCGGCGGCGCGCATCGACGCGCTGGAGCGCCGCCACGTGCGGACCGCCACCGTCTCGGGGCTGGTGATCCAGGTCTGCCTCGCCGTCGCGGTCACTGCCGTGCTCGCGCTCGGGGTCGCCGCGGTCCACACGCACCAGCTGGGTCAGGTGATGGTGGCCGTGCTGCCCCTCGCGGCTCTGGCGACCTTCGAGACGGTGCCGGGGGTGCCCCAGGCCGTGGCGCGCGCCCTCGCCGTGCAGGCGTCGGCCGATCGGCTCTTCGCGCTGGCTGCGGTCCCCGTGCCGGTCGACGACCCGCCCGCACCCGCCGCGCTGACGCCCGGCGTTCCCGACGTCCGGGCAGATGACGTGTCCCTGCGTTACGCGCCGGATCTCCCACGAGCGCTCGCCGAGGTCAGCTTCGAGGTACTGCCCGGCGCCCGACTGGCCGTCACAGGGTCGAGCGGCGCCGGCAAGACGAGCATCGTGAACGCGCTGTTGCGCTTCTGGCCGCTCGAGTCGGGCTCACTGCAACTGGCCGGCGCCGACGTCGCCACGCTCGACCAGCACGCGGCGAGGGGTGTGTACGCGCTCGCCGACCAGCACGCCCAGATGTTCGCCGGCACCATCCGGAGCAACATGACCCTCGCCCGTCCCGATGCGACCGACGACCAGCTCGACGACGCCCTCCGCGCCGCGGGCCTGGACGCGTGGGTCCGCGCACTCCCCGAGGGCCTCGATACGCCGCTCGGCGAGGGGGGCGCCGCCGTCTCGGGCGGAGAACGCCGCCGCCTGGCCGTCGCGCGGGCCCTGTTGTCACCGAGCCCGGTCATCATCCTCGACGAGCCCACCAGCGGCCTGGACGCTGCGCTCGCCGACGAGGTCCTCGACGGTGTCCTGGCCTTTGCCGCGGCGGACGGGCGCAGCGTGCTGGTCATCACCCACCGCGCCGCCGAGTCGGCGCGGTGCGACGTCGCGATCGCCCTCGAAGAGGGCAGAGTCGTGGCGGTGTCCCCCGCGCCGTAGGGCGGGCGGGCGGGCGGAAACGATCGCTGACCTCGGCAGACGCCGGAAACGGGGGACCCGTCCGGACGGCGGGGCCGCGCGGGGCGCTGTGCGGCGGCACCCGGGCGGCGCGCGGGGAGACCGTGCAGAGAAACATCGCATCGCGAGGTCGGGCGCAAGTATCCACCGGGCGTTGGATTTCCACACTGACAGGAAGGTGTGATCCAGTGACTCCAGGCTCCTCGGAGGCGGCCGGCGGAGCAGGCGAAGCGGGCTTTGGCGGCCTCGACCTCGCGCTGCCAGATCCCCTCAGGCACGAGCTCGAACGGGTGGACCGCGACGTCGCCGCGCTGGCGGACGAACTGGCCACCGACGGGCGGCTCGCCCGCGGCCGGCGCACCCGGCACAACGTGGCGGAGGCGCTCGTCGCGCTCTTGCGAGAAGGCGACCCCGACCCCACCGCAAAGGCGGTCGCGGCGCGGGCCGGTGTGTCGCTGCGGCTGGTCTTTCACCACTTCGCCGACATGGACGACCTCTACCACTTCGTGGCCGCGCTCCAGTTGCGCCGGCAGTGGGCCGACATGCCCCGCCTGTCGCCCCGGCTGGCGTTGCTGTCGCGCATCGAGCGGACGGTGTCGCATCGTGCCGTCCTCTTCGAAGACATCTCCCCCGTCCGGCGCGCCCTGGCGCGGCGCGCGCCGTCGTCGCCGGCGGTGGCCCAGGCCGTCACGGCAGCCGACAACCTGCTCCTCGAAAGCCTGCGGGCCACCTTCGCACCCGAGCTCAGGGAGATCCCGGCTCTGACGATCCGGGCGGAGTACCTCGGCGCGCTCGACGCCACGACGTCGTGGGAGCTGTGGGAGCGCCTGCGCACCTCGTCGGGCATCGGCGTGCGTCCGGCGCGCCGCGTCGTGGCCAGGATGCTGACCGTCCTGTGCGCCGGGCCGCGGGGCTCGGGTCTTGCGGGATCGGGCCTCGGCGGCGTGCCCGGGCCCGGGCCGGCCTTGTCGGGCGGCTGAGGGTCCGGGGCGGGCGGGTCAGCCCTCGGTTGAGTCGGTGCGCATGCGCCGGCGCACCTCGAGCGCCCGCGGCGCGGGGTAGCCGAGGAGGCCGGGCCGCCACCCGGCTTCGATCTTCTGCGCGCCGGGGCCGTCCTCGGTCCACACGTGACACGTGTTGACCAAGAAGCCGAAGCCGCCCTCGCGCATGGGGTGTTCGCCGCTCCCCTTCTCGACCTCCCACGCGCCCGACGACGTCACGCCCTGGATGACGACCGGCCCGATCGCCCGCGCCAGGAACTCGAGGTGGCTGCACCCGCGCTGGCGGCCGAAGCGCTCCTGGACCGCGCCGGTGTACCCCCGCGCCACCGAGAGCCCGACGAGGTCGTGGAAGGCCGGCTCGATGTCGGTGCACTCCGCGTGCGGGTACTGGTGCATGTCGGCCTCGGCGTCGACGATGGTGAGGTCGGCGCGGCGCACCACGACGCCGAGCTCCATCTTGTGCAGGTCGCGCGGACCGAGCTCGCCGCCGGCCCAGGGCCGTTCGTCGTGCAGGGTCCCGATCACGGCGAAGTGCTCGCCGCGCTGGAAGACCTCGACGGCGATGGTGCGACGGTGCACCGGGTCCTCCCCGGATCCCGGCGCCGGCCGGAGCGCGGCGAGGCGGGGGTTCGGATCAGGCACGGGGTGATTGTGACGCCCCGCCCGGCACGGGCGCCACCGCCACCTCGTTGAAGCTGTGCAGGATCGGCCCGTCGCGGTTCCACCCGATGCGGGTGACCGACGCCGTGCGCAGGTAGAGGCGCCAGTAGAGGTCCCAGGTCCCCAGCGCCCAGGCCACCGCCGCCTTGATCGGGGTCACGTGGCTCACGACCACGACGTCGCCGTCGGCGCGGCGTGCGCCCGCGCCGTCCTTCTCGAAGAGGTCCGCGCAGGCCGCCGTGACGCGCTCGTCCACCTCGGCCAGCGTCTCGCCGCCGGCGGGCCGGAAGTCGCGGTCCTCGCGCCAGTGCCGCCACACCTCGGCGGGGACCTCGCTCAGCGGCTGTGCCTCGTACTCGCCGTAGTCGACCTCGATCCAGCGGTCGTCGACGACGGGCACCGGCCCGAGGTCGAGGAGGGCCGCCGTGTCGCGGGCCCGGCGCAACGGGCTCGTCCGCACCTCGGCCACCGGCTCGCGCACCAGGGCGCGCGCCGCGAGGACCTGGGCGCGGCCCGCGCCGGTCAGCTCGGCGTCGGTCCGGCCGAGCAACAAGCCCTGCGCGTTCGCGACCGACTCGCCGTGGCGGATCAGGATCAGCACCGGCGCGCCCTCAAGCCGGCACGAGGATGCGGCCGCACTGCTCACAGGTGGCGATCTCGCCCGGCGGCAGCGCGCGGATCTTCTCCACCTCGACCGACGACAGCTCGAGATGGCACCCGTCGCAGTGGTTGCCGATCAGCCGTGCCGCGCCGGTCCCCTTCAAGCGGGCCCGCAGCGTCTCGTAGCGGTCGGCGAGCGCAGTCGGGAGTTGCGCAGCCGCCGCGGCGCGCGACGAGGTCGCCGTCGCCAGCTCGGTGTCGATCTCGCGTTGCTGCTCGGCGACCTGTCCGCGCAGCTCACCCACCTGCTGCTCGATCGGCGCCTTGCGTTCGCGCAAGGCCCGGAGCTCGGTGTCGATCGGGTCTTGCTCGACCATGGCGACCAGCTCCTGCTCCTCGAGCTCGGCGCGGCGGTCGGTGAGGTGCCGCACTTCGTCGTTCATGGCCGTCAGGTCGCGCCCCGACGAGGAGGTGGCCGCGTAGAGGCGGCGTTCGATGGCGTCGCGGCGCTCGGTGATCCCGGCGATCTGCTCTTCGAGCTCCTTCTGCCTGGCGGTGAGCGCATCCCTGCGCGCGGCCGCGTCGGACTCCTCGGCGACGACCGCACGCAACTGGGACTCCGCCCCCGCCAGCCCGCTGGCCTCGGCGAGCGCGTCGCGGCGGTGCTGCAGCTGGGTGATGGACGTGTCGAGGTCCTGCACCGCGAGCAGATGGCCGAGGACGTCGGTCACGCCAGCGCCTCATAGGCCGTGCGCGCGAGGGGCAACGCGTCGACGAGCGCCGCGTCGGCCAGCGCGCGGGCCTCGTCCCAGTCGCACCAGCGCGCCTCTGGGCTCTCACCCGGCGGTGGTGTGGGGTCGGCGTCGGGCGCGAGCAGGAGGTAGCGGAGGTCGAGGTGAGTGTGACCCAGCGCCGCGTCGTGCACGTCGAGATGGATGAGGCGCGGCCCCGACGCCGGGTGAGCCACGGCCAGTCCGAGTTCTTCGGTGGCCTCGCGCCGGGCCGCCATCACAGGTGTCTCGCCGGCGTCGATGTGCCCCCCGGGCTGCATCCAGATGCCCAGGCGCTTGTGCCGATGCAGCACCGTGCCGCGGCGGCCGACGACGATGCCCGACGCGGTCACGTGCGTCGGCGCGGCGTGTTCGTCGCAGGGTTCCTCGAGGACGGCGAGCTCGGCCAGGAAGCGCTGGCGCGCCGCCACCTCGCGCAGCGATGCGGCCTCGTGCCCCTCGACCAGGGCGTGCAGGTCCGCCCTCGCGGCACCCATGGTCGGACTCCTTAGCACAGGTGGCCCGTGAGCACGGTGGTTGCGTGGCCGGCGAAGCGGACCCGGTCCCCGTCGGGCGTGACGTAGAGCGTGGCGCCCCGGGCCGAGAGCTGGCGGGCGACCAGGGTCGCGCGACCGAGCTCGGCGGACCAGTAGGGCCCGGCCACGCACTGGGCTGAGCCCGTGGCGGGGTCCTCGTCGATCCCGACCGCGGGGCCGAAGACGCGCAGCACGTAGTCGGCGCCCGATCCGGGGTCCGCCGCGGCCGTCAACAGCAGCGCGCGGTCGCCGGTGGCCGCGATGGCAGCCAGGTCCGGCTCGTACGCCGCCACCGCGGCGGCCGAGGAGAGCACGACGAATGTGAAGAACGCGCTCGATCCGCTGGCGACGACGGCACCGGGCCACTGGCCCTGGAGGGACTCGGGCAGCGCGGCCGGTACGACCGGGTCGGCCGGGAAGTCGAGCTCGATGCGGTCCCCGTCGAACGACGCGTGCAACGGCCCGCTCCGGGTGAGGAACGTCAGCGGCCCCGTGCCGTCGACCACTCCGGCCTGGCGCAGGACGTGCGCGGACGCCAAGGTCGCGTGGCCGCACAGGTCGATCTCGGTCGCGGGCGAGAACCACCGCAGCCCGAACGTGACCGGGTCGTCGGTGCGGGTGAGATAGGCCGTCTCCGAGATGCCGAGCTCGAAGGCGATCGACTGCATCGCGTCGTCGGCCAGCGGCTCGCTCAGCAGGCAGACGCCGGCCGGGTTGCCGCCGAAGGGGACGTCGCTGAAGGCATCGACCCAGGTGAGCGGAATCGTCATGGTTCCCACGATGCTAAGCGTCCCAGCGCGTCGCGCAGGACGGGCTCGCGCTTGCAGAAGGCCCAGCGCACCAGCGTCCGCCCCGCGTCGGGGTCGGCCGGGTCGTAGAAGACGGAGCTCGGGATGGCCACGACCCCGCAGCGGCGTGGCAGCGCGAGGCAGAACTCCTCAGCGCGCAGCCCCGGTGCGACCGGCGCGATGTCCGTCGTGGCGAAGTAGGTCGCCGACGGCCGGAAGACCTCGTACCCGAGAGCCGCCAGCCCGTCGCAGAGCACGTCGCGCTTGGCGGCGAGCTCGGTCGCGAAGGTGCGCAGCGTCTCGGGGGGCAGCCCCAACCCGTGCGCCACCGCCAGCTGGAACGGAGCCGGGCTCGTGTAGGTGAGGAATTGTTTGGCCGCCCGCACTGCGGCGACCAACGGCGCGGCGGCACACACCCATCCCACCTTCCACCCCGTGAACGAGAAGGTCTTGCCGCCCGAGGAGATCGTCAGCGTGCGCTCGGCCATGCCGGGCAGCGTCGCCAGGGGGACGTGCGCGCCGTCGAAGACGAGGTGCTCGTAGACCTCGTCGGTCGCTGCCAGGACGTCGTGGGCCCGGCACAACGCGGCGACCTGTTCCAATTCCTCCTGCGAGAACACCTTCCCGGTCGGGTTGTGCGGCGAATTGAGGAGGACCAGCTTCGTGCGCGGCCCGAAGGCGGCCTCGAGGTCCTCGGGCCGGAACGACCACCCCGGTGGGTGCAGGCGGACGAGGCGCGGGACGGCGCCGGCCATGGCGGCGCAGGCCGCGTAGGAGTCGTAGGTCGGCTCGAACATGACGACCTCGTCACCGGGCTCGCACAGCGCCAGCATCACCGCTGCGATCGCCTCGGTGGCCCCGACCGTCACGAGCACCTCGGTCTCGGGATCGTGGTCGAGGCCGTACCAGGCGCGCTGGTGCGCCGCCACCGCCCGGCGCAACTCGGGGGTGCCCGCGCCGGGCGCGTACTGGTTGTGGCCCTCGCGGATGGCGGCGACGGCGACCTCGCGCAGCTCCGCTGGTCCGTCGGTGTCGGGGAAGCCCTGGCCGAGGTTGACCGCGCCCGTGTCGGCCGCCAGCTCCGACATGGTGGCGAAGATCGTCGTGGTGAAGGGGCGCAGGCGCCGGGCCAGATACGAATCCCGCGACCCCACCGCGACGATCGTACCGGTGGGCGCCGGCGGCGCCTATCGTCAGCGCCCATCGTGCTCAGCGTCGCCAACTTCAACATGCACTGCGGCATGGACGGCTGGGGCAGGCCCTTCGACTACCTCGCCGCCATCCGCTCGCTCGATGCCGACGTCATCGTGCTCGAGGAGTCGTGGACGACCGAGGGCGCCACCGAGAGCCAGGCGCAAGCGGCTGCGTCTGCGCTCGGCTACCAGATCGTGTCGCGCACGCTCGCCAGCGGGCGCCGCATCCGCCCGCAGCCCGACGCCGGCAGCAGCTGGGTCGCCTGGCCCCCGTGGTCGGAGCACCACCGCGCGCTGTACATGGAGAGCGTGCGGCCGTTCCCCGAGAGCGTCCACGCGCTGGCGCGCTGGCAGGAGGCCGAACCGGGCTCCTGGGGCATCGCCGTCCTCGTGCGGCCCGAGCTGCCGATCGAGGACACGCGCATCGTGCCGATGAGCGTCCTGCGGGCCGACCGCGTCGAGCGGGCCGCGATCGTCGTGGACCTCACCGTCGACGGCCGGCCGATCTCGGTGGTCGGCACGCACATGTCGCACCTCCACTTCGGGTCGCACCGCAACTGGGCCGAGCTGCGGCGCGCGCTGCGGACCGCGGCGAGGCCGGACGCCGTGCTGGCCGGTGACATGAACACCTGGGGCCCGCTCGTCCGTGTCTTCATGCCGGGCTGGCGGCGGGCCGTCCGCGGCCGCACCTGGCCGGCGTGGCGGCCGCACAGCCAGATCGACCACATCTTGGTGCACGGGCGCCTGCGGGCGGTCTCGGGCGCGGTCCTCCCGCACGCCGGCTCGGACCACCGCCCCGTGCGCGCCGTGGTGTCAGCCGGGGACGGTCGCTGAGCGGACGCCGAACAGTGCGGCCGGGCTCACGCGGCTGAGGCGGGGCCCGCCGAGAGCGCGGTCACGGCCTCGTCGACCGTCGAATAGAAGTGGTCCGATCCGATGCGGGCTTCGAGCCCGCTGCGGCGCAAGGACTCGCGCGCATGGCCGCCCGCCCGCGCGATGCCGAACCGGATGTGCACGCGGTCGAGCGCGTCGACGGCGCGCTCGAGCTCTTGCGAGCCCGTGTAGTCGATGTCCGTCATCCCGAGCGCGTCGAGCACCAGCACCTGCGTCGGGCCGTTGCGTTCGAGGGCGGCAGCCACCTGCTCGCGGAAGTGCTCGGCGTTGGCGTACCAGATGGGCGTCGGGAACAGCACGGCCAGCACGCCCGGCTGCTGCATCGCCGCCGCGTTCGCCGACAGCGGCGTCCAGCTGGTGCTGCCGGGGACGCGTCCGAGCACGTGGAGCTGCGGGCGTGCGGTGAGCCTGATCCTGTCCAAGATCGCGAGGATGACGGCGGCCGCGATGCCCTGCTCGACCCCGATGAACACCACGGCGAGGAGCGTGATCGCGGCAAGCCCGAACTCGATGCGGCTGAAGCGGGCGATGGCCATCAGGTCGTGGACGTGGAAGAGCCGCAGCGCGATGAAGATGAGGACGGCGGCGAGCGTCGCCAGCGGCACGTCCTTGAGCACGCCGGCGACGGGGATCAGGAGCACGACCACCGCGGCCGCCCCGAGCGGTCCCGCCTGGGTACGGCCCCCGGCGGTAGCGACGGCGCCGGTGCGCGGCGGGCTGGCGTCGACGGGGAAGGAGCCGGCGAGCCCCGCCACCACGCTGCCCGCGCCGACCGCGAGGAAGTCGCGGCCGGGGTCGACGTCGTAGCCGCCCTCTTCCGAGAAGACGCGCGTCGTCGCCGCGGTCTGCGTGAGGATCACGAGTGCCACCACCGCCGCAAGGGGTGCCAGGTTCTCGAGCGCGGACCAGGACAGCCCGGTCAGCCCGAAGACCGGCGCACCCGTCTTGATCGGACCGAGCACGGCGACGCCGTGCGCCTCGAGGTCGAGCGCGGCGACCAGCGCGGTCGACCCGACGAGACCGATCAGTGCGCCCGGGATGCGCCGGTCGAGACGCGCGCTCACGACCATGACGAGCAGGACGCCGACGCCGATAGCCACGGTCCACCCGTTGGCATCGCCCAGATGCGTCACCACCTCGCCGATCCGGTGCTGGTTGGTCCCGCTGTACGCCGGCAGCCCGAGGAAGTCCGGCAGCTGGTGCACGATGATGATGACCGCCACCCCGGAGAGGAAGCCGGTGAGGATCGGTGTCGAGAGGAACTCGGCGATCCAGCCGAGGCGCAGGAGGCTCACCGCCATGACGAGCGCGCCGACCATCACCGCCAAGATGCTCACGAGGTCCACGTAGTGCGGCGAACTGGTCACCGCCAGGGCGGCGACGCCCGCGGCGAAGAGCGGCGCGATCGTCGAGTCGCCTCCCACCGACATCTGCGGATTGGACCCGAGCAGCGCGAAGAGCACGGTGCCGGCGATGAACGCGTAGAAACCGGTGATCGGCGGCATGCCGGCGAGGCGGGACGTCGCCAGCTGCTCGGGCACCGCGATGACGAGGAGCGTCATGCCCGCGATCACGTCGGCGCCCGCCCAGGCGCGCTGGTAGCCGTGTAACGACGAGAAGACGACCGGCCGTGCCACCGCGCCATCATCGCCCACAGGGGTGTTCGCAGGTTCGACCCGAGTGAATAGTGTCGGGTGCCGCGGCCGAGGCGGACTCGGCCGCCGGCCGTCCGGACCGGCCCCAGGAGGCCCGCAGCCATGAGCACGTATCCCTACGCCGACCGCTTCCCCATCAACCGCGCGCTCCCCCCGCACGGCACGAGCCGGGAGGACGTCTTGACGGAGTTGCGCGCGATGGCGGGCGAGGAGGACGCCTTCTGGGAGACGGGGAAGTGCTCGGGCACGATGTACTGCGGCGACCACGGGCACTATCACTTCATGAACGAGGCCTTCGGCCTCTTCGCACACGTCAACGTGCTCCAGCGCGACATGTGCCCGAGCGCCACGAAGTTCGAGGCGGAGATCATCGCGATGACCCTCAGCCTGCAGTCGGGGGACGTGGCCGCGGCGGCGGGCGACGAGCCCTGCGGCCTGGTGACCACCGGTGGGACCGGCAGCATCCTGCACGCGGTCCTCGCCTACCGCGAGCACGGGGCGCAGGCGCGCGGCATCACCCGGCCCAACGTGGTCAAGCCCGAGACGGCCCACCCGGCCTTCGACAAGGCCTGCCACCTCTTCGGCGTCGAGTTGCGCCGTGCGCCGGTCGACCCGGTGACGACCAAGGTCGACGTGGACTGGGTGCGCGACAACGTCGACGACCAGACGGTGGCGCTGATCGGCTCGGCCTGCAACTACGGCTACGGCACCGTGGACTCGATCGCCGAGCTCTCCGACCTCGCGCTCGAGCGTGGCGTCGGGCTCCACGTCGACGGGTGTCTCGGCGGATTCATCCTGCCCTTCGGACGCGAGCTCGGCTACGACATCGAGGCCTTCGACTACGCGGTGCCGGGGGTGACGTCCATCTCGGCCGACACGCACAAGTACGGCTACGCCTTCAAGGGGTCCTCGGTCCTCACCTTCCGCTCCAAGGCGCTGCGCAACGCGCAGTACTTCTACCTCACCGACTGGAGCGGGGGGAAGTACACCTCACCGGGGATCGAAGGCTCGCGTTCGGGTGGACTCATCGCCGCGACGTGGGCCGCCATGGTCCAGTACGGCCACGACGGCTATCTCGAGTACGCGCGCCAGATCTTCGAGACGTCGTTCGCTATGCAGGAGGCCGTGCGGTCGCACCCCGAACTGCGCCTCATGGGACAGCCGACCTTCCTCTTCTCCTTCACCTCCGACGAGTTCGACATCTACCACGTCAACGACTTCATGCGGACCAAGGGCTGGCGCTTCAACGGCCAGCAGTACCCCAACGCGTTGCACATGGCGGTCACCCGGCCCCAGACGCGTCCCGAGGTCGTCGCCGAATTCGCGTCCGACCTCGCCGACGCGGTCGCCTACGCCACGGCGCACGCGGCCGAGGCGCCGAAGACCGGCGCGATCTACGGCGGGGTGGCCGGCGGCATGACCGACGAAGCCGACGAATTCATCCGGGCCGTCATGGCCGACATGCTCGACGGGCAGTCCGCCATCCCGGCCAAGTGACCGGGGCCGGCGCGGCGCCCGACGGCGGCGGCCGGCCCGACGCGTGGGTGGCCGGTTGCGTCGCCGCCCAGGCCGCGCTCGACGACGCGCTGGCCGGCCTCTCCGACGACGCCGCCCGCAGCCCGAGCCGCCTGCCCGGATGGAGCGTGGGGCACGTTCTCACCCACATCGCCCGCAACGGCGACAGCGTGGTGTGGCGCCTCGAGGGCGCGGCGCGGGGCGAGTTGCGCGACCAGTATCCAGGGGGGCTCGAGCAGCGACGGGCCGACATCGAGGGCGGCGCGGGGCGGAGCGCCGCGGCGCTCGTCGCGGACGTGCGCGACTCGTCCGCCGCCGTGGCCCGTGCGATGGACGGCCTGCCCGCTCCCGCCTGGGACGCGCCGTCACGGACGTCGCGCGGGATCGTCGAGCCGTCGCGCGACGCCGTGCTCTCGCGCTGGCGCGAGGTGGTGGTCCACCATGGCGATCTCGGCATGACGGCGGTGCCGCTCCCCGCCGGTCTGGTGGACGCCTGGCTGCCGCGCGAGCTCACCCGTCTCCCCGGGCGCACCGATCCCGCTGCC
Source organism: Acidimicrobiales bacterium (assembly GCA_035503015.1). GTDB lineage: Bacteria > Actinomycetota > Acidimicrobiia > Acidimicrobiales > RAAP-2 > Bog-473. The sequence goes on along the minus strand of DATJTU010000067.1, from coordinate 25,217 downwards.
CTGCTCGCCTGGGTGATCGGGCGCGGGAACGCACCCGCGCTCGAGCCTTGGTAGGGCTGCGGCTCGACCGCTCCCCTCGCTCAAGGTGAGGACGAGACGAACGCGTTGCCGGCGCGGTCGACGGCGACGCAGTAGGACGGCGTCGGGCATGAGATGCTGGTCAGCGCGTGCCCGTTGTCGACGAGGGTGCCCTTGCTCCAGGTCGCGCCGTTCCAGCCGAAGACGCGGCCGATGGAATCGACGGCACGGCAGAACGACGCCGTCGGGCACGACACCGACGTGAGGCCCGACTGGTTGGTCCCGGTGACCGGCGACTCGGCTGCGATCGGCAGTGGTGCGGTGAAGGCCTGGCCGTTCCAGGTCACGATGTCGCCGTTGCTGTCGACAATCACACAGAACGACGCGCTGGCGCAGGACACCGAGTTGAGCTGCCCTTCGGTGTCGACGTCACCGGGCTGCGTCCAGGTGCTGCCGTTCCACACCGAGGGCCCGCCCTCGGCCGCCACGCAGAACGTGGGCGATGCGCACGAGATCTGGTTCGCCGCTCCCCACGCGCCGAGGTTGCCCGACCACCCGTTGCCGTCCCAGCGGAACGCATTGCCCTCGCCGTCGATCGTCATGCAGAACGTGGGCCCGGTGCAGTCGATGGCCGTGATCCCTTGCGCGGCGGCCAGCGTGGTGGGCGCCTGCCACGCGCTGCCGTTGAAGAACGCGACCTGGTTCGTGTCGGGCGCCGCCGCGCAGAAGGTCGGCGTCCCACAGGACACGAACGACGTTCCCTGGGGCGAGGCCGACGGCACCGGGGACCCCAGCGAGCTCGGCTTCCCGAGGAACAGCCGGTAGGTCTGCCCGCCGGCGGCGCCGACGAGGCATGCGCCCGCTGCGGGGCAGGTGACGACCGAGAGGTTGGTGCCCGGTGCGACGCGGATCGCCTTGGACCACGTGCCGGCCGGCGCGGCGGTCGTCGGTGTCGTGGCGCGCGACGTGGACGTCGTGCTGGGCGCGCTCGTGCCGCCCGAGTTCCCCCCGCACGCCGCAGCGGCCAGCGCGACCACCGTCAAGGCACAGGCCGCGCCGACCAGTCGCGGCCGTCTCCCCACTAGGAGTGGGCCGGGAGCCCGTTCGCCTCGAGGGCGCGGTGACGCGACCAGGTGTCGAGCACGATGAGCGTCTTGGTGCCCGTGACGCGTCCACGACGGCGCAGCTGCTCGATGACCTGGCCGAGACGTTCGACGTCGGGCACCTGGAGCCAGACGAGGGCATCGGGGTCACCGGCGGTCGTGAACACGGCTTGGACCTCGGAGAGCTGCATCGCCGTCTCCTTGATCTCCTGCAGGTCGGCCGTCCCGGCGAACCGGACCTCCGTGAAGGCCTGGATGGGACGCCCGGCCTTGCGGTGGTCGACAACAACCGTGTAGCCAGCGATGACGCCCGTCCGCTCCAGGCGCTCGATCCGCCTGGTCACGGCTGATGCCGAGAGCGAGACCTGTTCCCCTATGTCGGCCATCGTCCGGCGTGCATTGTGTGACAGGAGCTCGATGATCTGGTGATCGATCGGATCCAATTCCTCTGTTCCCATGACCATAAGCCTAACGAAGGACGGTTCGTCTGCACATTCAGTGCACCAACTGACGCCGCGGTTGCCCCTCCGTTGCGCGGCAGCCTCGGTTGGCCCCAGTCGCGGGCGACCGGTTCTGGGGGTCGGTTCGGCAGGGCGCGGATCCGGCTCCGCCGGGTCTTGGCCGGGGTCCAGCCGGGGCCGGGCCGGGGCTCAGCTGAGGTTCAGCCGGGCCGCCGGTGGACGGCGACCGCGTAGTCGTCGCCCGCGCGGAAGGGCGTGCGGTCCCACGTCGACCAACGCTCCTCGAGCTCGAGCCCCGCGGCGGTCGCGAACGCATCGTGGCGGACGGGATCGAGGCCTCCGGGGCGGAGGGAGTAGCCGGCGACGAGGCGGCCCCCCGGAGCCAACCACCGGGCCGCGTTGGCGATCACCCGCTCCTCGCTGCCCGAAGGCACGAAGATGAGGACGTTGCCGGCGAGGACGACGGCGTCGAAGGTGCGCCCGAAGTCGAGCTGCGGGTCGGTGAGGTCAGCCTCGACCCATTCGATGTCCGGCGCCTTGCGGCGAGCCGCCTCGAGCATCCCGGCATCGACATCCACGCCGACGACCGCGCGCCCGCGCCGGCTGAGCTCGATGGCGACGCGGCCGGTGCCACACCCCGCATCGAGGACGGACGCCGGCGCGTAGGCGTCGACGAAGTCCGCCTCGCCGTGCACGTCGACGCCGGCCGAGGCGAGCCGCTCGAAGCGCCGGTCGTAGTCCGCGCCACGCGGCACGTCACTTCGTCCCCAGCGATCGGTCACGGCTGACAGACGTTATTGGATGCGCCCGCGTGGCGCGCCGGGGTCGCCGTCGCCGTCGATAACGTGGCCCAGCGTGTGCCTCCTCGTCGCCGCCTCGCGTGTCGCCCCGGACGAACCGTTGCTGGTCGGGGCCAACCGCGACGAGATCCTGGAGCGGCCCTCCACCGCGATGACCGTGCTCGACGCCGGTCCGCCGCGGATCGCGGGCGGCCGCGACGAGCTGTCGGGCGGGACGTGGCTCGCCGTCAACGAGTACGGGGTGTGCGCCGGCCTCACCAACCAACCGCTGGGCGACGCCAAGGACCCCGCCAAGCGCTCTCGCGGCGAGCTCCCCCTCGCGCTCGCCCGGCACCCGACGGCGGCGGAGGCCGTCGACTCGCTCCTGGCGGGGTACGCGCCAGCCGACTACAACGGCTCGTGGTTGCTCGTCGGCGACCGGACCTCGTTGTACTTCGTCGACTTCACCGGGACGACGACAGCACGCGGCAGCGCGGTCGCGCTGCCGCCGGGCACGTACGTGCTGGAGAACCGTGCCCTCGGCGAGCCCTCGCTGAAGGTCGACCTCGTGCGAACCATGCTCGGCGACCCGCGCACCGCCGACGAGATCGTGGACTCGTTCCGTCGCGTGCTCGTCGACCACCGGGTCCCCGACGGGGAGGAACGTCCCAACGCGGCCAACTGTGTCCACCTCGAGGAATTCGGGACGCGCTCGTCCTGCCTCGTGCGGGTGCCCGCAGCCGACGCGCCGCCACGCCTCTGGGTGGCCGACGGCCCGCCGTGCGCGACGCCCTACGAGGAGGCGACGTGGCTGTGGGAGGGGTGCGCGCCGGGCTAGTCGCGGACGAGTGGCTTGTAGCGCACCCGGTGGGGCTGGTCGGCCTCCGCGCCGAGTCGCTTCCGGCGGTCGGCCTCGTAGTCGCTGAAGTTGCCCTCGTACCAACGCACCTCGGAGTCGCCCTCGAACGCGAGCACGTGGGTCGCGATGCGATCGAGGAACCAGCGGTCGTGGCTGATGACGACCGCGCAGCCCGGGAAGCCGAGCAGCCCGTCCTCGAGCGCGCGGAGCGTGTCGACGTCGAGGTCGTTGGTCGGCTCGTCGAGCAGCAGGACGTTGCCGCCGCTGCTCAGCACCTTGGCCAGCAGGACCCGGTTGCGCTCGCCGCCCGAGAGCTGGCCGACCTTCTTCTGCTGGTCGCTCCCTTTGAAGCCGAACCCGGCGACGTAGGCGCGCCCGTGCAGCTCGCGCCCGCCGACCACGAGGCGGTCGGCTCCGCCGGTGATCTCCTCGAAGACCGTCGCGTCAGGGGCGAGGGTGGCGCGCGTCTGGTCCACGTAGGCCAGCTCCACAGACGCGCCCACGGTCAGCGAGCCCGCGTCGGGCTGCTCCTCCCCCACGATCATGCGGAACAGCGTCGTCTTGCCCGCCCCGTTCGGCCCGATCACGCCCACGATGCCGCCGGGCGGCAGCATGAACGTCAGCTCGTCGACGAGGAGCCGGTCGCCGTACCCCTTCACGACACCGGACGCGTCGACCACCTGGTCGCCCAGGCGCGGGCCCGGCGGGATGGTGAGCTCGACCTTGTCCGCCCTGCGCTCGGACGCCTCGGCCTCGGCGACGAGCTCGTTGTAGGCGGTGATGCGCGCCTTGCCCTTGCTCTGGCGGGCGCGCGGCGACATGCGGATCCAGTCGAGCTCGCGCTCGAGGGAGGCCTGGCGCGAGCGGTCGGCCTTCTCCTCGGCGGCCAGGCGCGCCTGCTTCTGCTCGAGCCACGACGAGTAGTTGCCTTCCCACGGGATCCCGGCGCCGCGGTCGAGCTCGAGGATCCAGCCCGCCACGTTGTCGAGGAAGTACCGGTCGTGGGTCACCGCGACGACCGTGCCCGGGTACTCCTGGAGCGTCCGCTCCAACCAGGCGACGGACTCGGCGTCGAGGTGGTTCGTGGGCTCATCGAGGAGCAGGAGGTCGGGCTTGGACAGCAGCAGCCGGCACAGCGCGACGCGCCTGCGCTCGCCGCCGGACAACGTGGTCACGTCGGCGTCGCCGGGCGGCAGCCGCAGTGCGTCCATGGCGATCTCGAAGGTCCGCTCGAGCTCCCACGCGCCCGCGGCGTCGATCTTGGCCTGGAGGTCGCCCTGCTCGGCGATCAGCGCGTCGATGTCCGCGTCGGGTTCGCCGAAGGCCGCGCACACCTCGTTGTAGCGGTCGACGAGTCGCTTCGCTTCGCCGACCCCCTCGGCCACGTTGCCGGCGACGTCCTTCGTCTCATCGAGCTGGGGCTCTTGGGACAGGTACCCGACGGTGAATCCCGGCGTGAGGCGTGCCTCGCCGGTGAAGCCGTCGTCCTCGCCGGCCATGATCCGCAACAGCGAGGACTTGCCCGAGCCGTTGGATCCGATGACGCCGATCTTGGCGCCGGGGTAGAAGGAGAGGTTGATGCCCTTCAGGACCTCGCGGTCGGGAGGATAGAAGCGCTTCAACCCGCGCATGGTGTAGATGAACTGGGGCGCCATGGCGTCCAGTGTGCCCGATGCCCCGGGACCCCGAACTCAGCAGGTCAGAAGCCGGTGCCGGCGATGATGGCGCCGTTGAGGTGGGTGCCCGCCATGGAACCGTCGTTGGGCGCGTCGCCGTAGGTGAAGACGCCGCCCGCCGCAGAGGCCACCCAGTACCCGCCCCCGCCGGAATCGGTGAAGATCGCCGAGGCGGGGTTGAGCCCACCCACGGCGCCGACCGGCCCGCCCCGCGACGCGGCGTCGCCGTACGCGTAGACGGTGCCGTTGGCCAGCAGCACGTAGTAGCCCCCGCCGTCGGCCGTCCGCACCGCGGCGGTGATCGGCGAGCCCTGCGGCCCGGGCGCGCCGTAGTACGGCGCGTCGCCGAAGGTGTAGACGTTGCCGGTCTGGGTGACGAGCCAGTAGCCGCGGCCGGAGGCGTCGGGCACGACGGACACTGCCGCGCCGTTGCAGCCGCCGATCCCCGGGCACGACCCCTCGAACTGGGCATCGCCGAAGGCGAACACCCCACCGTCGGACGCCACCATGAAGTAGCCGCCGCCGTCCGCGGACGGCACCATCCCGACGATGGGCGCATTCAGCGCGTGCGGCCCGCCGGTCCCGGCGGGTGCCAGACCGAGGCCGGGGATGGAGCCGTGGAAGCCGGCGTCGCCGAAGGCGAAGATGCCGCCGTCGGACGCCACGAGCCAGTACCCCTCCTCGTCGGAGGTCGGCGTGATCCCCACGACCGGGCGCTGCAGTTTCAGGCTGCCGGTCGACCCGTGGAAGGTGGCCGAGCCGAAGGTGAAGATGCCGCCGTCGGAGCCCACGAGCCAGTACCCGTGCTGGGCCGGCGGGGGTGGCGGCGGCGGCCCGCCGCTCACGGTGAAGTCACCCGATGCGCTCGTGAAGACCACCGCGTAGTCCACGGCGTCCGACCCGTTGAGCGCGACACCGCCACACGACCCGGGCACGAGCGTGTAGGAGCCACCCGCCAGGGTCGACGTGATCGACGTCGACGGGGCCACCTGGGCGCAGCTGAGCGAGCTCGCGTCGACGCTGATGCCGGACGGCGACGAACCGACGACACTTCCGCTGAACCCCGGCGAGCCGCCCCACGCCTGCGAGCCGCTGACGGCGACCTCGACCGGCATCGGGTTCACGGTCGTCGTCCCCGAGGTGTACACGATCGCGTAGTTCGGGTCCGTCGCCCCGCTGCAGCTCGACATGTAGGTCTGGGACGGCGGCGAGGACGGCGGGCTCGTGTTGGTCGCGGTCGTCGAACAGGTCGGGGGCGAGGAGAGCGAGCCCGCGCCGTCGCCGGCGACGAAACCGCTGTAGGCCGGGGTGACATTGGGTGGTGTGGTGCCGTAGTTCATGGAGCCGCTCGAGGCGGTGATGGTCAACGTCGCCTGGTTGATCGTGACGGTGCCCGGCGTGTACGTGATCGTGTAATTCGAATCGGCCGCGCCGCTGCACGAGGAGGCGTAGGTCGGCGGCGACGCGGGGCTCGTGCTCGTCGCCGTCGTCGAGCACGTCGGCGCCGTGGTGAGCGAGAACGGCGTGTCCCCGTTCACGAAGCCGCTGTAGTTCGGGATGATGGTGGGGGGCGTGGCCCCGTAGGTCATGGAGCCGCTGGACGCGCCGATCGAGAGCGGCGCGGGCGCAACGGTGAAGTTGCCCGTGACGCTAGAGTAGGCCGGCGCGTAGTCGTTCGCGTTGGTCCCGCTCAGTGTGACGCCCGAGCACGATGCGGCCAGGAGCGTCCGGCTGCCCGCGGGCACCCCCGGGCCGATTGAGGTGAAGGGCTCGAGCTCGATGCAGCTCAGGTTCGTCGTCGTCACGGTGATGCCGGCGGGCGGGTTGCTGGCCGTGCCGACGAAGGCGGGCAACCCGCCGTAGGTCTGCGAGCCGCTCACGGCGACGGCCACGGGCGCGGGTGTCACCGTGAAGTCACCGGACGCGCTCGTGAGCACCAGGGTGTAGTCGTTCGCGTTCGGACCCGAGAGGGTCACGCCCGAGCACGTCGTCTGGTCCAGGGTGTCGCTACCGGCCTGGAGGCTGGGCGTGATCGGCGTCGACGGCTCGATGCCGGTGCAGGTGAGGGCCGACGCGTTGACCGTGACCCCGTAGGGGGTCGCGCCCGTGGAGCCGCCGAAGTCCGCCTGCGCGCCGAAGGTGGGCGATCCGCCGTAGACCTGCGTGCCCGAGACCGCGACGTCGAGGGGGATCGCGTCCAAGCCCTGCGCGAGCTGCGACGCCACGGGGGTCCCCAACCCGGTCGCCATGTCGTAACCGCCGGCGGCGGCGAACTGCCCGGCCCCCGTTCCGTTGTAGTCGTTGTTCCCGGTCGTCACGTCGTTGAGGTACGTGCCGGGCGAACGCTGCGCCAGCTCGTAGAGGATCGGGTTGATGGCACCGAACCCGGACGTGTTGCCGTCGGCCGACGCGACGACGGCGAGGACACCGGCCCACAGGGGCGCGGCGGCGCTGGTGCCGCCGATCGCCGTCCACCCGAGCCCGTTGACCGAGTCGTAGATGATGTACCCGGTGCTGGGGTTGGCGTCGGCCGACACGTCAGGGATCTCGCGGCAGTCGCCGCCCGAGTTCGCGCACGGGGTCCCGCTGCTCCCCGAGACTGTGCCCAGCGTCTGCTGGTACGCCGGCATCGCGAAGGTCTTCGAAATGCCGCCGCCACCCGCGCCTTCCGCGTAGTGCAGCTGATCGTTCCACGTGCTCTCCGTCGGTGCGGGACCGAGCGCCGTCAGCGAGGTGCCGCCGACGGCGGTGACGTACGGCTGACTCGCAGGGTCCGACACGGCGAGGTTCAGGTTCTGCACGACGTCGTCGCCCGCCGTCTGGTCCGCCACCCACACGAGATCGCGCCCGCTGTCGCTCGCGACCGCGCCCATGGTGTCGCTGTTCGTTTCGAGGTTGACCGTGGCCGTGATCGTGTTCGCCGTGGGGTTGATCGTCGCCAGCACGTCACCGGGGAAGGTGAGGCCGTCGAGCGTCGCCAGTACCTCGGTGCCGTCCGGCGACAGCGCGACCGAGCGCACGACCGCGGACCCGTCGAGCCCCGGGACCGACGGCCCCGTCGATATGGTGGTGCTCACGGTGTGGGTGCTGAGGCTGAGCACCGAGACGCCGCCGCCGCCCGTCCCTCCACCCGCGTTCGCGACGTAGAGGTTGCCGGTGCTGGCGTCGACCGCGAGGCTGATCGGGTCGTGGCCCACGGTCACGGTGGTCGCCGACGTGCAGCCCGACTGGACGGTCGCATTGCACGTCGCGGCGTTGAAGTACTCCACGCGGTTGTTGCTGCCGTCGGCGACGTAGACGAAACCGTTGGTCGCGTCCACCGCGATCGCCGTGGCGACACTGGACGCGGCGAGGGTGACCGACCCGACGTACGCGTTCGTGCTGGCGTTGTAGACCGCGACCGACGTGCCGCCGGCGTTGGCGACGTAGAGCGTCGACCCGTTGGCCGCCACCGCGCTCGGAGACGACAGGTGGCCGTTCGAGGGGATGGTGGTCGGCGAACTGCATCCGCTCGTGGACGTCTGGTTGCAGGTGCTCGTGGCGAAGGTGGTGAGGGTGCTCGACGACGCATTGGCCACGAACACCTTGCCGAGCGACGAATCGAGGGTGATCGACTCGGGCGTGGTCCCCGTGGTGACGGAGCCCGAGGCGACGAAATCCGAAGGATTGCTGGCGGTGCCCTCACCGTCGACGCTCACGGAGTTGGATTGCTTGTTGGCCACGTACACCGTGCCGGTCGTCGGGTCGACGGCCTGGGACACGGGGCTCGATCCCGTGGGCGCCGAGACGACGCCGTTGACGTTGCAGCCCGCCGACCCCTGGTCGCCGGTGGACGCGAAGACGGACTGCCCGTCCACGGCCGCGGCCTGCAACAGCGTGTTCTCCGAGGACTGGAGCGACTGACCCACGTAGGACTCGCATCCGTTCGTCCAGCTGGCACTCACGACCTTCGCGTTGTCGTCGCTCACGATCTTGGCCAAGACGTTGTAGATCCCGTCGGAGGGACCGCCCTCGTACACCTCGACGTCGGCCTTCGGCGCGAGGGAGAGCACCGTCTCGATGTCCAGCTCGGCCTCGACAGTGTTGCCGCCGGTCGCGCCACCGCCGTCGACTGCGACCTGGCTCACCTGCCCGTTGGCGAGGCTGATGCCGTAGCAAGCGGCGAAACTGTTGATGTCGGTCGAGCTGAAGCCTGCGCCGGAGAGCTCGACCAGGGCGACGGTCGATCCCGCCCCGTAGTCGCTCGAGTTGTACAAGGGGTCGAACGAGTACGCCTGCGCGAGGTCGTCGGCGTCGAGCGCGCCGTAGTTGTTCTCCGCCGAGTCGATGGACGTCGTGCAGCTCCCCGCGGCCGGCGCCGGCTGCCCGGGAGCCAGGTCCGGCGAGGCGGCGGGCGCCGGTGACGAACTGGCGCCGGTCGCGCCCGAGCCGGACGGCGCCGCCTGGGGCGGGCTGGGCGTGGCCGACGACGACGTCGTCGTCGTCGGCTGCGGCGGGCTCAGCGTGTCGAGGCCGATCACACCCTCGATCGAGGGCGCGATGGCCGACGGCAGCTCAGGAGCATCCCGGTTGCGAAAACCGGTCTTGCCGGAGGAGAGCCGGTACCGGTCGATCGGGGTCGAAAACGCACGCTGCACCTGGGCGGCGGTCCCTGAGACCTCGAGGGAGAGGCCGGTCCTCGACAGCGCGCCGACGCTCAAGCCCTGCGCCGCCAGGTCGCCGCTGATCTGGTTGACGGTCGCGCTCGTCGGCCCGTAGCGCTGCGCGAACTGCTGTGGCGTCAAGAAGTGGTGGAACTGCGGCGACGAGGGGTCGGACACCGCCTGCGCCTCGGCGGCGAGCGCCGCAGGGTCACGCGGCTGCAGCGTGACGACGAGCGGCAGTTGCGTCGCCGAGGGCGCTGGGCCGAGGTAGGTCGCTCCCGGCGGGACGGCGCCCTGCTTGCCGGGCAACGGTTCGAGCTTCGTGCCTGCGCCGGTGCCGGAGGCGGCCGCCACGCCGGTGTGCCCGGCGAGCGAGACCGCGATCGTGACCAGGAGGGCGAGGGGCGCGCCGAGGACCGACGAGGCCACGATCCCGCGCGCCGTGCAGCCACGGCGACGTCGACGTCGATGGAAGTCCCGCAACACCCTCGGCCACCGCCCCCTCTGTCAGGGAAAAAATAGTCTCGCCTGGGGGTATGGCTTGACGCGCGGACGGTCGGGGGCCCCTGCGGGAGGCGGCGCCGGGCGCTCGGGACGACCCTTACGCGGTCCGGGCCGGCTCGCGAGGCGCTGACCAGCGAATTCGCGCCAGCCGGCGAGGGGCGACCCGGCCCGAGCCTGCGAACCAACGGACGGAGTCCTCGAGCGCCTCAGCGGCGGGCCGGGGCGAGTAGCCCAGCTCGGAGCGAGCCCGCGCGTCGTCGAACGCCATCCGCGACGTCGACATCCGGGCGGCCTCCAAGGGGACAGAGGGGTGCCGTCGCAGCAGGCGGCCCTCCACGGCCTCCGACACACCGGCCGCGAGCAGCGAGACCGCGCGCGGCACTTTCAGCAGGGGCCCGGGGAGCCCGGTGCGGCGCGCGAGCTCGCCCAACAACGCTTCGAGTGTCAGGTTCTCGCCACCCAGTATGTAGCTGCGCCCCGGCCGCCCGTGTTCGAGCGCGAGGACGTGGCCGGCCGCCACGTCGTCGACGTGCGCGACGTTGAGCACGGTGTCGACGTACCCGGGCATGCGCCCGTTCAAGAAGTCGAGCACGAGCTTCCCGGTCGGCGTCGGTGCGCGGTCTCCCGGCCCGAGCGGGAAGGTCGGCAGCACCAACGACACCGGCAACCCTTCGGCCGCGGCGCGGAGCACCTCGTGCTCGGCGACGTACTTGGATCGCTTGTAGGAGCCGTACAGGTGGCGGACGTCGGGGAAGCACCGCTCGTCTGCTGCGACGGAGCGCGACACACCCTCGAGCCCGAGCGTGCCGACCGTACTGGTGTAGACCAGCCGTTCGACTCCGGCTTCGGAGGCTGCCTGCACCACGTTGCGAGTGCCGCCGACGTTGACGGCGTAGAACGCGCTCGGGTCCCGGGCCCAGAACCGGTAGAGGGCCGCGACGTGGAAGACGGCGCGGCAGCCGCTGACGGCCGTCCGCACGCTGTCGAGGCTGCGGACGTCGCCGACCACCTGTTTCACCGGCAGGTCGCGCAGGTTCGCGGTGTCCGCACCCGGTTCGACGAGTGCGACGACCTCGAGCTCGCGGTCCAGCAGCTGGCGGGTGACGGCGGACCCGATGAAGCCGCTCGCGCCGGTCACGAGGACGCGGTCGCCCGATCCGAGCCGGACAGCGGTCACAGCCGCGACCGGTGCAACGTGCCCTTGGCCATCGTCTTGCCGAACTCCCAGATGAGGCCGGACCCCGACCCACGTTGCGCGCTTGCGAGCACGTCGTCCAGCGCGTCGGCGAAGTACTCGACTTCGTCGTCCCCCGCGATCAACGGCGGGAGGAGCTTGATGACGTTCATGTTGTCGGCGGCGACCTGGGTGAGGACGCGGTGCCGGTGGAAGAGCGGCACGACGACCATCTGCGAGAACAGCGCAGGCCGGATCGCCTCGAGCACGCGGTAGCGACGCCGGAGACTCGGCGTCGTCGGCTCTCCGAACACGAGCCCGATCATCAGCCCTCTCCCCCGGACCTCGTGGAGGAACTCGTACTTCTCGACCAGGGGCCCGAGCGCCTTGGTGAACGCCTTGCCGGTCCGCTGGACGCGGTCGAGGATGTCGTCCTCGTCGAAGGCCTGCATCGTCGCGAGGCCGGCCACCATCGCCAACTGGTTGGCGCTGAAGGTCGACGAGTGGACGACCGCGCGGTCCATGGAGCTGAACACGCTGTCGGAGACCGCGGCAGAGCACAGCATCGCGCCCACGGGCACGTACCCCCCCGACAGCGCCTTGGACAGAGTGATGATGTCGGGCGAGATCCCGAATTGCTCGTGGCAGAAGAACGTGCCGCAGCGACCCATCCCGGCTTGGACCTCGTCGAGCACCAACAACGCCTTGTGGCGCCGGCACAGCGACTGGGCCTCGGCCCAGAACTCGTCGGGGGCCACGTTGACCCCCTTGCCCTGGATCGGCTCGATCACGAGCGCCGCCACGTCACCCCGCCGCAGCTCGCGGGCCAGCGCTGCCGCGTCGCCGAACGGGATCATCTCGCAGCCCGGGAGCAACGGCCCGAAGCCGCTGCGGAACTCGGTCCCGCCGTTCAGGGCCAGCGCCCCTGTCGTCAGGCCGTGGAAGGCGTGGTCGCAGTAGAGGATCCGGGTCCGCTTCGTCGCCGCCCGCGCGAACTTGAGGGCGCTCTCGATGGCTTCGGCCCCGGAGCTCGTGAAGAACACACGCTCGATGCCCGGGTGCGAACGGGCGACGAGCTGTTCGGCGAGCACTCCCGGAAGCAGCGCACAGTCCATCTGCACGAGGTTCGGCAGGTCCGCGTCGAGGGCGGCGTGCAGCGCGCCGACGATGGCGGGGTGCCCTCGCCCGAGTGCGAACACGCCGAACCCGGAGAGGAAGTCGAGGTAGCGGTCGCCCTTGTCGTCGACCAGGTAGCACCCCTCACCCTTCTCGTAGAAACGTGCGAACTCGAGCGTGCCGAGGACCCTCGGCAGCTGTGGGTTCACGTACTTGGAATGAAGGGAGAAGTTCTCGCCACGGTGCTCGGCGAGGGTCTGCGTCAGGTCAAAGGGCATACGTGTTGCTCCGCGTTCTCCACGTTCCGATTTGCGCGTTCCTTCGTGTCCGGCTTGGTGTCTGGATTCGCGTCCGCTCCGCGTGCCGCCTCCCGAGACGACCTCAGGTTAATGGTGCGCGTCGCGCGACTCACCCATTCGGACGCTCGTTCGGGCGTTCGTACGAGATCCGTGCGAAGATCCTGTGGCGCGGCTGAACGCGGTCGCGCGAATGCGAAAGGCAGCCGGCGAGCTCGTGAGTGACAGCGCCCCCAACATCCTTCTCGTCATGTCGGACCAACACCGCGCGGACATGATGGGCTGCGCGGGCGACCCGTCGGTGCTGACACCGTCGCTCGACGCATTGGCGGCCGAAGGCGCGCGCTTCTCGCGCGTGTCGTGTCAGGGGCCGCTCTGCATGCCGTCGAGAGCCTCGTTCATGACGGAGCGATATGTCAGGGACCACGGTGTGTACACGAACTGGGAGGAGATCGCGCCCGACACGCCGACGTATGCCTGGGCGCTGCGCGACGCGGGCTATCACACCTCGCTGCTCGGAAAAGCGCACCTCTACCAGGACGAAAAGGTCACTGTCCCTCACATCGACGACATGGCGAGCCGCCTGCAAGCTCTCGGCTTCGCGGAAGTCTTCGAGACGGGCGACAAATTCATCCCGAAGATCCCGAACCGGTACACGGACTACCTCGCCGGCGAAGGACTGCTCGAGGCGTACAAGCGACACGTCGCCGACCGGAGCTACCAAGGCGACAACGAAGACGGGCAGAACGCGACCAAGTGTCTCCCCATGTGGGACGCGACCCCGATGCCATTGCCGTTGCAGTCCTACGTCGACACCTGGCACGGGCAGCAGGCGGTCCGTTGGATCGAGCAGTACGACAAGGCACAACCGTTCTTCCTCTTCGTCGGCTTCCCCGGACCGCACGACCCGTGGGACGCGCCGGCCGAAGCGGTCGAGCGCTATCGGGACATCGAGATCTCGATGCCGGCGTCGACGCGCCGGCCCGCCACCGACGGGACGGGACGCTACGGCGCGCTTCTGAACGGGTTCTTGTGGGTGTCGGACTCCGAGTCGATGACCGACGACGCGATTCGCGCCATGCGCCGCGCCTATGCCGCCGATATCTCCGTCATCGACCACGCGGTCGGCCTGATGGTGGACGCCCTGGCACGTACCGGCCTCCTCGAGAACACCTGGATCATCTACACCAGCGACCACGGCGAGATGGCGGGCAGCCACGGGCTCATGTCCAAGTGCGTGCTCTACGAGCCGGCGGTCCGGGTTCCCCTCATCATCCGCCCGCCCGGCGGCCGCGAGGGGCTGGTCGTCGACACGCTGACCGAACACCTGGACGTGCCTGCGACCGTGCGCCACATCGCCGGCGCGCCGTCGGTGGAGCACGGCGAGGGACGTTCGCTGGTGGGCTCGGTCCGCGACGGCGCACCGGGCGACCGGACGGTCGCCGTCAGCGAGAACTGGGGTTTCGCCGTCTTCGAGACCGACCGCTACAAGCTGGTGGTCGACGAGGACGCCTGTTCACCCTGCCAGCTCTTCGACTTGAGCGACGATCCCCACGAGGACACCAACCTCGTCGCCGATCCGCAGTCGGCTGACGTCGTGGGCGAGCTCATGGAGAGCTACGTACGGCCGTTCTTCCGCACGCCGCCGGCGCGCCCGCACCCGAGTCTCTTCACCGGAGGCGAGTGACGAAGGTCAGCCGAGCCCCATCGGGTCCGGCGACAGGGCCCGGTCGAGGGGCACGACGTGGTGGCGCACGACCTCTTCTTGGAGCCAGGCCCGCTGCGTCTCGATGATGGGCCGGCGCTCGGGCGCGACACAAGCGATCAGGTCCTCGAAGATCGCGAAGAGCTTGCGCGACACCTGTGGCGCGCCGGCGCCGTAGACGCAGACCTCGGTGAAGGCGAGCTCGACGATCCTGTCCCAGCCCGGCACGGGCACGACGAGGCGGACCGCCCCGGCGCCGTCGACGAAGCAGCCGGTCGGGTCGGGCCGGTCGGCGATCGCTCGCAGCAGGCCGTGGATCCGGTCGAGGGACTGGACGGCGGTCGTCGGGTCGTTGATCGCCGGCGAGAGCGCCTTGCTCGCGATGTCCACCAATTGACGCAGGCCGTAGCGCGGGTCCTGGTAGAGCGTCCGCACCGCGAGACAGTCGAGCGCCCGCAGGACCTCGGCCGTCTCGGGCGGGCTCCCGCCGAACGCCGTCGCCAGCAGCTCGCCCCGGTGCAGATACGTCCCGACCGGCGCGCGCAGGACGAGCACACAGGCCCGGCGTTGCGCGAGGCCGACGAGGGAGTACGTGTCGATGCCGTCGAGCGCGGCATCGGTGCGGTCGAACGTGATGTTCGTGGTGGGGGCTGCTCGAGCCCGAGTTCCGGCTCCGTCGCGTCCCGGTAGGCGTCCGCCAGGGCGAAGAGGCTCTCGAACGCTTGCAACGTCTCGCGGAAGACGGACTCGATGACGTAGGTGACTCGCATGGAGCGCACGGTCGCGTGCACGAAGACCACGAACACGATCACCGACGCCATGACGAGGAGGTAGGCCAACCCGACCGCGCCTTGCGGCACGGTGTGGACGCGGGCCGTGGTGCCGAGCCGGGCCAGCAGCGTAAGCGAGTACACGAACGTCGCGATGAAGATCGAGAGCGCCAGCTTCGTGACGGGCTTGCGCACGAACGTCCGGATCAATCGCGGCGAGTACTGGGTGCTCGCCATCTGGAGCGCGACGAGCGTGATGGAGAACACGACGCCGGTGAACGTCAAGAGGGCGGCCGCGATCGTCGCCAGGAGGGTCCGGGCGTCGTCGAGATCGGTCGGGAACAAGCCCTGGTGCAGGGTGAAGCTGTGCAGATACCGCGCGGCGATGTCGCCGGCGACCCAGGCCGCCACCGCCGCCACCGCCGGCCAGAACCACAGCGACTCGCGCCGCCGCTCGCGGACGTGTGCTCGTCTCGCCCCGCCCGGGACGGGGACCCGGGCGCGCACGGTGGTCACGCCTCGTCGTCTCCGGTGGTCCCGGCGAGACCGGACGGGCCGGCGGGTCCGGGCGGGGCATGCGGCGGACCTCCTGCGGCGCGGCGTGACTTGCCGCCCCCTCTCCCCTCGACGCCACTGGCCAACCAGCGGAGCCCGATGACGGGGTAGATAAGGACAGACAACATGCCGGCGGTCACGAGCGCGGCCGCGTTCTGCGGCTTCATGCGGTGCTCGTCGACGCCGAGCGTCGTGATGACGACAATGAGCGGCAGCCCGGTCGCCGAGAGCACGGCGAGGCTCCGGGCTTCGACCTTGTCGATGACGCCGCGGAAGAAGGCCCATGTCGGGACGCCTCGGGTGACCAGGAAGAGCGCGAGGAACATCGGGACCAGGAGCAGCACGTGGGGCCGGTGGATCAGTGCCCCGAGGTCGAAGTTGATCCCGCTCTCGATGAAGAAGATCGGGATGAGAAAGCCGAAGCCGATCGCCTCGAGCTTGCTCTCGACAGGCTGGGCGTCCTCCCCCTTGATGAACAGCCTGACGACGACACCCGCAGCAAACGCGCCGAGCAGCACGTCGAGGCTGAGCTTGCTCGCAAGGTAGACGAGGAGGATCACCAGCAGCACGCAGATCCGGACCGGCAGCTGTGCGGTGGAGTACATGTGTTTGCGCAGCAGCGCGACGAGACGCGGCGGCCGCACCTGCGTGGCCAGTAGCGCGGCCAGGACCGCGACAACCACGAAGAGAACCAGCAGGACGAACGTGACCCGGGCGTCACGGTTCGTCAGGAGCACGGCCACCGCCACGATCGGGCCGAACTCACCGATCGCACCGACGGAGAGCATCGACGGCCCGAGCGGCGTACGCAGGATGCCGGCGTCGCGCAGGATGGGCAACAGCGTGCCGAGTGCAGTGGTCGTGAGGCACAGGGCCACCACGACCGAGTCGAGGACCAACCCGGTCCCGTGCAGCAGGGCACCGATGCCGAGAGCGATGAGCACGGAGGCACCCCACGAGCTGAGCGCGCGTCCCATGTGGCCTTCGCGCAGCACGGCGAGGTCGAGCTCGGTCCCGGCCAGGAACATCAAGAAGGTCAGTCCGAAATCGGACAACGCAGTGACGATGCTGTTGGGATGCGCCAGGTTGAGCACGAAGGGACCGAGAACGATCCCCAAAATGATCTGGATGACCACCTCCGGGACGGCGAAGTACCGCCGGGTCCACTCCGAGATGATCGGCGCCAGCACCGCTGCGATGCCGATCAGGACGAGAGTCGGGATTGCTCCTTCGATCATGTGATGTCCGCTCGCCCTGTGACCGCCTGCTGTGGCACGCCCTGCCACCTCCTTGGCACACGCTACGCGCGGCGACTGCGAGGGCGGTGTATGCGCCGGACGCGGTTGGCGTGGGTCCGAGCAACGGGACGCCAGGTTGACGACCCGCGCGCGGCGCGAAAGCATGGCCCGGCCAAAGGGACGGGGGTCGGACATGGGGAAGCTGCTACTCGTTGCGACGCGGTCGGGGAACCCGTGACACCCTTCGTCAACCCGTCGTGGATGCCACATTCCGTCAGCGAAGCGGCGCGCGCGGGTGATGCCACCGCAGAAGACCTGACGTCCGGCCGGGCATGGTCCCATCTGCTGCAGTCGCTGGAGCAAGCCTCCGCCGTCGTGTTGTCCGACAGCGTGCCTCGCGATCCCGTCGACATGGCGGCTGGATTCCGGCACCTGCTCGGACTGCTCGGGCTCGGGATCGACCAAGGCCTCCGGGCCGAGCCAGACCCGGTCCTGGCCGTCAAGCCCTCCAACGTCGACAACGTGTACAAGTGGGGCATGGACTGCCCGGACTGTATTTATGCGGGCGCGCCGCTCCGGGGCGGCGAGAGCTACCGCCTGCGGGGATCTCGCGGCACGGCCCGCTACGTCGGGCTCCAGTCCATGGCGGGCATGGCGTCGTCCGCCAACGTGCTCCTCGACGAGCTCGACCTCGGACCGGACGGCGAGGTGGACCTGGTCCTCTCCGAGGAGCCCCATGACGGCAACTGGCTCCCGATCGCAGAGAACGCGACCGCACTGGTCGTCCGCCATTTCTTCTACGACTGGGACGCCGAGGTGGCCTCGTCGCTCTCCATCGAGCGCATCGGCGGCCCGGACGGGGGTTCGGAACGTACTCTCGAAGACCCGCGCGCGGTCGTCGCCCGCCAGCTGATCGCCCTCGGCGACTTCGTCGTCGCCAACCTGGACTTCTTCCTGCAGTTCTCGCGCCCGGAGACGCCCAACACCTTTCTGCCTCCTCTCGATGGGACCGCAATGGGTGCGGCGGCGGAGAACCGGCCGGTGATCGGGTCGTGGCAGCTCGCCCCGGACGAGGCTCTCGTCTTCGAGGTCGAACCTCCCCAGGGTCTGTACTGGAGCTTCTCGCTCGGGAACCCGTGGTGGGAGACCATCGACTACGGGCGTCACCAGAGCTCGTTGAACGGCCATCAGGCCGTGATCGACGACGACGGCATGGTGCGCGCGGTGGTGGCGCACGAAGACCCAGGGGTCGCGAACTGGCTCGACACGGCGGGCCACAGCGCCGGGCCGGTCATCCTTCGCTGCGTCCGAACCGAGACGGCCCCGGTGCCGTCCACCCGTGTCGTCCCCTTGGCCGAACTCGGCGACGCGCTGCCGCCCGGCACGCACCGAGTGACCCCGGCGGAGCGTGCTGCCGCGATCGCGTCCCGGAGGCTCGCCGTGAGCAGGAGGTTCTGCCGATGACGATTGACGCTGCCGAACTCGAAGCAGAAGCGCGCCACAAGACGGGACTCGACGACTTCGGGGACCCGATGTTCCGTGAGGGATTGGAACGGATCGTGCAGTCGTTCAACGAAGAGGCTGACCTGACCGAGGCGGGAGAGGTCATGCAGCACATTCGACTCGTGAGCCTGCTGTCGACTCGCCTGCAGGTGGAGGAGACCTACCGCCTGCACCCGGCCATCGACGAGGAGGAGGTCGAGGGTCCCGTCTTCGTCATCGGCCTGCCGCGCACGGGTACGACGGCACTGAGCCAGCTCGTGGCCGCCGACCCGCAATTCCGCTCGCTGCGGATGTGGGAGTCGTCATCGCCGTGCCCGCCTCCGGAGTCAGCCACCGAGCACACCGATCCGCGGATCGCAGATGCCGAAGCCGGCTTGGCGATGATGTACGAGATGTTCCCGCTCATGGCGAGCATGCATCATCAGGAGGCGACCACGGCCACGGAATGCCAAGACCTGCTCGGCATGAGCTTCCGCACCGTGCACTTCGACGGGTTCGGAAGGGTTCCGTCGTACCTGGCCTGGGTCACCGACTGCGACATGCGCGGCACGTACCAATTCCACCGTCGCGTGCTGCAGCTGCTCCAGTGGCACTGCCCGCCGCGCCTCTGGCACCTGAAGACGCCCGTTCACATGTTCGCCTTGGACGCATTGCTCGAGGCGTACCCCGACGCCAAGTTCCTGTGGAGCCACCGCGACCCGGCCAAGGTGCTCGGGTCGGTGTGCAGCCTCATCCACTACACGAGGAGTTGGAGCAGCGAACGAGACGACTCGCTCGAGCTCGGGCCCGAACAACTCGACCGGTGGTGGACCGGGGTCTCGCGAGCCATGGATTTTCGCAACCGCGTGGGCGACGACCGCTTCGCGGACCTTGCGTTCGCCGACCTCCAGGTGGATCCTGTCGGTGCCCTCGGCACCGCGCTGGACCACATCGGCATCGGGTTCCCCGACGGGTCGCGCGACGCGGTGGCACGCTGGGCCGGGTCGCACGAGCCGGGCTCGCACGGCCAACACACCTACTCCCTGGCCGACTTCGGCCTGGACGCTGACCAAGTCCATGAGCGGTTCGCGCCCTACATGAGTTCGTACGATGCAGCTGTGTAAGCGCGAGCTCACTCGGAGCATCTCGACAGAGGAGGTGTGCGCGAGTCATGGACTTGGGACTGAGTGACGCGACCGCGGTCGTCACCGGTGGAAGCAAAGGCATGGGCCGTGCGGTGGCGGAGATCCTCGCTACCGATGGTGCCCGCGTCGCTGTGATGGCGCGCGGCCGGGAGGCGCTGGACGAGACCGTTGCGACCCTTGGCTCTCTCGGCAGCCCCGAGGCAGTGGGGATCAGCGTGGACATGACCGACGCCGGCTCCATCGCCGCCGGCTTCGAGGAAGTCGGAAGTCGCTGGGGCTCGCTCAACGTCCTCGTCCACACCATCGGCCCGGGAGCCGGACGGTTCGACGACCTCGACGACAAGGGGTGGGACGCCGCCTTCGGCCTGGGCACCATGTCGGCGGTCCGATCCGTGCGCGCCGCACTCCCACTGTTGCGGGCCGCTGAGTGGGCACGGGTCGCGGTCTACTCAGCCCATTCCATTCAGCGACAGAGCCCGAACCTCGTGGCGTATACGGCTTCGAAGGCCGCCGTGACGAGCTTCGCCAAGAATCTCGCCAAGTCCCTCGCCGCCGATGGCATCCTGGTCAACGTCGTCTGCCCTGGGTCGATCGTCACCGCGAGCTTCACCGAGAACCTGCGGGACATCTTCAGCGCCGAGGGACTGGACGTGAACGATCCGTACGACGTGATGACCTGGATCAACAAGAACTTCCACCATCCGGCCGATCTCGGGCGCGCCGGACTGCCCGACGAAGTGGCGTCGTTGACCGCGTATCTGGTGTCGCGTCGCAACGGGTACGTCACCGGCGCGTGTGTAAACGCCGACGGCGGATCGGACTTCGTCTGACTCGACGCCGAGGTGCGCGCGTTCTCTCCGCATGTCCGCGCGCATGACGAACTAGCTCGGGCGGGATCCCGCTTTCCGCGCATGGGGTCTGCCAAGCTCTGAGCGGTGGCGCGGGTCCCTGACGACGACAACGTTCCCAGCATTGCTCGACTGCTCGCACTGACCGACGGCGTCGTCGCAATCGCGCTGACCTTGCTCGTCTTGCAATTGCAGGTACCCATCGAGCATGACGTGAACTCGCCCGGAGACCTCTGGAGCGCACTCAACGTCGACGGCAACGAGTTGACGAGCTATCTGGTGTCGTTCGTCGTGATCGCCCAGTTCTGGCTCGTGCACTACAGGGTCCTGCGCGGCATGAAGGGGCACGACGAGGGTCTGGCGTGGCGCAACTTTGCATTCCTCCTTGCGCTCACGTTGATGCCCTTTACCTCAGACCTGCTCGGGCGTTACGGCGGGAACCCCGTCGCCCTCACCCTTTTCGGCTTGAACCTGATTGCGATCAACCTGTCCACCCAGTGGATCTCGCATTACGCGGCCTCCAAGAAGCTCCTCGTGGACCAGCGGCGTTCGGCACACGACGAGCTTGCGGGCCGCGTCCGGGCCGCGCTCGTGGTGGTGATCGTGTTGATCACGATCACCTTGGCGTGGACCGACCCGTCCCTGGCCAAGTTCGGCTGGGTACTGTTCATCTTCGTCCCGACGTCCGGCGAGAGGATCGCCCGGGCGCTCGAGCGGTCGCGCCAAGGCGCCACCTCGGCCACCGGTTGAGATCAGCGACGGCGCTCAGGGATCGGGTTGACGGCCCACTTGGTCTCTTCCACGAGCCGTTCACTCTTCCAACCTTCGGGCGTGCGCACCACCTGGTGGTGATAGTTGCCACCACAGTGGGCCAGTGCTTCGACACCGGGCAGCTGCATCGGGTTGTAGAACATCGCGCGCACGGTGCCACGATCTCCCTCGAGATCGATCTCGATGTTGGTGATGAAGTGCTGGGTCATCGGTACCGGTGTGAGCGCACGCTCGAGCCAGGCCACCACCTCGTCGCGCGGCCCTGACGGGCCGTCGACCGAGGTGTAGTCGAGCCGGGCGTCGGGGGTGAAGACCGACGACAGCAGCGACCAGTCCTGGGTGTCGAGACCACGGGCGTAGCGGAACAGAAGCTCGCGGATCTCGATCTTGTCGGAGATCTCCTGTAGGTCCACGTCCGCAATGTAGCTGTGTCCGGGTCGGTGGAGCCGCTGGTACATTCCGGCGCGTGACCATACGGGCCGTGATGTTCGACTTCGGAGGCGTGATCTCGTCCAGCCCATTCGAGGCCTTCGCTCACTTCGAATCCGTGCACGGGCTGCCGGCGGGGTTCATCCGCACCGTCAACGCCACCAATCCCGACGACAACGCGTGGGCCCGGCTCGAGCGCAGCGAGATCGACCTCGACACGTTCGGAGCCGAGTGGGCGGACGAGTCGCGCGCCCTCGGGCACGAAGTCGACGGCCGCCGCGTACTGGAGATGCTCGCCGGGGAGATCAGGCCCGAGATGGTCGCTGCGGTGGAGACGTGCGGGAAGACCTACAAGACAGCCTGCCTCACCAACAACTTCGTCTCGGCCGAGCGCGCGGTGTCGGACGAGGTCGCAGCGGTCTACGCCCTCTTCGACGCGATCCTCGAATCCCGCGTGCTCGGGGTGCGCAAGCCCGATCCCCGCTTCTACGAGCTCGCCTGTGACACGCTGGACGTCCGTGCCGACGAGGCGGTGTTCCTCGACGACCTGGGCGTGAATCTCAAACCGGCCCGGGAGCTCGGGATGCACACGATCAAGGTGACGGATCCCGGTGAGGCACTCGCAGAGCTCGGGGAGCTTCTTGGCCTCTCGTGGACCGGGTGATTGTTCCTATGATCTCGGTACCCATCGGGGGGCGGGCGATCAGAAAGAAGGGTCATGCGACGAGTGGGACCAGCGCGGCTCGGCGTGGCCCTGGTCGTCGCTTTGGTGGTTCTCGTTGCCGGGGCCATCGCCATCGCGAGGGCATCGGCTGACACGACCAGTAGCTGCACGCCGGGTCCTGGAGCCCAACTGCGCGGGTGCAACTTCGACCTCACGAACGCAGATCTCCAAGGCGCCGATCTCCAAGGCGCAGATCTGTCCGGCACCGACCTCAAAGGCACCGATCTCAAACGCGCAGATCTCCAAGGCACCGACCTCCGAGGTGCCGATCTCCAAGGCGCTGACCTAAAGGGGGCCAGACTCGCCGGCATTGACGCGAACCCGGCCAACCTCGGGCACGCCAACCTCACGGGCGCCGATCTCGAGGCGGTCAGCTTCGCAGGCGACAACCTCACGGGCGCCAACTTCACGGGCGCTGATCTCCGAGGCGTCAACTTCAAAGGAACCAGCCTGTTCGCCGTCGAGTGGTCACATTCGACCTGTCCGGATGGGACGAACAGTGACGACGATGGCAACACCTGCGCAGGCCACCTCCATTAGGCGATCGACGCTTTGGAGCCGATGCTGGGCCTCGAGGGTCTGGGCTCGACGTGGAGTGCCGGGACGTGACGGGAGCTACGGGAGTTCGCAGAGTCACATTGCCGACTTAAGACAAGCGACAATGTGGCCCGGAGGCCGTTGCCATGACCACGCTGCCCGACCCGTCCATCGATTCATTGCCGGACGGGTCCTCTCTCGGGCCAGAAGCGACGCCACCGGAAGGTCTGACCGACGCCGAGGTAGGTCTCCGCGTCGCTCAGGGATATACGAACGCCAATGCGGATCGTCCGAGTCGATCCGTAGCGGAAATCCTGCGTGCCAATCTCCTCACACGGTTCAACTTCATCCTGGGTGCTCTGCTCGTAGTTATTTTGATCGTCGGTCAGCCGCAGGATGCCCTATTCGGGATCGTCCTCGTCGCGAACGCTCTCATCGGTATCGTCCAAGAGCTGCGGGCCAAGCGCACGCTCGATCGCCTCGCCGTCCTCAGCGCCCCGCGAGTCCGTGTGATTCGAAACACCGCGGTCGCCGAGATCGGCGTGCAGGAGCTGGTGCGCGACGACCTCGTGATGATCCGCAGCGGCGATCAGGTGGTCGCCGACGGCCACGTTCGAGACAGCACAGGTCTGCAGGTCGACGAGTCCCTTCTCACCGGCGAATCTCGGCCCGTCGACAAGGCGGTGGGCGACGCCCTTCTTTCTGGCAGCTTCGTGTCGAGCGGATCAGGGCTGTACCAGGCCACAGCGGTCGGAGCTCAGGCCTACGCCAGCAAGCTGGCGGCCGAGGCGCGTCAGTTCTCGCTGGTGCGCTCCGAGCTGCTCGAAGGGATCGACCGCATCCTGCGCTATGTCACGTGGGCGATCCTCCCCGTCGCGGTGCTCACCACGGTCAGCCAGCTGCACGCCAACCTTTCCGTCGACGCTGCCCTCAGCGGCACCGTGGCCGCATTGGTCGGGATGGTGCCCCAGGGTCTTGTCCTGCTCACAAGCGTGGCCTTTGGCGTGGCCGCCGTAGGTTTGGCTCGCCGCCGGGTCCTGGTCCAGCAGCTCCCCGCCGTCGAGGGTCTGGCCAGGGTCGACGTGATCTGCTTCGACAAGACCGGCACTCTGACAGATGGGTCCATCGCCTTCGACCGGCTGCTTCCCTTGGACACCGAGTTGCCGGCGGAGGCCGCGCTGGGTGCGCTCGCTGACGATGAGAACCCCAACGAGACACTCGGCGCCATTGCTCGGCGCTTCCCGCCTCCCGCAGGCTGGCTGCGGCAGGACACCGTGGCTTTCTCCTCGGCGCGCAAGTGGAGCGCAGGTCGCTTCGCCGGTCACGGCACTTGGATACTCGGTGCCCCAGAGATTGTGCTGGCGGCGCAGCCCCATGTTGTCGCTCAGGCAGAGCAGTCGGCTTCGAGCGGCCGGAGGGTTGTTGCGCTGGCGTACACCTCGGCGCAGCTGGCCGGGGACTCG
The DNA here is from genome assembly GCA_035503015.1 of Acidimicrobiales bacterium. Taxonomy (GTDB): domain Bacteria; phylum Actinomycetota; class Acidimicrobiia; order Acidimicrobiales; family RAAP-2; genus Bog-473. Next base: position 921 of record DATJTU010000067.1, on the reverse strand, counting down.
CTTCCCGACACGCTGCGGCCCGTCGCCCTGATCGTCTTCGCCGAGCAGGTTCGCCCTGACGCACGCGACACGGTCGCCTATTTCGCCGAGCAAGGCGTAACCCTCAAGGTGATGTCCGGAGACAGCCACCTCACTGTCGGGACCGTCGCCGGCCAGGTCGGAATCCCGGGGGCCGATGAGCCGGTCGACGCGAGAAGCCTTCCCGAAGATCCCGACGCCCTCGCGAGCGTGTTACAGCAGCGGAGCGTGTTCGGCCGGGTCACCCCCCGCCAAAAGCAGGCCGTGGTCCGGGCCCTCCAGACGCAGGGCCATACGGTGGCCATGACGGGAGACGGCGTCAACGATGTGTTGGCGCTGAAGCTGGCCGACATCGGGATCGCCATGGGGTCCGGGGCCCCGGCGACCAAAGCGGTCGCCGAGCTGGTGCTGCTGGACAACTCCTTCGCCTCGGTGCCGACTGTGGTAGCCGACGGTCGTCGAGTCACCGCGAATATCGAGCGGGTCGCCAACGTCTTCCTCACCAAGACGGTGTGGGCCACCCTGCTGGCCATCTTGGTCGGTGCTGTCCTCCTGCCCTATCCATTTTTGCCCCGACATCTGACAATCATCGACTCACTCACTATCGGCATTCCGTGCTTCTTCCTAGCCCTGGCCCCCAACTTGCGGCGGTTCAGACCCGGATTCGTCGATCGCGTCCTGCGCTTCGCCGTGCCCGCTGGCATCATCATCGCCAGCGCCACGTTCACGACCTACGCGGTCGCCCATTCCCGTGGTCTGCCATTGGTTCAACAACGCACGGCCGCCACCATCATCACCCTCGCTCTCAGTCTCTATGTCCTTGCCTTGGTCGCGCTGCCGCTGACCTGGCGCAGAGTTCTCCTAATCGGGTGCGTGGTCGCAGGGTTTGTGGCTCTGTTTCCC
>DATJTU010000066.1:0-2061 GCA_035503015.1 Acidimicrobiales bacterium | reverse complement strand
CCGCCCTACGGGCCGGCGGACGGATGGCCATGGCTGAACAGGAACCGACGAAGTCGAGGCCCTTGGGCGAGTCTTCACGGTTGCGCGTCCTGTTGATCGAGGACGACCCGGGTGACGCCTACCTCGTCCGCGACCTTCTCGAGAGCGGCGGCCGAGACTACGAAGTGACCTGGGCGCACGACATCGCCGAGGCGAGGGCTGCGCTCGCGAACGCGGACTTCGACTGCGCCCTCTTGGACCTCGGGCTGCCGGACTCCGAGGGATTCGAGGCCTTGCACCGCTTGCACGAGGTCAGCCCCGGCACCGCGACCGTTGTGCTCACCGGGCTCGACGACTCGATCCGTGGCGACCCCGCACTCGAGCTCGGCGCCCAGGACTACCTCACGAAGGGTTCCGTGTCGCGCGAGTCGTTGCACCGGTCCATTCGTTATGCGATCGCCCGTCAACGCGGTGAGGAGACGGCGCGGCGCCTGCGCGACGCGGAGATCTTCGGTGCCGAGAACGCACGGCTCGAGCGCGGGTTGTTGGCGCGACCCATCCTGCCGGACGGCGATCTGCGTTGGGCGACGCGCTATCAGCCTGGAGGCGGACGGGCTCTCCTGGGCGGTGATTTCTTCGATGCCATCCAGCTCGAGGACGGGACTGTCCGCGCGATCGTGGGCGACGTCTGCGGACACGGACCGGACGAAGCCGCGCTCGGGGTGGCCTTGCGCGTCGCCTGGCGCGCCCTGGTTCTCGCGGACCAGCCGCCCGACGTGACATTGATGTCGTTACACCGTGTCGTGGAGGCAGAGCGGCAGAACGACGAGATCTTCGCCACCGTCTGCGAGCTCGAGCTGCAACCCGATCGGCAACACGCGGAGATGCACCTGGCCGGGCATCCGAGCCCCATCCTGCTCGCAGGCGGAGAGGCGGTCGAACTTCCCGTCGACGCCCGAGGCCCGGTGCTCGGCGTGTTCGAGGACTCCAAGTGGCCGACCAATCAGATCGAGCTCGGTACCGACTGGACGCTCGTGGTCTTCACCGACGGGATCGTCGAAGGCCGCGACGGAGGCGGTGCACGCGTCGAGGCCGCCGGGCTGGCTCGTCTCGCACTGCAGGCGATGGAGCGGGTCGACGACCTCGAATCGCTCGCGGACGAGCTCATCGTCGCCACCGAGGAGGCCAACGGCGAACCCCTCTTGGACGACGTCGCGCTGCTCCTTCTCTCCACCTCGACACGCTGGACGCGCTGACCGCCTCAATCCGATGAGCACGACCGCCACTGCACAGGAGGAGCCCACGCGGCCCACTCCGACAACCGCGCAGTCCACGCCGGCGGTGCAGACCCGCAAGCCGAAGCCGAAGCGGAACGGGACCCGGCACCGCAGCCTGCGCCGCAGCCTCAACGTGTTGACTGTCGTCGTGGCGGTGGCGCTGGTGGCCGTCGCTGTCGTCTCGTCCATCGCCCTCGTCCACCTCGTCGATGCGCGCGAGGCCCTGCTGGACCAGATCGACCCCGCCAGCTTGAGCGCCGATCAACTCCTGCTGGCCTACGTCGACGAGGAGACCGGGGTACGGGGCTACATCCTCGGCCGTAACCCGGCGTATCTCCAGCCGACCCAGACGGGCATGAAAGAGGAGAAGTCCGCCTCGGCTGACCTCAACACCGAGCTGGCCGACCAGCCCGAGCTGTTGCAGGAGGCCCGCCACGCCGAGTCCGGCGGCGACGCTTGGGAGTCGAGCTGGGTCGTGCCGGCGGTGCGGGCGACCGCCACGGGCAACGGGGCCTACGCCTCGCCCGAGGCGCTGGCGACGGGGAAGGCCGAGCTCGACCACGTCCGCGACGAGCTGGTGGCGTTGAGCCACCAGCTCGCGGTCAAACGCTCCCAGGACGGCAGCAACCTCAACTCCGCCACCGCACTCCTTGCCATCGTGGTCGGAGGCGGGGTGATCCTCCTTGTCGGCGGGCTCGTCGTGATGCGCATCCTCCTCAAGCGCTGGGTCGTGTCGCCGCTGGCCCTCGTCAGCGCCGACGCGCGCACCGTGACCGACGGCGACCTCGCCCACGAGATCTCCGCC
>DATJTU010000065.1:0-8392 GCA_035503015.1 Acidimicrobiales bacterium | reverse complement strand
TACATCTGCATCGTCGCGGGGTCCGACGCCAACTTCGCCCGGCTGTGCGCGGCGATGGAGCGCCCCGAGCTGACCGAGGACCCGCGCTTCGTGAACCTGGCGGCCCGCGGCGCGCACGGCGGCGACATCAACGGGATCGTGGCCGCGTGGACCTCGAGTCTCTCCGCCGAGGAGATCACCGCCCGCTGCGTCGCACACGACGTGCCCGTCGGCACCGCCTACAGCGCGGCCGACATCTTCGCCGACCCGCACATGGCCGCGCGCGGCGACCTCGTCCCGGTCGACGACCCCGTCATCGGGCCCGTGCGCCAGCAGGCTCCCTTCCCCCGCCTGGCGCGGCACCCGAGCCGGGTCCCCTCCGGCGCGCCGCGCCTCGGCGAGCACAACCGCGAGGTGTGGTGCGGGCTCGTCGGCGTCAGCGAGGACGAGCTCGCCGACCTCACCGCGCGCGGCGTGGTCTGAGCCCGGCGCGGCGTGGTCTGAGTCGGGCGGCGGCGTGCGCCGGCGCGCGCGGCCGGTGCTGCAGCACGCGGTCCGGCTCCGGCGCCGGTGGTCGTCCTAGCCGGCGGAGCTGACCAGACGGCCCATGTACGACGCGCCGCCGAAGGTGAAGATGCCGCCGTCGGCCGCGGCCATCCAGTAGCCGTTGGTCGCGTTGTCGGGCGCCATGGCGACGACCGGGGCCACGAGCTGCAGGCTGCCCGTCGATCCGTCGAACGGCGCCTGGCCGTAGGTGAAGATGCCGCCGTCGGAGGCCACGAAGCGGTAGCCCTGCCCGTTGGGCGACGACTCCATCCCCACGATCGGCTTGTTGAGGCGGATGCTGCCCGTGCTGCCGAAGAACGGTGCGTCGTAGCTGAAGACGCCGCCGTCCGCCGCCACCTCCCAGTACCCGCCGGTCGTCGGGTCGGCGGCGATGCCGACGATGGGCTGGTTCAGCGGGCGGCCGCCCATCGAGCCGTAGAACGCGGCGTCACCGAAGCTGAAGATGCCGCCGTCGGAGGCGACGAGCCAGTAGCCGTGCCCGTCGACCGTCGACGTCATGCCGACGATGGGCTTGTTCAGCCGGAGCGAGCCCGTGGAGCCGTAGAAGCCCGCGTCGCCGAAGGCGAAGATGCCGCCGTCGGAGGCGACCAGCCAGTAGCCGCCGCCGTCGGGCGTCGCCGCCATGCCGACGATCGGCGAGTTGAGCGGCCCGCTGAGCGAGCCGAAGCTCTGCGCCGCGCCGAACGCGGCCACCGTGCCGTTGGCCTCGACCTCCCAGTAGCCGGTGCCGTTGCTGAGCGGCGCGATGCCGACGGTCCGCGAGCCCGACTGGACCGTGGACGCCACCTGCCCCCAGGTCATCGTCACGTCGGTCGGCGCCGAGCACGAGCTCACCAAGATGGCGGCGATGGAGCCGCCCGTGTACCCGCTCGACGAGTACGCCGCGCCCATCGAGAGCACCGGCGCGCCCGAGGGGCAGTTCGGGAACGAGTGCAAGATGATGTCGCGGTGCCCCCAGCACTCCGACGCGTTCGAGGGGCTGCACGCCGCGTTGGTCGTCGACGTGCCGCTGTACCCGTCGTCGTACATCCAGTAGTAGTCCGCCTCGAGCACCGAGGAGAGGCCCCCGGCCCAGATCGAGCCGCCGTAGGTGATCGGCGCGCCACCGGTGACCGCGGACGGGAACGACGGGTCGGTGCCGGCGTTGGCACCGCCTTGTGCATACGTATCGAGCTGCGAGGTGAGGTAGTCGACCGGCGGGAGGCCGCGGTCGATGCGCTCGTCGTTGATCACGGTGAAGACCTGCTCGTCCACCGGCAGCGCCGCGAGCGACCCTTCGGACAGGGCCATCGGGCCCACGCCTTCTTGTGCGCGCCCGTTGTCGATCGCGCTGAGCCAGTCGCTGCTGCTCGGTGCGATGTTGGCCGGCGGGTTGGACGGCGGCAGGATCCCGGTGGCCGCCGCGGGGCCGCTCACGATGCCCGCCCCGATGAAGCTCATGATGAGTGCGCCGATTGGCACCAGAAGCGTCGCGACTCGACGACGGGCATGGGTATGCACGCTGTCTTCCCCCCCTTGGACTCCTCTTTGAATCGGTCAGTATGGGGAAGGACTTTCAGAAATTGAATGGGACTATTTGACTAATTGGCGCACGGAGCCGCAGGTGAGCGGCGGTGCCACCCGGCGCGGCGCATCGTTGCGCGGGCGTTGTGCCAACCGGTTCGCGCTCGTCCGTCAACCGTCACAACTCGCGCACAACCGCGCGCGCCCGGTGCCCCGACGGCCAGCGTCAGGCACGAGTGGGCAGTTCCACGCGCGCTGCAGGGCGCGCCGGTTGCGCTCCCCGGTGGCGGTGGTTCGTCAGGTCGGGGGGTTCGCCGCAACCGTCTGACAACACCGTCGCAACGGCGCCGGCCGGCGCCGGCTGTCAGGTTTCGGGGCTAAGACGCTCGCCCGGGCGCACGGTCAATGCACGCACAACTCTGTGCCGGGGGGCCGGGGAGGCCGGCGGTGTGGGTGCGGCGGGGTGGTTCGCGACCCCGGCGGCGAACCGGGCCGGGTCAGCCCCGTGGCAGTCCGAGGACCCGCTCGGCCACCATGTTGCGCTGGATCTCCGAGGTCCCGCCCGCGATGGTGCCCGAGAAGGAGCGCAGGTACTGCGTCGCCCACGCGCCGTCGTAGAACGACCCCATCGCGTTCTGGAACACCGGGAGCGGGTCGAAGTGCGCCAGGTCCCACTCGGTGAAGCGGTTGGGGCCGGGGCCGTCGAGGTCGAGCCCCTCGAGTCCCGCCGCCTCTCGCCCGAGCAGGCAGGCGCGCTGCTCCGCCTCGCTCGAGAAGAGCTTCAACACCGCGTGCTCCGGCGGCACCTCGCCGCGGGTCGACTTGGCGAAGCCGCGGTAACCCATGCAGCGCATGGCGACGGTGTCGGTGAAGAGCCTTCCGATCGCCTCGGCCAGGCGCGGGTCGTCGCCGAGCGTCGCGCCGCGGCCGTCGGGCCGCTGCGACAGCCGCACGAGACCGCGCAGCGTGCGCTCCATCTTGGCCACGTTCATGATCCAGAGCATCCCGCGCTCGTGGCGCAGCGAGCCCTGCGTGATCCGCCACCCGTTGTGGAGCTCGCCCAGCAGGTTCTCCTCGGGCACCTCGACGTCGGTGAAGAAGACCTCGTTGAAGTCGGCGTGGTGCGGGTTGGTCAACTCGGGCAGCGGCCGGCACGTGATGCCCGGCGTGCGCATGTCGACGATGAGCGCGCTGATGCCGCGGTGCTTCGGCGCCTCCGGGTCGGTCCGCACGAAGCACAGGCAGTAGTCGGCCTCGTGGGCGCCCGACGTCCACACCTTCTGCCCGTTGACGACGAACGCGCCCTCCCGGCGCTCCGCCCTCGTCGTCAGCGACGCCAGGTCACTGCCCGCGTTGGGCTCGCTCATGCCGAGGCACCACGTGATCTCGGCCTTGAGCGTCGGGACGGCGTAGCGCTCCTTCTGGTCGTCGGTGCCGAACTCGACGATCGACGCCGCGCAGATGGAGAGGCCCTGGGGGTTGAGCGAGCGCGGGGCCTGCCGCTCCGCGATGACCTCGAAGTAGACCATCTGCTCCTCGGGTGTCGCGTTGCGGCCTCCGAACTCGGGCGGCCAGCCCGGCACCAGGTACCCGGCGTCGTAGAGCTTGCGCTGGAACGTGCGTGCCCACGCGGGCAGGTGCGAGGAGCTCCGCCGGACCTCGGCCTGCGCCTCCTCGGCGGAGGGCAGGTTGTCGTCGAGCCACGCCTCGAACTCGCGGCGGAAGTCGACCAGGTGCTGGTCGGGGGCGAGGCGCACCGCTCAGGACCCGGGCTCGGGGTCGCGCGGCTGGCCCAGCATGCGCTCCGCGATGACGTTGCGCTGGACTTCGCTCGTGCCGCCGGCGATGGTGAGGCACCGGGTGGAGAGGAAGCCCTCCTCCCAGCGCTGCGCCTTGCCGTCGAGCACCGCGCCGTCGGCCCCGTAGAGGGCCATGCCCATCTCCTGCACCCGCTGCTCGTGCTCGACGCCCAGCAGCTTGCGGACGCTCGAGCCGCTGCCCGGGTCCACGCCCGAGAGCGTGCGCAGCGTGGCCCGGTGGCCGAGCAGCGCGATGGACTGCGCCTCGGCGATCAGGTGCCCGAGCCGCGTCTCGAGGCTGGGCGCCACGTCCACCCCGCGCTCGTGGCGCCGTGCCACGGTGCGGATCAGCGACTCGACCCCGTTGCCGAACGACGCGCCCGACGACATGGACACCCGCTCGTTGGCGAGCGTCGTCCTGCCGATGCGCCACCCGTCACCGGGTGCCCCGACCACTGCGTCGTCGGGGACGAACACGTCGTTGAAGAAGACCTCGTTGAACATCGCGGCCCCGGTGAGCTCGCGCAACGGCCGGATGTCGATCCCCTCGGCGTGCATGTCGACGATGAAGTACGTGATGCCGGCGTGCTTGGCCGCGTCCGGGTCGGTGCGCGCCAGGCAGATGCCGAAGTCGGCCACCTGCGCGAGCGACGTCCAGACCTTCTGCCCGTTGAGGACGTAGCCGCCCTCCATGCGGTCGGCGCGGGTGCTGAGCGACGCCAGGTCGGAGCCGGCGCCGGGCTCGCTGAAGAGCTGGCACCAGTTGAGCGTGCCGAGCAGCGTGGGCCGCACCCAGCGCTCCTGCTGCTGGGGCGTCCCGTGCGCGATCAGCGTCGGCAGCGCCCACGCGCCGACGGCGAGATGGGGCCGCGCCACGCCGGCCTCGGCCAGCTCCTCGTCGATGACGAGCTGCTCGAGCGGCGACGCGCCCCGGCCCCAGGGCGGGGGCCAGTGCGGCATGATCAAGCCGGCCTCGGCGATGGCGGCCCGCTGCTGGTCGGCCGGCGCCGCCGCCACGTCGGCCACGACCGTGCGGATCTCCTCGCGCACGGCCTCCGCCTCCTCCGGCAGGTCCGACGCGAGGTTCCGCCGCGCGCCCTCGACCGCCAGCGCGGCGACCTCGTCGTCGAGCCCGCCCGCGTCACCGGCAGCGAAGAACTGCAGGTTCGCCATCGCGCGCTTCAGGTAGAAGTGCGCGTCGTGCTCCCAGGTGAAGCCGATGCCACCGAGGATCTGGATGCACTGCTTGGCGCAGTGTGCGGCCGCATCGAGCGCGATCGTGCCGGCGATGCGGGCGCTGAGCTCGCGGTCGTGTGCGGCGTCGCTGCCGCCCTCGTCGCCCTCGCTCCACGCCGCCGCCGCGTCCCACGCCACTGCGGCGCACTGCTCCACCGCCACCAGCATGTCGGCCAGCGCGTGCTTGACCGCCTGGAACTGGCCGATCGGCCGGCCGAACTGCACGCGCACCTTGGCGTAGTCCGACGCCGTCTCGAGGCACCAGCGCGCCAGCCCCGCGCTCTCCGCCGCCGCGAGGGCCAGCGCCAGCGAGCGCAGCTGGTCGCCGGGCAGCCACACCTGCTCGGCCGCCGCGATCTCGAGGCCGCCCTCCGGCAGCTCGATGCAGGTCACCGCCCGCGTCCCGTCGAGCGCGTGCAGCGACGTGACCGAGACCTTCGCCCCCTGCGCCGCCGCCGTGCTGTGGTCGCGCAGGTCGAGCACGAGGAACCGGTCGGCGCCGGCGGCCCCGCCGGCCCCACCCGCCTCATCGGCGACGGGGACCAGCACGATGCCGGCCGAGTGGGCGCCGAGCACGGGCCGGGTGCTGCCGCTGAGCGTGATCGTGCCACCTGCCCCGCCCGTCCCGCCGGCCCCGTCGGCGCTGCACGTCAGGGGCGTCCCCGACAGCGCCACGGCGGCGGAGTCCGCGCCCTCGGCCAGGCCCGGCAGGAAGCGCCGGCGGACCTCGGGGTCGGGGTGGCGCGCCAGTGCGGCGGAGGCGATCAGGGTGGGCAGGACCGGCCCGGGCATCAGGCCGGCGCCCAGCTCCTCGACGACGACGGCGAGCTCGGACAGCGTGAACCCCTGTCCCCCGTCGGCCTCGTCGACGGCGAGGCCGAGCCAGCCCTGCGCGGCCATCTTCTCCCACACGGCCCACGAGCCGTCCGCGTCGCCGCCGATCGCGTCGGCGGCCGAGCCCGAGCCCGCCGCCGCCGCCTCGGCCACGGCGCGCGGCACGGCCGGCGGGCAGTGGGTCTGGGCCCAGCGTTGCACGGTGAGGCGCAGCGCCTCGTGGTCTTCTGTGACGGCAATCGGCACTAGGTGCCCTCCTCCAGCGACAGCTCGGCACCCTTGCGCCACAACGAGATCGCCCCGACCGGGCAACCCTGCGCGGCGATGCGCAGCCGCTCCTCGTCGGTGGCCGCGGGGTCCAGCACGACGGCGTAGCCCTCGTCGGCCAGGTCGAACGACTGGGGCGCCCAGAACATGCAGTTGCCCGAACCCATGCAACGGTCCGTGTCGATCTTGATCTCGATGTCGTGCGTCTCCCCGCCCACCGCGACGAACCTACCCGCCGGGGGCGAACACCACCGGCAGGGAGAGCGGCGAGCGGAAGGCCATCCCCTCGATGTGCGGAGCCTCCGCCTCGTCGTCGAGCGTGAACGGGCCGAGCCGGTCGAACAGCGTGTTGATCGCGACACGCGACTCCATGCGCGCCAGGTGCATGCCGAGGCAGACGTGGACCCCGAAGCCGAAGCCGACGTGCTGGCGCTGGTCGCGGAACATGTCGAAGCGGTCGGGGTCGGTGTACTTGCGCTCGTCCCGGTTGGCGGCGCCGATGAGCAGCGCGATGTCGGCGCCCTCCTCGATCTTGACCCCCGCCAGCTCGGTGTCCCGCGCGGCACGGCGCAGGATGACGGTCACCGGCGGCTCCCAGCGCACCACCTCTTCGAACGCTTGTGGGAACAGCGAACGATCGTTGTAGAGCGCGTCGAACTGGGCCCGGTCGTGCAGGAGCGCGAAGAGCAGGCTGCCCGAGGCCCGGTAGGTCGTCTCGACGCCGGCGGGGAGCAGCAGGCGCAGGAAGGAGTAGATCTCCTCGTCGGTCAGGTGCTTGCCGTCGACCTCGGCGCGCACCAGGTCGCTGATGAGGTCGTCGCCGGGCGTGGCGCGGCGCTCGGCCATGACGTCGACGAAGTAGTCGCGTAGCGCGGCCGACGCGGCCATGCCGCGCTCGAAGTTGGCCGCCACGCTCGTGATCTCGAGCGCCCGGCGCTGGAACATCGGGTAGTCCGACCGCGGCAGCCCGAGGATGCGCGCGATGACCTGGACGGGGAAGTTGAAGGTGATGTCCCGCACCAGGTCGGACCGCCCGCCCTCGATGAACTCGTCGATCAGCTCGTTCACGACCAGCGCGACGAGGTCCTCCTCCCAGCGCTCGAGCACCTTGGAGCGGAAGCTGGGCGCTACGAGGGCGCGGACCATCCGGTGCTCGGGCTCGTCCATCTCGAGGATGGTGCGGCCCATGACCATGCCCATCACGTCCGCGTAGACGGTGGAGGAATAGGTCTCGTTGTCCCGCAGGACCTGGACCACCTCTTCGAAGCCGAAGACGGTCACCGGCGGGGGCCTGGTGGGGTCGGCGACGTCCGCCCCGTCGCCCAGGTCGATCGGCCCAGTGTGGACCGGGGACTCCCGGCAGAGCTCGTGCAGCTTCGGATACGGGTCACGGATGTTGCCGCCGACCACGTCCTTCAGCTCGAAGGGGTCGAAGGGAACGACGACGGGTTCCGTCGCCGAATTGACCTCTGGCATGTGAGACCTCTCACCCCCTAGATTTAGGGTCGTACCGGGTGGTAACTGACTCCGGTGTCATATATAGCAAACGGGTGTTGGGGCGTCGAGGGCCGTGGGCTCTCACGCTGGCGACGTCGGTCGCCCGCCGGATCTCGGCTCTCCCCTCACGTCGAGGAGCGTTGAGGAGCGAAGGGCTGGAAACATCGAGGGGGCAGTGAGGCAGAATTCGCGAATTCCCGCGGCCGAGCGAGAAATGGGATTGAGATGACGATCGACACCCGCGGCACCAAGGGACGCACTCGTGCCGACGCGGGAGGGACGGGGCAGGGCGAAGGGCCCACCACCCGCCGGCGCATCCTCCAGATCGCCCTGTCACTCATGTCGCAGCGCGGGGTCGACGGCACCAGCATGCGCGACCTGGCCTCGGCGGCCGGGCTCAACGTGGCCTCGCTGTACCACTACTTCCCGAGCAAGCGTGACCTCTTGGAGGCCGTGCTCGTGGAGCAGGGCTACCTCCCCATCACCGCCCCGCCCGGCGAGGACGGCGCCCCCGCCCCCGACCTGACGCTGTCCGAGATGCTGGCCGACTACATGCGCAACATGTTCGAGGTCGAGGACTTCGTGCGCCTGATGGTCGGCGAGGCGATGCGCGGCGAGGCGACCGCCCGCACCGTCGGCCTCGACCTCTTCTCCTCGTTCCAGAACTCCATCGAGGACTGGATCACCGACAACCGTCCCGACCTGGCGGC
>DATJTU010000064.1:0-7220 GCA_035503015.1 Acidimicrobiales bacterium | reverse complement strand
GCTTCGGGTGCCAATGGCTGACGCGACCCCACTTCTCAAGCTGCACAACGTGTGCAAGTCCTTCGGCGGGATCCAGGCCGTGTCGAGCATCACGTTCGACGTCTTCGCGGGCGAGAGCGTCGGCCTGGTCGGCCCCAACGGGGCGGGCAAGACGACGTTATTCAACTGCGTGTGCGGCCAGCTCCGGCCCGAACAGGGTGACATCGTCTTCGACGGGGTCGCTCTGACCGGCCTCCCGACTTATAAGCGGGCTCGCCTCGGCATCGGCCGCACCTACCAGCGTGTGGAGGTCTTCATGGACATGTCCGTGCGCGACCACCTCATGGTGGCGGAGCGGTCCCGGCGCGGCGAGGGGCGCCTGTGGCGGGACCTGTGCAACATGAGCAAGACGACGAAGGACGAGGAGGAGCGCGTCGACGCAGTGCTCGAGCTGGTCGGGATCAGCCAGCTCGCCGACACGTCGGTGAACGCGCTCGGTCTCGGGAACTGCCGCCTGGTCGAGCTCGCCCGTGCACTGGCGACCGAGCCGAAGATCCTCCTGGCCGACGAGCCCTCGTCGGGTCTCGACCTGCGTGAGACGTCGGAGCTGGCGGCCGTGCTGCGCACCGTGCAACGCGAGCGCGGTACCGCGGTCCTCCTCGTGGAGCACGACCTCGCCATGGTGGCCGAGGTCGTCGACCGCGCGGTCGTGATGGACCTCGGCGCAATGCTGGCCCAGGGGACCTTCGACGAGGTCATGGCGGACCCGCAGGTGCGCGACGCCTACCTCGGGCAGATGGGGATTTCGGCGTGACGGCGACAGCAACTGCGACGCCCGACGAGTCGACTGCAAACGACGTCCTCTCCGTCCGCAACGTGTGCGCCTCCTATGGCCCGTACCGCGCGCTCTTCAACGTCTCCTTCCGGGTGCCCAGCGGTGGTGTCGTGGCCCTCGTGGGCTCCAACGGCGCCGGCAAGTCGACGATCGCCCGTACCGTCACCGGCCTGGTGACCGCCACCGAGGGCCAGGTGACGTTCGCCGGCGAGGACGTGACCGCATTCCCGGCGTACCGAATTGCGCGTCTCGGCATGTCCCACGTCGTCGAGGGGCGCGGCGTGTTCTCGAGCCTGACGGTCGAGGAGAACCTGACGCTGGCGTTCCGCCAGCGGGCCGGGCGCGGAAAGCTGAAGGAGAACCTCGAGCGCGCCTATACCGCGTTCCCGATCCTGGGCGAACGGCGAAAGCAGATGGGCGGGACGCTGTCGGGTGGCCAGCAGCGGCTGCTCTCACTGGCCAAGGTGTTGGTCGTGCCGTCGAAGGTGCTCGTGGCCGACGAGCTCTCGCTCGGCCTGGCACCGGTGATCGTCGACCAGGTCTACGACGGTCTGCGCGAGATCAACCGCAACGGCACGGCGCTCGTCGTGGTCGAGCAACAGGTCCACCGCGTCCTCGACCTCGCGACATGGGCCGTCGTGTTGAACCATGGCAGCGTGGTCTACGAGGGCGTTCCCCAGGGCGCGAGCATGGAGATGGAGAAGCTGATGGCAGGCCGCGAGAAGGCGGTGGCCACCGGCGCCGCCGAGGCGGAGGAGTCCATCGACGTCGAGGGGCCCTTCGAAGCCGGGGAGCCGGCCGGGACCGCTCCGCCCGACGCCTAGGGTGACGGGGCCCCCGGCGCAGCCGGGACGCGTCCGCAGGACTTCGCAGCACATTCGCCGAACACCCATCGGAGGAGGCAGCAGATGAGAGAGCCCGTCATCGTCGACGTCGTCCGCACGACGTTCGGCAAGAGCGGTGGCGCGTTGGCCAACTGGCATCCCGCCGACCTGTTGGCGTTCACGCTGACGTCACTCCTCGAGAGGACGGGCGTGGACCCCGAGCGCATCGATGACGTCATCGGCGGGTGCGTGAGCCAGGTGGGCGAGCAGAGCACCAACCTGGCGCGCAACGCATGGGTCTCGGCGGGACTGCCCCAGAGCGTGCCGGCGACGACAGTGGACCGGCAGTGCGGCTCGTCCCAGCAGGCCGTGCACTTCGCGGCGGCCGGCGTGGCGGCCGGGCACTACGACCTGGCCATCGCGTGCGGCGCCGAAGTCATGAGCCGGGTCCCGCTGGCCTCCAACGCGCGAGGCGGCACCGGCCCGTTCCCGCCGTCGTTCATGAAGGCGGTCGACGACCGCCTGTGGACGCAGTTCCGGGTGAGCCAGGTCCTGGCGGACCGCTACGGGATCACCCGCGAGGAGATGGACGCCTACGCGCTCGAGTCGCATCGCCGGGCGGCCGAGAACTGGGACAACAAGCACTTCGAGCGCGAGGCGATCGCGGTGCCGATCAAAGCCGAGGACGGGAGCCTGACGGGCGAGTTCCTGCGGAGCGACGAGGGCATCCGCCGCAGCTCCACGATGGAGAAGCTCGCCGCCCTCGCACCGGCGCAGAACTGGGAGCCCGACACGGCGCCGTCGATCACCGCCGGCAACTCGTCGCAGACCACTGACGGCGCCGCGGCGATGTTGATCGCGGACCGCGCCGTGGCCGAGGAGCTCGGCCTGCCGATCCGGGCGCGCTTCAGCCACTTCGCCGTGACGGCCGACGATGCTGCCATCGTCTTGTCGGCACCGGTGCCCGTGACGCACAAGCTGCTCAAGAAGTCCGGGATGAAGGTGGACGAGTTCGACGCGGTCGAGTGCAACGAGGCCTTCGCCGCCATCGCGCTCATGTGGCAGAAGGAGTTCTCCTACGACATGGCGCGGTTCAACCCCCGCGGCGGCGCGATCGCCATCGGCCACCCGCTGGGCGCCAGCGGCGTGCGACTGATGGGCACGCTGCTCAACCACCTCGAGGCCAGCGGCGGCCGGTACGGCTACCAGACGATGTGCGAGGGCGGTGGCCAGGCCAACGGCACCGTCATCGAGCGGCTGGGCTGACCCCCGTCTGCGCGTCGGCTTCGGCCGCTTGCGCAGCGATCAGCGGCTGTATCTTGCGGGTCACCACGATCCATTCCACGAGGAACGTGAGGCCCGGCACGAGCCCGGCACCGAACATCAAGATGATCCACGGGATGTGCAGGCGCGCTTTGAGCGCCAGGTAGCCGGCAGCGATCAGGTACACGATGTAGAGGTAGCCGTGCGCGACGCCGAAGATGGCGAGCTCGGGCTTGTACCCGCCGAACGCAAGATGCAGTCCCGTGAAGAAGAAGAGCGGGATGATGAGCACGCCGACGATGTTGGCCATCAGCTGGTAGCGGAAGAGCGCACCCGTCAGGCCGCGCTGGGTGAGCCGCTTCACGGTGCGCGCCGCACCACGACCGAGCCGCGGGTGCGCCAGGTCTTCGGGCCCTGCTCGGCCAGCGCGGCGAGGCGCGCGTTGTAGGCGGCCAGCTCGGGGTCGTCGCCGGCGGAGGGCACCGGTGCCTCCGGGACGGGTCCGGCGGCAACCAGGGAGGCGGGCTCCCCGTCGGCTGCAACCGACACCTGCGTGCGGGCCTCCGCCTCCTGGCGGCGCAATCCCTTGAGGCCCACCGTGTCGTAGTCGGTGTGGATGAGCACCCACCAGAACACCAGGCCGAGCAGGCCGAACACCGGCCACATCACGGAGTAGAGGTAGCTGAGCTGGTTCCCGTCGGCGGCCCGGTTGATCTGCCACCAGGCCGCCACCGCGCAGCCGGGCACGAACACCAACACGGCCGCGTGCAGTGCCACGGCTCGCTTCGAGAGCCAGCGTTCACGCACGTGGGCAATGCTACCGGCCCCCGTTCGGCCGGATCCTTCGCCGCTAGGGTGGGTCGGTGCTTCCTCCGGTGACCCGGCCGGAACCACCCGAGCAGGGCGACGAGCGGCCGATGTTGACGACCTGGCTCGACTTCCAGCGCGCCACGCTGCTGTGGAAGTGCCAGGAGCTCGACGGCGAGGACCTGGCGCGCCGTGACGTGCCGCCGTCCACGCTCAGCCTGCTCGGCATCGTGCGCCACATGGCGCTGGTCGAGTGGAGCTGGTTCTCGCGGGTCTTCGCGCGCAACGGGCGCCCGGCCCCCATCGACACCGAGGCGGACCGCGACGCCGACTTCAACGACCTCGACCCGGCGCGGGCGATGGACGACATCGAGGCGTTCCAGCGCGAGTGCGACGTCTCGCGCGGCATCGTCGACGACGCCGAGAGCCTCGACGTCATTGCGGCGAGCACGCGCCGGCCGGTCTCGCTGCGGTGGATCCTCGTGCACATGATCGAGGAGTACGCACGCCACAACGGGCATGCCGACCTGTTGCGCGAGCGCATCGACGGGGCAGTGGGGGAGTGAGCGGGGGCCCGGACGGCGCGGACGGAGCCGGCGGGTCGAACGGCTCTCGTGGCTCGCGTGGCTCGGGTCGGCAGGGGGTCCGGGGTGCGATCACGACGGTGCACCGGTACTCGTTGCCGTTGCCGCGACACGACGTGTGGACGCGCATCTCGGACGTGTCGAGCTACCGCGCCTGGTGGCCGTGGCTGCGCGCCTTCGAGGCCTCGGCGCTGGCAGAAGGGGAGGAGTGGCGGTGCGAGGTCCAACCGCCGCTGCCCTACCCCGTCCGCTTCCGGGTGGCGATCGAGCGGGTCGATTCCGCCGCACTGGTCGAGGCGCGGGTCCTCGGCGACGTCGTGGGCGACGCCATGCTGACCTTGGAGGACGCGGGGGGCGCAGGCGCTCGGGACGGCGGGGGCTGCGTCGCCACGCTCCGCAGCTCGCTGGCCCCGGGGAACACCGCCTTGCAGCTGGTGTCCCGCTTTGCTGCCCCCGTTGCCCGCTACGGGCACGACTGGGTGCTCGACTCCGGCGCGCGACAATTCATCGCCCGCGCGGTCGCCCCGGTCGCGGGCGACTAGACACCCCGACGCGTGAAGTTCTCCCCCCGACAGATCCTGGCCTCCGCCGCGGGCGCGGTGATCGCCGCCGTGGTCCTGTCGGTGTTCGGGGACAAGGGCACGATCGTCGGCGTGGCCATCGGCTCGATGGCCGCCACGCTCGGCACCGCGTTCGTCTCGCAGTCGATCGACCGCGGGCACAAGGCGGTGCAGCAGGTCGCGGAGCAGTTGCCCGAGACCTCGGCGGGCACCCTCCTGCGCCGGCTCGGCGGGACCTCGACCAGCGGCGCTGCGGCGTCGTCGGCGGACACCGGCTCGACCCCGGCCCGCGTGTCGGGGAGCGGTGCGGCGGGGGCGGGTGCCGGCGCGGCTGCGGCTGGGGCCGGGTCGGCGGCGGCGGCCACGGGCACGAGCCCGGCCACGGCGGCGACCGACGACACGGTGCGGCTGGATCCCGGCCATCAGGGGAGCAGAGAGGAGACGCAGCCCCTCGACGTCGCGGCCTCGCCCGAGGCACCGGCGACAGAGCGTCTGTCCGCGTCGACGATGCCGACGCGACGCGTGGCCACGAGCGCGCAGGGCGCTGCGGCCGGCGGGGGTGCAGCGTCGGCGGGCGGCGGCACCGCTGCGTCGGGGGGATCGGGTGTGCGCGCCTCGACGCCTGGAGCGCCGGCGCCGCGCCGCTACTCGTGGAAGGCCCTTGCCGCCGCGGCGGCCATCGTCTTCGTGCTCGCGCTGCTGTTCATCACTGCGGTCGAGCTGATCTCGGGCAAACCACTGTCGGACATCTTCGGCGGCACGAATTCGGGGACGACGTTCTTCGGGAACAACCCGAACGAGCCGTCTCCCACCACGACCACGACCTCGACGACGACCCCGTCCCACGAGACGTCGACCACCACCACGTCGACCTCGACGCCGACGAGCACGACGGCGCCCACCGGCCAGGCGACCACGACGTCGACGGCGCCGCCCACGACGACCACGGCGCCCAGCGTCAGCGGATCCGCCGGGACCGGGTCAGCGGGGACGACGACTACCAGCCCTTGAACGCGGCCGGCCGGCGCTCGACGAAGCTGGCGATGCCTTCTTGGGAGTCGACGGTGCGGGTGACGATCTCCTGGCCGATCGCCTCGTCGTAGAGCGAGGTGGCGCGGTCGACGTCGAGCGCCCGGTTCGTCAGCCACTTGGTGACCCAGATCGCCTTGGTCGGCGCGTGCGCCAAGCGGCCCGCCATCTCCTCGAGGGTGCGCGGCAGGTCCGCGCGGGGCACGAGCCGGTTCACGAGGCCGATGCGGTAGGCCTCGGCCGCGGGCACGTCGTCGCCGAAGAAGAACAGCTCCTTCGCCTTCTGGATCCCGACCAACCGGGTGAGGATCCACGCGCCCCCGGCGTCGGGTGCGATGCCGCGGCGGATGAAGACCTCGACGAACTTCGCCTCTTCCGCCATCACGACGAGGTCGCAGGCGAGCGCCAGGTGCATCCCCCCGCCGGCCGCGGTGCCGTTCACGCCGGCGATGACGGGCTTCTCGCAATCGAGGATGGACGTGATGAGTGCCTGCCAGCCTTCACGGATGGTGCGCGAGCCGTCGCCCACCACGGTCTCGGGTGCGCCGTCCGGCTTGGGGCGCGGCGGCCGTTGTCCACCCCGCAGGTCGGCCCCCGTGCAGAACGCCTTGTCGCCGGCCCCGGTGATCACGACGACGCGCACGAAGAGGTCGCTCGAGGCGTCCCGCACCCACTCGGCGATCCGGTCGCGCATGTACTGCGTCAGGGCGTTACCGGCCTCGGGACGGTTGATGGTGATCCAGCAGACGCCGTCCTCGATGCGCCGGACGAGGGCGTCGCCGATCGGGTCCTCGCGCTCCTCGGTGGTCTCGCTCATCGATCTCCTCGGGTGTCTGGGCAGCAGGCCGGGGCGGCTTCGGGCCGTTCCCGCCCGGCGGGCGGTGCTCAGGCCAGCACGACCGGGGCACCGGCCGCAACTGCGAGCAGGGTCCGCGAGGATCGGCTGCAGGCCCCGGGCGGTGGTCGGGGCCGGTGCGATCAGCAGACGGTCGCCTCGGTGCGAGCGGCCACGGACAGGGCCTCGAGGATGCCGAGCACGCTCTCGATGTAGGCCGGCACGTCGAGGTCGGGCTCCCAGGCCTGCTGGACGACCAGACCCTGGAAGATGGCGGCGCAGACGCGCGCCGTCGCACGCGGGTCGAGGCCCCGGGGCACGGTCCCCTCGCGCTGCCCGCGCTCGAGCACCTCGGCGACAGCGTCGAGCGGGCCGTCGAGACCGCTGCGGACGACGTCCATGATCCGCGGGTCGCGCAACGCCTCTGCCCACAGTTGCACCGTGACCCGCCTCCAGCGACGCTCGTGCTCGTCGTCGAGGCGGCCGAGGGAGACCCGCACCAGG
>DATJTU010000063.1:0-3635 GCA_035503015.1 Acidimicrobiales bacterium | reverse complement strand
CTATCGGACACGCGCCACCCCGAACGAATAACCTCGGCCCGAACGCGGCACAACGAGTACTTATCGGATTGGCGAGATCAGCTCGCGTCGAGCGATCAAAACCGATAGGAGGCGACGGCAATGGGTTCGCGAGGCGGTCATCGGCGATGGTGGCTTCGGATGGTGGCGTTCTTCGCTGCATCCGTCACGACGTTCGCGGCATTGGTAGTCATGGGCGCCGGCGCGTCGACACCTGCCGCCAACACGATGGTGGGGGTTCCCGTCGGCACGAGCGCGGCCTCTCTCCCCGATGCAACCGACACGGGCGCCACCCCTGCCGCAACGACCGAGACCGTCTCTTTCGTACTGAAGGAGCAGAACATCAGCGCTCTGGAGGGGGCGGTCGAACAGGGCACGACGAGCTTCCTCACCGTGGCCCAATTCGCGCAGCAGTACGGGCAGAGCAGCCAAGTGATCTCGCAGCTCCAGGCATACCTGGCCCGATTCGGGATCTCCACGCAGGTGTATCCCAACCATGTCGACGTCGTGGCCACAGGAACGGTCTCCGCGTTCGACCAGGCCTTGTCGGTGCAACAGCACCAGTACTACGTCCCACAGCGGGCGGGACAAGGAACGGCGCCGTCGATCCCCGCCCAGACCGTGCACGGAACCTCCCAGACCCCGCAGCTCCCGTACTCGTTGGCCCAATACGTGGTCGCCATCATGGGCCTCACCAACTACGGCGCGTTGGGGACCGACCTCCAGCACACGCCGGCCAGCAGCGTTCGGCCGGTCAAGAACAGTGCAAACGCGTGCCTTGCCCTCACCGGTCTGAGCAACGACTGCAACCTGCCCTCCGACATCGCCTCCGACTACGACCTCTCGCCCCTCTATCAACAAGGCAACACCGGCAGCGGGCAGACCGTCGGGATCCTCACCTTCGCCTCGCTGGACCCCGGGGCTCCGCAGTACTTCTGGAAGAACGTCTCACACACGCCGACGACAGGCCGAACCGTCTCGCTGGTCAACGTCGACGGGGGCGCCGGAGCGCCGAGCAACGATGCCGGCAGTTCGGAAACGGATCTCGACGTCGAGCAGGCCGGCGGCATCGCCCCGGCGGCGAACATTGTCGTCTATCAGGCGCCCAATGACGACTCGGGATTCGTGGACGCCTTCTTCGACGCGGCCGCGCAGAACCTGGCTGGCACCATTTCGATGAGCTGGGTCGAGTCCGAGACGTATTTGCGGTCAGGGATCGCGTCCGGCGCGGACTCCCCCGCGTTTCAACAGGCGACCGACGAAGCACTGCTCGAGCTGGCAGCCCAGGGACAGACGACCTTCGTGGGGTCGGGCGACTACGGCGCATACGGCCCGAGCGCCGACCTGGGCACAACGGACATCGGGGTGTCGAGCCCGTCCGACAGCCCGTTTGTCACGTCAGTCGGTGGCACCACCCTCCCGTGGAGCGGGCCCCTGAGCGGGCCCGACGGCACGGTCACGGTGACGGTGCCGTCCGAGCGGACCTGGGGATCGGACTACTTCTGGCAGGCGTTGGCGACGGTCAACGGCACGTCGCTGGCAGACACGGCGACGAACCCGGCGAACGTCGCTGGCGACGGCGGAGGCTTCAGCGCGATCGAACCGACGCCGACGTACCAGCGAGGCTTCCCCGGTACCAACAGCTACAGCGCACTCGAGTACTTGATCCCGAGCGGCTATCAACAGATCGACGGCATCGTCGCGCCGACAACGTGGACCTTCAATCCGACACCCCGGGTTATCCGTGGAACGGGGACGGGTCGCGCCGTGCCCGACCTCTCAACTGACGCCGACTGGTATTCAGGGTTCTACCTCTACGCTCCGTCGTTTACGGAAGCGGGATCGCCTGCCCTCGAGGGCGGGTGGGGAGGAACGAGTTTCTCGGGTCCTGACCTCAACGGTGCTGCGTCCGTCATCGACGGCTACCTCGGGCATCGGGTCGGCCTCTGGAATCCGTGGCTGTACCGCTTTGCGGCGCAGGCGAGCTCGCCGTTCACACCGCTCGAGACAAGTGGTGCCAGTAACGACAACCTCTTCTACACGGGAACCGCCGGCGTCCCCTATAACGAGGGAAGCGGGCTAGGAGTGCCCAACCTGACGCAACTCGCGAGAGACCTTCGCTCGGCGACCTGACCGACCAAGCGGGCCGTTCGAGGACGCCGGGTCAGAGAGCCCTCGCCGCCGCGGCCAACGGTTCGCGGACGGCGGTCGGGTCATTCGGGCCGACCGTCGGGACTCACCCCTTGACGGGGCGTTGAAGCAACGATGACCCCGGTCGACGATGGCCACTCGAAGACAAGACGATCACCCTCCGACAGCCCATTCCATTGCTCGAGCGCCCGACTCAGCGCGTCTGACACAGGAGACGGATCACCCGCCTTCCAGAGCGCGAGGTGCAGACCTGCGAGGTTCTCGGCTCCGGCAAGCTCGGAGCGATGGTCAGCGATCACGGCCCGGCCCGGCTTTGTCTTGCGCCGACCCGTGCTCTTGAACGTCGCCCCCTTGGCAACGAGGTCCCAAAAGCCGTTCTCGTACCCGGTCGCTGCTTCGATCACGTATTGGGCCAAGTCGTGGGGAATCCCCCTGCCTGCAGCCATGATGGTCCCCGGCACTCTCGTGCGCTTTCCTCGTGTCGCTTCCCACGCGGACTGCAGTCGCCCATGCACGTCGGCCTTGAAGAACTCGACTCGCACGGCAAAAGAGTAACGAAGCGTTCCGGCGAACGGATCAGTCCGGGGACAGCGCGCGCTCCATGTCGTCGGCCAAAAGGGAGTTCTGAAAGAAGCCGGGTGCGCGCAGGGCTTGCATCACCTGGCGCTGGGTGACCGGGTCCTTGTCCTGGCTCATCTTGATCTTGCACACGAAGCGGGTGATCGGCAGCCGGATTCCCACAGTCCCACGGGCCACGGGCCGTCCCCAGTCGGGGTCCAACCACATCGGTTCCTCGACGTGGCGCTCAAAATGCGCGACGAGGCTCGCCAGCACTGCGAGGGTCTCCTCCTCGTCGAGAACCTGCGGGATCCCGTAACAGTGCGCCGCACTGAAGTTCCAGGTCGGAGCCCTGGTAGCTCCGGGCGCATACCAGCTCGGGGAGATGTACCCGTTGCGACCTTGGACGATCAGCAGGACTTCACGATCGCCAAATCCGTGGTTCACCTCGTCAGGCCGGCCGACGTGGGTCACAACCGCCAGCTCGTTTGCTTCCTCGTCGAGCAGGACCGGGTAGTGCGACGCCACCAATTCGCCCCTGTTCATGCTGACCAACGTCCCCCAGGGGTTCTGGCGGATCAGTTGACGGACCGTTTCGGGATCCTCCGTCGCGTGGTGAGGGTTGTCACGCATGGCCGCATTCTGCCATCGGCCTTCCGCTCCGAGTTTCGACAGCGCCGGTCGTCGCAACCGTGTGCCTTCCTCGATTCGGGGCTAGGTCACCGGGGTGACGGGGATTACCCTTGAAATCACCGGCGTCGACCGCTCGAGAGATTGGGGAGCATTGCGATGGCAAGGGTGTTGATGGTTATCCAGCATCCCGTGAAGGATTATGAGGCTTGGCGGATCGAATACGACAGGGCGCAACCGATTCGCGACAGGCACGGGGTCACTGACCCCACGATCTT
>DATJTU010000062.1:0-7380 GCA_035503015.1 Acidimicrobiales bacterium | reverse complement strand
ATGGGGATGTCGACCGCGATGAGCAGCGCGGCCACCGCACAGCGCTTGGCCCGCACGTGCAGGTCGGCCGGGACCCGGCGCAACGCGAGGTAGCCGATCTCGAGCAACAACAAGAGCGCGGTCGAGGTGAGGCGGGCGTCCCACGTCCACCAGACGCCCCACACCGGGCGGCCCCACAACGACCCGGTCACCAAGGTCAGCGCCGAGAAGACGGCGCCGACCTCGACCGCCGATGCGGCGAGGCGGTCCCAGAACAGCGACCGCGTCCGCGGCCAGAGGTACAGGAGACTGCCGCCCGCAGCCACGAGGCCGACCCAGTAGAGCGCGACGGTGGCGATGGCCGGGTGGATGTAGAGCAGCCGCGCCAGGTTGCCCTGGAACTTGTCCGGCGGCGTCACCCAGAGCCCCAGCCAGACCGTGAAGCCCAGCCCCACGACGCCGAGCACGCCGATCGGGTTCAGCCACCGCGGCCGCGACGGCGCGAGCGGCCGCGGGGTGCCGGTGGGCGTGGGAGCGGGCGTGGGTTCGGTCGCCATCGTGTCCGTGTCGGTGTCCGTACTCATCTCGCTGCCCGTCCTGGGATCCATCCCGCTGTCAGTCCGCTCCGTCCGCTCCGTCCGCTGGGGGCGCCGGGCACGCCACGCACGCAGTCCACGCAGTCCACGCCGTTCACGCCGCTCATGCCGCTCATGCCGCCTCTTGTAACGGGCCGTAGAGCACGATGCCCACGACCAGGTAGATGACCGCGAACGGCACGAGGATCTTGAGCCACTGCGTGCCAGACGACGTCGCCCCGGTCAGCGCGGCCTGCCACGCCTTGGAGCCGGCCAGGAGCACCGGCGCGAGCACCGGCAACACCAAGAGTGGCAAGAGCGTGTCACGCACGCGCAACCCGGCCGACAGCGCGCCGTAGAGGACGCCGGCGCAGGCTAGGCCGACCGTCGCCAGCAGGCTGGCCACGATCGCCAACCAGACCACGTGCACGCGCACGTCGAAGAGAAAGGTCACGCCCACCCAGAGCACGAGCTGCAGCGCGAGCAGCTGGAGTCCGATGGCCACGGCCTTGCCCAAGAAGATCCCGGCGGGGTCGATGCCCGAGAGACGCAATCCGTCGCGCGTCCCCTCCCCCGACTCGACCGCCACGCTGCGCTGGATCGCCAGCACGGTCGAGAACAGCAGTGCGACCCAGAAGATCCCGGGCGCGGCGTGGCGCAGGGCGGTCTGGTCCGGGCCGATCGCAAAGGCCAGCAACACCAGCACCAAGAAAGCGAACGGGACGACCTGCCACAGTGCGACGCGCGAGCGCGCCTCGATGCGCAGGTCCTTGCCGGCCACGAGCACGGCGTCATGCCACATGCGACGCCCCTGATGCGCTGGACGCTCCACCAGCTCCGACAGCGTCAACGGGGAACGCGGCGGAGGACACGGCGGCCAGCGTGGTGTGGCGCCCCCCGGGCTCCTCCCCGCTCACCCGACCCCCACCCATCGACACGACCCGGTCGGCCAGCGGCACCGAGAGCTGCGGCTCGTGCGAGGAGAGCAAGACGGTCGCGCCGTCGGCGACCGCGTCGCCGATGAGGCGGCCCAGCAACGAGCGGGAGGAGGCGTCGAGGCCGGCGTGCGGCTCATCGAGCAGCCAGAGCGCAGGGCGGCGCGCCACCAGCGCGGCCAGCGCCACCCGTCGCCGCTGCCCGGCCGAGAGGCGGCCCGCCGGCGTCGTGCGCAGCCGCCCGGTCAACCCCACCCGCTCGAGCGCGTCGTCGCCGCTCGCCGCGGGCAGACCGAGGGCTCGGACGGCGAACCGGACGTTTTCCGCCGCGCTCAGGTCGTCGTAGAGCGGGGCGGCATGTCCCAAGAGGCCGACGTAACGACGGACAGCGGTGTGGTCCGCGGTGAGGTCGACGCCGAGCACGGTCGCCTCACCCGAGGTGACGGGTAAAAGGCCAGCACAGACGCGCAGCAGGCTCGTCTTGCCGGCACCGTTCGGGCCCATGACGACGACAACCTCGCCCTGGTGGAGCGAGAGATCGACCCCGGCGAGGGCTGGGAAGCGGCCGGCAAGCGCGACCGCAGCGCGGAGGTGAACAACGGGGGCCATGGCCTTCCGCACCATGGTAGGGGGGGTCGGTGCCAGGGTTCCAAGCGGGCCGGGCGCCCGGCACGGCCGTGCTGCCTGACCCCTCGCACCGCGGCTCAGCCCGACGACCAGACCCAGGCCGCGCTGAAGGGCCAGTGCCGGTACCGCTCCCAGCTGGGCTTCAGAGCGATGAGGCGGTCCCCCACCAGCCCCTCGTGGAGCTCGCGGGCCACCAACCCCTCCCCGGCGCCGGCCGCGACGTGGGCGCCGGGGAGGTGGAGGTGGGTCTCGATGGCGACCGGCCCGCGCGGCGACTCGAAGTGGGTGGGCATCCCGACCCCCATGAGGAAGTACGGATGGACGCCGACCAGCACGAAGAACCCCCCGGGCGTCAGCAGGCGGCGGGCCTCGCGGTAGAGCGGCCCGAGGTCGGGCAGGTGCTCGTCGACGAGGCTGCACACCACGAGGTCGTACGCCGCCGCGTCGAGGCCGCTGGCGCGCGCGTCGCCTTCGACCAGCAGGTCGTGCACGCCGCGGGCACGCGCGAGCGCCAGCATCTCGGGCGTGAGGTCGACGCCATCGACGACCGCAGTGCTGTGTGCGCGGACCCACGCCGCCGTGCGCCCGGACCCGCAGCCGAGGTCGGCGACGCGGCGCAGCCGGTGCCACGGCACCGCCTCGATCCGTTCGAGCAGCGCGAGGTCCATCACGTCGTCAACGCTGTCGTCGTACGAGGGCGCCCAGGCGCCGTAGCCCTCGCGCGCGGGCACCGTCTCGTAGTGGCGGCGGTCGAACGGGGCGAACTCAGCCACGGCGCCGCGCCCCGGGGCTTCAGCGCATGTGCGCGAGGGCGTTGATCTCGTCGAGCGACGAGCCGGTGTCACCGCGCATCTCGGCGCGGGCGAAGCTGCGGAGGGCGGCCTCGTGCGCGACGAGCAGCTCCGATGCGACACGCTCGGTCGGATCGAGCTCACCGATCCGCTCGTACAGCGGGATGTACTGCACCGTGATCGCCTCGGTGGCGGCGAGGAAGTCGCCCCATGCCATGTCCACCGCCAGCGCGTCAGCCAACGCGGCCATCTCGGGGTCGGGCTCGGTGGACAGCCCGGCTCGCTCGAGAGAGGGGGCGATGGCCTCCTTGGTCTTGCGTTCGAGGAGGGACAGGACCCGCATCTTGGCGGCGCGGTCCGGGTCCTCGAGCGTGTCCGCGATCTTCCCGAAGAGCGCCTCGCCCAACACCTCACCCTGGTACGCCCTCACCCAGAGCACGTCGAGCGGGTCCTCGGGCGAGAAGATCGGCGAGGGGTACGGGACCTCTTCGCCGCCGGTGGCGGCGCTGCTGCCGATGCCGGTGTTGGTGTCGATGTCGCCCACCGCGTCGACGTTACCCCTGGGGCCGCCCCGGCGCTCCGAGGACGCCGGCACGCCGGCGGTAGCGTCCGGCACTGCGCCATGGCCACCGTCCTGCTCCCGATCCCCGCCCTCGACTTCGACCCCACCGAGGTGGCAGTGACCTGGCAGACCCTGACCGGCGCAGGGCACGAGGTCGTCTTCGCCACGCCCTCGGGACAGGTGGGCGAGGCCGACGACATCATGGTGACCGGTCGTGGCCTCGACCCGTGGGGCGCCGTCCCGATCCTGCGCTCCGTGACGGTGGTCGGCCGCGTCCTGCGCGCCGACGCGCCGGCGCGCCGTGCCTATGCAGCCCTGCTCGACGACCCTGCCTTCCGCTCCCCGCTCCACTGGGGTGCGGCGCGGCGCAGCGCCTTCGACGCGCTCGTGCTGCCCGGGGGCCACCGTGCCCGCGGCATGCGCCCCTACCTCGAGAGCCCCGAGGTCCAGCAGGTCACGGTCGACGCCTTCGCGGCGGGCAAGCCCGTGGCGGCCATCTGTCACGGCGTGCTGGTCGCGGCGCGCGCCGTCGACCCGCGTACGGGCCGCTCGGTGCTCTACGGCCGGCGGACGACGGCGCTCACGTGGGCGCTCGAGCGCCGGGCGTGGGACGTCGCGCACTGGACGAGGTTTTGGGACTCGAACTACTACCGGACCTATCCCGAAGAGCCGGGGCAGCGCAGCGGCATCATGTCCGTGCAACACGAGGTGACCCGCGCGCTGGCCGACGAGTCGGACTTCGCGGACGTCCCGAAGCGCACGCCCGACTACCGGCGCAAGACCAGCGGCCGCGCCCGCGACACCCCGACGGACGCCCGGCCGGCCTGGGTCGTGCGCGACGGGTCCTACGTGTCCGCCCGCTGGCCCGGTGACGTCAACACGTTCGCCCGCACGTTCGCGGACGTGCTCGACGGGCGCGGCCCGTCCCCGAACTAGCTCGTGGAGAGCCGGCCCAGTCCCACGTCGTTGAGCAGGCTGGAGAGGTGCGTCGACACCCAGCTCACGTTGTGGGTCAACAAGAGGACGCCGAAGGCGATCAGGATCACACCCGCCACCAGCTCGACGACCCACAGCCACTGACGCGCGCGCGCCAGGGCGCTCGTCATCCGTCCGAAGGCGAGCCCGACGAGCACGAAGGGGACCGCGAGCCCCAACGAATACGCGAACAGCAGGGCCACGCCGCCGGCCAGCGTGCCGTTGTGCCCCGCCAACCCGAGGACGACGCCGAGCACCGGACCGATGCACGGCGTCCACGCGAAGGCGAACGCCATGCCCATGAGCGGCGCCGCCCAGACGCCGAGCTTCGAGGGGCGCACGTCGAAGCGGTGCTCGCCGGTGACCCGCGAGACCACGCTGAGGGTCCCCGAGCCTGCGTGGACCCACACCCGCTCGGGCAGCGCGCTCAGCAACATGATGGCGCCGAGCACCACGATCACGATGCCGCTGACATGGGTCAGCGTGACCTCGTGCGCCTTGAGGACGCGGCCGATGCTCGACGCCGTCGCGCCGAGCGCAACGAAGACGATGGTGAAGCCGGCGACGAACAGGCCGATGCCGCGCAGCACGGGCCGGCGCGCGGCCGACGGGGTCGCCCCGTCGCCCCCCGCCTCGAGCTCACTGGCCGAGAGGCCCGAGACGATCGACACGTACCCCGGCACCAGCGGGAGGACGCAGGGAGAGACGAAGGAGAGGATCCCGGCACCGAACGCGACGAGCGCCCCTGTCGGGTCGGCCGAGATGGCAGCGGGTGCAGCAGGGAGCAGGAGCGCGGCGGCCCCCCGACTACTGGAGGCTCTTACGGACCAGGTCCATGTCGGCCTTGACCATCATCTCGACGAGCTCGGGGAAGTCCACCTCGGGCGTCCATCCGAGCACCTCACGCGCCTTGGTGGGCTCGCCGACCAGGAGGTCGACCTCCGCCGGGCGCATGTAGCGCTCGTCGATGAGGACGTGCTGCTCCCAGTCGAGGCCCGCGGCCGCGAACGCGAGCCGGCACAGCTCGCGCACCTTGTGGGTCTGCCCGGTCGAGACGACGTAGTCGTCCGGACCGTCCTGCTGGAGCATGAGCCACATGGCGCGCACATAGTCGGCCGCATAGCCCCAGTCGCGCTGGGCGTCGAGGTTGCCGAGCGACAGCTTGTCGTCGAGCTTGTGCGCGATGCGCGCCACGCCGTGGGTCACCTTGCGCGTCACGAACTCGAGCCCGCGGCGGGGCGACTCGTGGTTGAACAGGATTCCCGAGGAGGCGTGGAGGTTGTAGCTCTCGCGGTAGTTCACGGTGATCCAGTGCCCGTAGACCTTGGCGACGCCGTAGGGGCTGCGGGGATAGAAGGGTGTGGTCTCGCGCTGGGGGGTCTCGAGCACCTTGCCGAACATCTCCGAGGAGCTGGCCTGGTAGAAGCGGATCCCGGGGTCGACGAGCCGGATCGCATCGAGCAGCCGGGTCACGCCCATCGCGGTGGTCTCGCCGGTGAGGACCGGCTGCGAGAAACTGGTCTGCACGAAGGACTGGGCCGCCAGGTTGTAGACCTCGCTCGGCCGGTGGTCGCGCAGGATGTTGATCAGCGACACCTCGTCGAGCAGGTCGCCCGCGACGAGCTCGAGCTGGTCCTGGATGTGCGCGATGCGTTCGAAGTTCACCGTGCTCGACCGGCGCACCATGCCGACGACGGCGTACCCCTGCGACAAGAGGAATTCGGCCAGGTAGGAGCCGTCCTGGCCGGTGACGCCCGTGATCAGTGCCCGCTTCGCCATCGGGTCAACGCTAGTCCACAGGGCCCTTCGCTCCCCTCCACGCACGTACAGTGCCGACGTGACGACGGCGTGCATCGTCTCCTTCCGCCTCGGTGGCGGCGACGGGGTGGCGATCGAGGCCGCCAAATGGGCGTCTGCACTGGGTGTCCTCGGGTGGGACGTCCACACCCTCGCCGGTGAGGGCCCCGCCGACCGCGTCCTACCGGGGTTGGCGATGCACGCGGCAGCACCACCGGCGCGGCGCGCGGTGGACGACGCCCTCGCCGACGCCGACCTCGTCGTCGTCGAGAACCTGTGCTCGCTGCCGCTCAATCCCGCGGCGGCCGAGGTCGTCGCGTCGGTCTGCCGGGGGCGCCCGGCCGTGCTGCACCACCACGACCTGCCGTGGCAGCGCGCGCAGTTCGCCCACGCGCCACCCCCGCCCGACGACCCGGCCTGGGCGCACGTCACCATCAACGACCTGAGCCGGGCCGAGCTGGCGGCCCGCGGCATCGCCGCCACGACGCTCTACAACACGTTCGATCCCGACCCCCCCGCCGGCGCCCGCGAGCCGACGCGTGCGGCGCTGGGGGTCGGCACGACGACCCCGTTGCTGCTGCAGCCGACCCGTGCCCTGGCGCGCAAGAACGTCGGCCGCGCCATCGCGCTGGCCGAGGCGGTCGGCGCCACGTTCTGGTTGCTCGGGCCGGCCGAGGACGGCTACGAACCCGAGCTCGAGCGCCTGGTCGCCGGGGCGCGCTGCCCGGTCCTGCTCGGGCCGCCGGGCGCGGGGTGCACGATCGCCGACGCGTACGCCGCGTGCGACGCCGTCGTCCTGCCCTCGTCGTGGGAGGGCTTCGGGAACCCCTCGGTCGAGTCGGCGACGCACCGCCGGCCGCTGTCGATCGGTGCCTACCCGGTCGCCGCCGAGCTGCGCGCGTTCGGGTTCCGCTGGTTCGACGCCGACGACCCGTCGGCACTGGCGCGCTGGCTCGGCGACCCCGGTTCCGACCCCGGGCTCCTCGAGCACAACCATCGGGTGGCCACGGCCCACTTCAACCTGGCCGACCTGCCCGGCCGCCTGGCCCGGGTCCTGGCCCAGGTCCCCGGCCTGCCCACCCCGGTATGACCCTTCGGTAACCTGAGTCCGATGGCAGCGGCGATGCAGACGGCCTCCA
>DATJTU010000061.1:0-4863 GCA_035503015.1 Acidimicrobiales bacterium | reverse complement strand
CTTCGTGGCGACGCCGATGAACGATGGCTTCCGGAAGGTGCCGGGTGTGGCTGAGCGCCGGGCCGGGGCCGCGCTGGCCGGGCGGCTTGGTACACCCGAAGAGATCGCTTCGGTGGTGTCGTTCCTCCTCTCGAACGAGGCAACGTTCGTCAACGGCACCACCATTCACGCCAACGGTGGCTATCCCATCGCCGAAGTGCAACGGAATGAACAAGGTATGAATAGTGGTGCCAACTAAATGAACGAAACATCGATGAACCGACCCTGGGCGGTGGCGCCACCCAGCGGGATCGAGGCCTTCGGCGCGTATGTGCACTGGCCGGAAAACCTGGATTGGTCGACGCAGTTGCTCCGTGCCATCAGCTACTCGTCGCTGGGCGGTTCAGAGTTCAGCGAGGTCATGAGCGCCATAAGGACACTCGACGTGGGCGACCGAGAGGCGTGGCTTGCTGCCTTCAGTGGCCTGGCGTCCGAGCTCGACCATCGGGCATCTGAGTGCGCGGAACGGGGCCACGACCGCTCGGCGATCGAGTTGTGGCGGCGCGCATGCATCTACTTCCGGATGGCGACCACGTTCCACGCCATGGACGGCGTCGTGGAGCTGCCAGCCATGCGCGACAGTCGCCGGTGTTTCCATGCTGCCATGACCCTCGACCATCGGTACCACTTTGAGATGGTCGAGATTCCCTACGAGCAAAACGGTCTCCCTGGGTACCTGGTCTCGTCCTCAGGTCCGCTCCAATCCCGACCCACGGTGGTGGTCCAGGGTGGCATCGACGCGTTCTCGGAGGAGATGTGGTTCAAGCTCGGTGAGGCACTCGTACGCCGCGGGTATAGCGTCCTCCTGCCAGACGGGCCTGGGCAAGGAGAGTCGAAGCGTCGGCGTATCGGGTCCAGGGCGGACTACGAGGTCGCGGTGACTGCGTTCGTCGACTTCCTGGTGAAGCGAGACGAGGTAGATCCAGAGCGGATCGCCCTGGTCGGAAGCAGTATGGGAGGGTACTTCGCGGCTCGCGGAGCGGCCTTCGAGAGGAGGCTGGCAGCCGCCGCCGCCTGGGGTGCCTTCTACGGCCTCGCGTCGGCGCCCCCAGGGGACGACAGCCGGCGCCGAGTCGATCAGGCGATGGCGATGTTCGCCGTCAACACCGTCGAGGATCTCCTTGAGAAGATCCAGAAGTTCAATTTGGAGGGAGTCGCCAGCCAGATCCACATACCCTTCCTGGTTCTTCACGCTGTCAATGACTTGCAGGTCCCATTCGCACACGCGCAATGTCTCTTCGATGAGATCCCGGACAACCGAAAGCGCCTAGTGGCGTTCCCCCCGGATCAGCCTGGGTGCACGCACTGTCAACTCGACACGCCGGCGCTGGCCCAGGTTGTGATCGCCGACTGGCTCGACGAAACCCTGGAGCCGGAATGAAGCAGGCATCGTCAACCAGCAGATCTGCGGATTCGACGCCACCGCGAGCAAGTCGATTTCACGGTCTGCCGGAAGGTGGCACATAGCCTCCCGTTTCGACACGGCCGCATCTAAGGGCCGATCGCAGAGACGTCGCATAGTGGACGCGTAATGGAGGGATGGGCGTACTGCGATTCGCCCGGACGACCTCGACGGCGACTCACGTGGCGCTCCTGGGCGCTTTCCTCAGGTGCGCTTTCCAGTCGACAAGGTCACGTAAGGTCACGCTTCGGAAGACGTAACCTTTGGGGATCCCACCTTGGGCCTTTGACCTGTGGGCCTGATCCGGTTCGGCGGACAGGTGTGCTGTGTTGATCATGCCGCCTGACGGTCGGCGTTGTGGTGAACAAGGGCTTCGTAGTAGGCGGGACTGCGATAGCCGAGCGAGCTGTGCAGGCGCCGCGTGTTGTACCAGCCTTCGATGTATTCGAAGAGGGCGCGGCGAAGTCCGGCTCTCGTCGGCCACGACCGCGTGTCGATCAGCTCACGCTTGATGGTGGCGAAGAAGCTCTCCGCCACGGCGTTGTCCCAGCATTCCCCAGCCAGGCCGACCGAGAGGACGACGCCGTTGGCCCGAGCCAGCTCCCCGTAGTCCCTACTCGTGTACTGACAGCCCCGGTCCGAGTGAAAGATCGCTCCTTGGGGTGGCCGACGCTGGACGAAGGCCATCTCGAGCGCGTCCGCAACGAGCTCGGTGCGCATGTGATCGGCCAGCGCCCAGCCCACGACGCGTCGGGAGGCCAGGTCGATGACCGTGGCAAGGTAGGCCCAGCCCTCCCAGGTGGCGATGTAGGTGATGTCGCCGACGTAGCGGCGGTCGAGCTCTTCGCAGGGTCCGAAGTGGCGCTGAATGAGGTCCTTGGCCGCCTCGGCGGCGGGGTCGGGCACCGTGGTCTTGCGCCAGCGTTTCTTGCAGCGACCTTCCAGGCCGGCGCGGCGCATGAGCCGGCGCACCCGACGCCGGCCACACGGCACGCCGCGGTTGACCAGCTCCTTGTGCACTCGGGGCGAGCCATAGGTTCCGTTTGACTCGGCGAAGACGGCGTTGATCTTCTCGCTCAGCTCGGCGTCGGCGACCTCTCGTTGGGAGGGGACGCCACGACGGCGCTCGTAGTAGGCGGCACGGGAGACCTCGAAGAAGTCACAGCAGTGCTTGACGCTGTGACCTGCAGCTTCCTCCGCCTCGATGAAGGGGTCCATCTTCACCGGGTCTCCTTCGCGAAGAAAGCCGTGGCTCGCTTGAGCAGGTCGACGTCGGCCTGCAGGCGCCTGTTCTCCTGGCGCAGCCGGGACAGCTCGTCTCGTTCCTCGGTGGTCAGGCCTGGACGCTCCCCGGCATCGATCTCGGCCTGGGCCACCCACCTGCGCACCGCCGAGACGGTCAGGTCGAAGTCCCGGGCCACCTGGGAGATCGAGCGGTCGCCGTTTCGACAGCGCTCCACGATCTCGGCTTTGAACTCGGGGGTATACGACCGACGGTCACGGCGCTTGTTCCGCTCCATGGTCTCCATAATGGGCATCCTCTCCGGCGCTGTGCGCCTTTTGGTGGATGTCCGTCAAACCGGAGCAGGCCCAACCCTTGGGGCCACTGACGGGGCGGGCGGCTTCGGACTCGGCACCGATGCCGCCCGGGAACGTCTTGGTCGGCTGAGCCGATGGGAGCTTGAGGATCTTGGCGCGTCGAGGGCTACGCCGGCGGCGCAGCTCGTCGTCGTTGCGCTCGCGTTCGGCGATCCGGGCGAGCTTGGCGGCAAAGGTGCGCTGGGCGTGGAAGTTGTAGGCCATGACGGCAAAGGCGGCGACCACCGACTCTCGGGCGAGCCCGACGAAGTGGTGGTAGTCGCGGCCCCAGTTGACCAGGGCCAGGTTCTTGAGCACCCCGTAGCTACCCTCGACCCGGTTGCGTGGATTCCACTTGTCGAACCACTTCTCGGATCCGAAGCTTTCTTCTTGGTAGAGGCCGAGTTTGGCGGCGCTGAGTTTCTTGGTTCCCTGGGTGCAACAGCGCGGACGGGGCAGGTTGGTGAGCGGGTCGATGACCGGGTCGCCGAAGCGATCCACGCAGTGCTCGCATCCTCCGGCGGGCGTGCCAGCGGGGCGGTGCCTTTCGTAGTGGACAGCGAAGAATTGGCGCCCACCGTCGGCGTGCCATGGGCCGTTGTGCTTCATCTCGAAGCGGGCGCGCTGGGTGGCCCAGCGCTGGTACTCGGTGAGCTGGGCCCCGGTGTAAGGGAACGTCGGGAAGGATCGGTGCTCGAGCGCGTAGGCAGCGCAGGGGCAACAGGGCCGGCCGTCGACGAAGAGGTGGTCACCGAAGCTGCGGAACCCGCCTTGATTGGTGCGGTGCAGGCGGAACCACGACGACGCCCCCATGGCCCGCAGTGGCAGCTGCCAGTCGGCCGGGTTCGCGCTGTAGGCGGGGTCAGCGACCACGTCGCCGAGGGGCTTGGTCTTGCCCTCCCCGAGACGGGCGTCGTAAAGGTCGCGCCTCGCCGGCATGATCGAGGGTGCGGGCAAGGCCTTGGCCGTCGTCACCACCAGAGCGTCGATGACGTTGGGACACCGTGGGTCCGAGACCGTGGCGGTGTGCAAGGCGTAGCCGAAGACACCCTTGGTCTTGTTCTTGCGACCCTGAAGGGTCCAACAACTCAATTGGAGGTGAGGGTCGGTTCAAGACACCGTGAAGAGTCGAAGAGCAACCTGGCAGATCGCCATCTGGCCCAGAGACTGGTGTTCTGCAGCCGTCGGCGCGCGACGGGTACCTACCCTTGGCGCTGGCCTATGGATGTTGACAGCGGGAGTCCGCTTGCTCAGGCGGCGAGCTCGTACTCGTGGATGATCCCGCCGAGCACGTCGCGTCGGCGGATCGTTCCGGTCTCGGTCCTCTGGCCGGCTGTTGCGCGCTGCGGAGGCTCGAGTCCGAGACCACGATGTGGACGAGCGCGGTTGTAGTGGCGGAGGTAATCGGTCACGACCGTCTCGAGGTGGCTCCGGTTGAAGATCAGGAGATGGTCCAGGCAGTCCTCTCGGACGGTGCGCACCCAGCGCTCGGCGAACGCGTTCGCGCTCGGGAGCGGACCGGGGTCTTGATGGCCTCGATGCCGATAGAGGCGAGCACGGCGTCGAACGACGATGTGAACTTGGCGTCTCGATCACGGATGGGAAGCGAAAGCGACGGCCTGCCTCTTCGAGGTCGGTGGCGAAACTGCGGGCGACCTGGGTGACCCAGGGGCTGTAGGGATTGGCGGTGACGCCGAGCAGGTGGACGACCCGACGTTCGACCTCGATCACGAACAGGACGTAGTAGCGGCGGAGCAGCACGGTGTCGACCGTGAAGAAGTCCGTCGCCAGCACGCCTCTGGCCTGGGCTCGGAGGAACTCTGCCCAGGTCGGCCCGGTTCGCC
>DATJTU010000060.1:0-6881 GCA_035503015.1 Acidimicrobiales bacterium | reverse complement strand
CCTGGTCGCCAACCGCACCCGGGTAAATGGGCAAGAAGTTCGGGTTCTGTTGTGCCGGGCCCGCGTTGCCGACCGCCCAGCAGTCGTTTGCGCTGACGCAGTCAACGCGCAAGAGCTCGTCGAAGGTCTGGCCCGTGTCCGCGCCGGGGATGATGGTCCAGACCGACCCGTTCCACTGCATGATCAGGTCGTTGAGGTTCCCACCATTGCTGTCGGTCGTGTAGCCGACCGCGAGACAATTCGATGCGGAGGTGCAGGTGATCCCTTGGAGGAAAGCACCCACCACCTCGTTACCGCTCGGCGTAGGCGTCTGGACGACCGTCCAACCTGCGCCATTCCAGTTCTCGACGAGTGCCCCGGTCGAGTTCCCGTTCCCATTCGCCTCCGTTTCAGTGCCCACTGCCCAGCAATCGTCCGTTCCCACGCACGAGACATCGAAGAGTCCGCCCTCGAGCCCCGGTGGAAGCGGCGCTCCCGTCCCGTAGGTCCAATCCGTGCCATTCCAAGTGTCGACGATGGGAACGGGCACGGTCGTCCCGGAGGTCAAGTCGCCGAGTGTGACGCCAACCGCGATGCACTCGTCGCCGCTCGGGCAGGTCGTGCCCAGCAACACATCGTCTTCGCCGCTCCCCGCCACGGTCGAGACCGACCAACCAGACTCGGCCGCGCCACTCGCAGTCGGAGTGACGCGCGCCCACACAGCACTCGAGAGCAATGTGAGGACGATGACGACCGCGCCCAGCGTTACCTGCCGCCGGGACACGCGCGCCGTGCACGGTGGCCGCACGCGAGTCCGCCGTCTGCGACGTGCCATGAACACAATTTCGGCACAATCGATTGAAACTTGAGTTGCAACCTGCCAGAGCGGGCGTCGCTAAGAAGGCAGTTCGACTTCGATTCCCGTCGTCCACTCAAACTCGCAGGTCACCCGTCAAATCCGCGAAGCATCCCTTGAAGATTCAACCGCGCCACACGGGTGTCGGCGCCGATCAGCCAGCACAGTTTCAGCCGCCGGGAGTGGAGAGGGTGGCTTCCAGCATGTCCTTCATGATCGGTCCGGCGACGCCGGCTCCCGTGTCGACGAAGTTCTGGTTCGGGACAACGACGGCCACCGCCACCTTCGGATCGTTCGCGGGCGCGAACCCGATCATCCAGTCGTCCGTGTTCGCGCTCGGGTTTCCGGTTTGCGCCGTTCCCGTCTTCACGGCTGCCTGCAGTGACGCCGGAAAACCGACTTGCGCTGCTGTTCCCTCAGTGACCACGAGCTGCATGAGCGAGCTCACCTTGGCTGCCGCGCTGGGTGTGGCGGCCGTCATCCATGGCGTCGGCTGATGGGAGGAGACGATCGAGCCGTCGCTGTTGGCGATTTGCTGGACCAGGTAGGGCTTCATGATCACCCCGCCGTTCGCGATGCCCGCAGCCACCAGGGCGTTCGAGAGTGCGGTTGCGGTCACGTTGAACTGCCCGATGGCCGAATAGGCCAGGTACGCCTGATTCGGGGGTGAAATCGACGAGGGAGAAGGAAAGTTCGGAGTCGCAACCCAGGCTTTGGGGAGATCGAGAGGCGGCGTGGTGCCGTAGCCGAACAGGCCTGCTTGCTTGGCGAGTGTCGGTGCACCCAGCGCGATTCCCAAGAGGCCATAGCCCGGGTCGCACGACTGCGGCAGCATCTGCTCGATGCTCCCACCGCACGGAGCGCCGCCGTCGTTCGAGAGGACCTTGTTGGAGTTCGGGAGTGTGGTCGACGACGCCTCAGGGAACGTGAAACCCGACAGCTGTGGCGAAAGGTTGTACACGGCTGTCGTCGTCACGACCTTGAACGTCGATCCGGGAAAGAACGGAACAGCCGTGGCGAGCGGCACTCCGGCATAGAAGCCCTCGGCGTCCTTGTGTTCGTAGTCGGAGTACCAGGCCGTTTTCTCGGTCTGGGCATCTTCGGAGGCGAGCGAATTCGGATCGAACGTAGGGGTGGAGTAGTCCGCGAGAACGGCACCCGTCGACGGGTCGAGCGCGACGACTGCGGCATCCTTGTTGGTGCCCGCGATCTGGCTCAGCGCGGTCTCTGCTTCTTGTTGGAGTTTGGGGTCAATCGTCAGGGTGAGACTGTCGAGCGTCGTCTCACGTGGACGCAGCCCGAGAGCTTCGGAAAGTGTCTGCGGGGGGAGGGTGTGGGGCACCAGATCGTCGTTGTACTGGTACTCCAACCCGGCGGTCCCGTAGATCTCGGAGGAGTAGCCCACGACCTGGGAGTAGAGAGAACCCTGCGGGTACTCCCTCGAGTATTTGTACGAATCCGACGACCCCGTTGGGATTGACTCTGCCAGCAACGTCCCGTCGGCCGCGTAGATGTTCCCCCTTCGGTTATCGAGATTCTTGCGCGCATTGCGAGGGTTGTACTGCGACGCCTGCAGGGAAGGCGCCTTGACCAACTGGATGTTGATCAGCTGCACCACGACCGCTCCGAAACAAAGTGCCAGGAGCACCCCGATCCAGCGAATCCGCCTACGCATGCAGATTCGGACCGCGTCCCATACTGGGAGTCTGGGGAAGTCCCCACGTTGTCGATAGGGAGAGAGCTGCCCCTTCGCGTGGGCACAATTGCCCACAGTGGGGACTGCGCGGGGCGCGCAGTCCCGCCCTACTGCTGCAGTTCGATCTCGCCTGCCAAACGGATCAAATCGACCCTCCGCCGGAAGCCGGTCTTCTCCGACACCCTGTCGAGATGCGATCTCACAGTGCTTGGGCTGATGAAGAGTCGCTCGCTGATTTCTCTATCGGTCAGGCCCTCGGCAACGAGCCCGATCACCTGGCGCTCACGACGGGACAGTTCGGGGTGGTTGCCCTTGACGGCCTCGCTCGTCTCGGTGGCGTTCGGATCATCGACCGACCAAAAGCTGAAGGTCACCTCACCGAGCTGCAATCGATCTCCATCTCGGAGGGGGTGCTGACGAATTCGTCGACCGTTCACGAATGTCCCATTTCGGCTGCCCAGGTCCACAAGGACCCATTGCCCCTCCCGTACCTGCATCTCCGCGTGCAGACGAGAGACCTTCGAATCACCCGGAACGACCACGTCGTTGGTTCGATCCCTGCCGATCGTCACCGCCTCTCCGGGCAGTTCGAACCGAGTTCCATTCGACCCCTCGAGACAGGCCACGGCGAAACTCTAAGACCCTGACCCGCGTACTCAGACGGCGCGTTGTGGACCGCTCGGCCTGAGATGGAGCCTTCGGCCAGCAACAGTCCAGGCGGAGAAGGCGTCAGCCAGCGTGCCGAACCTCGGCGATCATGTGTTCGAACGACGGAGCACCCACGTTGTCCCACCACTCGCGACGCTCAGGCGTGAAATTCTCGAGCATCGCTGCCCGTTGCGGCTCCGTGCGATTTTCGAGGTTCAACCCGACAATGAGCCAGAATTTGTCCCCCGCGAAGTGTGCAGCCCCGTGCACGGCGATCTTCCCCCACTCCTCGGCGGTGACGTGTTTGATCGCGAGCGGCACGATGACGGCCTCTTCATGGTCGAGGTGGACCGACACGGCTTCGTCCAACGATCCGAGCACGCCGATCAGCCCTTCAGCGCCGGGATCACCCTTCGACGCCCAGCTCGCACTGGCCCGCTGGGCCTCGGCCAACCGCGTCACCACCTGTCGATGCTCGGCCCTGCTCGACTCGACGGCGTCGCGGTGCTCGGCGGCCCGGTCGCCCAGCAAGGGGAGCAGGCACACATCCTCCGCGCCGTGGTGCGACTCCACGCTTGCCAAGACGTTGGTGTAGTAGCTGGCGATGAGGACGCGGCGGTGCGCGTCGCCGCGAGCACTCTCGACGAGCACGGGCCCACTTGCCAGCGCGTCCCGGTAGATCTTGTGGACGACCGCCATGCTCCACACATACGGGTGCACCGAACTTGTCTGAGCCATGACGCTCCCAACCGATTGGCCGCCGGCGTGCGACTGTAATCTCAGCCAGCGTTCACACGCTCTCGAAGGTCCGAGATGAACGCGCGCATCGCGTCTGGATCGACTCGTGGGCCTTCCGGCCACCTCAAGAGGCCCGGCCCCCAGAATTCTCGAGGCGTCCCCGGGTAACGGGGAACGAGCTGCAGATGCAGGTGGGCAACCTCGTCGCCGATCACCCACGAGTAGACATGTTCAGCCTGTGCGGCGGCTTCGAGAACGCGCGCCATTCGGCTGCACGTGCGACCCACGGCTGCCGCCTCCGGATCGCGCAGGTCGCCGAGGCCGGGCACGTGCCGCTTCGGCTCGACGACCAGGTGACCCCGGTAGGCCGTCGATCCTGCCTTCGCGTGGACGTGCCCGACGTAGACCAGGTCGTCCTCGAAGAGCACTCCGCCCTGCGCCCGATCTCCCAGACGATGCTTGTCACACACGAAGCACGGGGTCGTTGCCGGTGCCACCGTCCCATCCTCGCAGCTTGTCGCCGTGATCCGGGTGCGCGACTGGTTGACCGGGGACACCGTCGTCGATCACCCGATTCCGCAGTGCAAGTGCGATGATTTGGCATGGACAGCTGGGGCGCGCCGCTCTATGGGGACCCGTGCCGCGAATGCGGTTTCACTTGGTCGGAGGAACTCGGATCGACGGTCTCGCTGATGCGCGGACTGCCGGACTCGGTTGACGACGTCGCCAGAGGCGCATGCGGTGCAGAACGGCTGCCCGACCTCGGGTGGAATGTGTCTGGCTATGTCGCCCACATGACCGACAACACCAGCATCTGGGCCGAGCGCCTGATCGCCGTGGCGAGGGGCGCGGACCCGCACGTCGTCCCCTACGACCCGGATCTCCTCGCCGACGCCAGACGGTACAACGACGTGGCCCTGGAAGGGGCGCTGTGGTCGTTTCGCGTCGCCGTCGAACAGTGGCTCGGCGCCGTCGACGAGGCCGGCGCCGCTGGGGTCGTGCTGTCGCATTCGGAGCGGGGTGACATGGAGCTCACCGACGTGGTCGCGTCCAACGCGCACGACGCGTTCCACCATCGCTGGGACGTGACGCGCATCCTCGGCTCTTAGCGCCACGAAACGGTCCGCGACCGCTGGACCGTTCTCTCGCCATCTGAAATGCTCGGCGACGTGGGCCTTTCCGGAGACATCGAGAGGATCCTGCGGCCTCTCGAGGGCCATTTCGGCGTCTACGCACGGAACCTCGGGACGGACGAAGTCGTCGAGGTGAACGCCGGCGAGATCCTGGTGACGGAGAGCGCCGCCAAGACCTTCGTCCTCTTGCACTACGACCGAGTGGTGGCATCGGGGACGTGTGATCCGAGCGAGCGGGTCGTGGTTCCGGACGACTTTCGCTTCGGTGGGACAGGGGTGATCCGTTACCTCTCGGGCGGACTGACGCTGTCGCGGGAAGACCTGGCTTGGCTCATGACCATCGTGTCCGACAACGTCGCCACGACGTTGCTCTTGCTCGAGATCGGCGGTCCGGAGGCAGTGAACGAGACCGCAGCTGACCTTGGTCTCACCACCGCGCGCCTCGCGACGTTCGCTGAGATGTGGGACGGCGCGCCGTTTGGACGATCCACGGCACGCGACCTGGCGGAGGCGTACGCGCACGTCGAAGGAGCCAGCAAGCAGAAGCTCTTCTATCAACAGGACCGGATCGGACTGCCGCGGCGCCTTGCGCACGATCCATATGCATCGGACACACGCGACACGATGCCGGTGCGGGCCTACACCAAATCCGGAGTTGGACCCACCACCTTCGTCGACTCCGGTCTCTTCGAGACGGACACGGCGCGCTGGGTGGTCGCAGCTATGGCATCAGGGCTGCCGTTGAGGACGAGCAAAGCGGGCGATCCCGTCCCCGCAGCGTTCGGCGAGATCGGCTGGACCCTCTTCAGCAACTGGGACAGGTAGCTCGACGCAGTCGCTCTCCCGGGGTTCTCGGATCAGGCCCCAGCCAACCAATTGGAGACTCTGAGGACTTCCACCGACACTGCCGCGACCGATTTGCCATCGGTGCGCACTCGGGGCATCTCAGGCGGATCGTGTCGCTCGATGAAGGTCGCTGCCGCGTCGGAGGCCTTCATATCGTTCTGAAAGCCGCTCCCGATCTCCCTCCTCCGGAGTCGTTGCTCTCTCGTCTTGCGCTCTGCCACCAAGCGGACGTAGGTCACGTCGCTGTCCTCGATGGCATCGGCAATCCAGCGCTCGCTCTCCGCATGCGAGGCCATGACGCCGCAGAGCACGACCCGTTGGGTTCCGAGGTGCGAGAACGTCCGCCACAGCGCGCTGAGATTCTGACGCGAGATCGCGACGAGATCCTCCGTCCGCTGAGGAAGGGGCCAGACGCGGTCAAGTTCGTCGGTGTCGACCACTGCATGGCGGATCCCGAGTTCTTGGAGACGTTGACCGACCTCGAATGCAGTTGCGGTCTTGCCTGTCCCAGAGGCACCGCAGATCACGAGCACGTGAGTCTTCCTGCTGATCACCCCATCATCTTCTCGCTCCCGAGGATCGTCAGGAGCTCTGATTCAGGGCCTCTCGGGAATCTCGGAGCGCCTCCAGGGCGTCCTGGGGGCACAGGTACTCGGCGGCAGAAATCGCCACCAGGTCCGATTGGAATTCGCTGAGTTGTCGGTGCTCCAGCGATGAGATGACCGCGTCGGCACCCTCGAATTGACCGAGCGCCCCACACGCGGCCATCCCTGCTGCCACCAATCCACCGCTCGATTCAGATGGAAACGTGTCAGGGACTTCGTGAATCACGGACAGGAACGCTTGGCGGGGCTGGGGCGGCAGGTTCGGGTCCCCGTAATAGAGGACTGCCTCGGCGATCGCGGCCGAGGGGATCCTCGGAGCGATCCGTGGTGGCTGACCAGGCGGGAAGGAAAGCAGGTCGACGTACAGGCGCCGTTGGGCG
>DATJTU010000059.1:0-6565 GCA_035503015.1 Acidimicrobiales bacterium | reverse complement strand
ATCGCCCTC
This sequence comes from Acidimicrobiales bacterium, assembly GCA_035503015.1. GTDB lineage: Bacteria > Actinomycetota > Acidimicrobiia > Acidimicrobiales > RAAP-2 > Bog-473. The sequence goes on along the minus strand of DATJTU010000059.1, from coordinate 6,556 downwards.
GTGCCGAGGCTCGGCTCGACTGTCACCTGGTACCCGTTCTTCTTCAACACGTCGGCCCAGATGTTCGAGACGATCGCCTGCTCCTCGAAGTTGGTCGAGCCGATGACGATGGTCGGCTTGCTGCTCGACGCGCGCACGGCAGCGCCGGCGGTCGCGGCGGGAACCGCGAGCGCAGCGGTCGTGGCGAGCGCCGCGAACGCTGCGGCAGCGGCTGTGAGGGCGAGGGATCGACGGAGGCGCACGAGAAGGCCTTTCGATGGGAGGGTTACAGTCCGGCGGGTCAAGCGAGACAGAACTGTAACGGGAATGTCAAGTGGGAAATAGTGACCTCTCCCATCGGGATTGTCAAGATATTGACATCAGAGCCCGGCGTCGGCCGGCGCACCGGAGAGCGCCGGGAGCCGGGACCGGCCCCGGCGCCGCAGCGGACGAGGGGTCAGAACTTTGCCCAACAGGCTGAGCCCGAGCGCCACCAGGCCCGCCATGACCGCGACCAGGAGCGCACCGCTGAACGCCACGACCGGGTTGTTCTCGTTCAGCCCGGAGATCACCAGGGTGCCGAGGTCGGAGTAGCTCACGTATGCAGCGAGCGTGGAGGTCGCGACGACCTCGATCGACGCCGTCCTGACCCCGGCCATGACGAACGGCACGGCAAGGGGCGCCTCGACGCGCCCGAGCACCTGGAGCCCGGTGAGGCCCATCGCCTTCGCGGCGTCGCGCACGTCGGCGTCGACCTGGCGCATGCCGACGTACGTGTTCGTGAGGATCGGCGGGATCGCCAGTGCCGTCAACGCGAGCCACGCGGCCAGGAAGCCGTTCCACTTGAGCGAGATGGCGGGCTGGATGGCCAGCAGGGTCAGCAGCGCCAAGGTGGGCACCGCCCTGAACGCGTTGGCCGCGTTCACCGCGACCAGGCCGCCGCGTCCGGTGTGGCCGAGCACGACCCCCAACCCGCCCCCGAGCGCCAGCGCGCTGGCCACGACGGCGACGGAGAGGACCAGCTGGTTCCAGAACAGCGTCGGGATGCCCTGCGACCCGGTCCAGTTCGCCGAGGTCGTGAGCCAGTCGAAGACCTGTCCGAGGAACGACACCTCAGACGCCCCGACTCGTGCTGGCGGTGCGCGCCCACGGGACGAGCAGCTTCTGCGCGCCGACCAAGAGGAGGTCGGCGACGGCCGCCAGGGCGATGGAGAAGACCAGCCCGACGATGATCGGCGTGTTGTAGCCGATGTTGAACCCGTAGGTGATCTGCTGGCCGAGGCCGCCGAGCCCGATCAACGCGGTGACGGTCACCAAGCCGATGACCGTCGCGGTCGCCACGCGCAGGCCGGCGAAGATGTACGGCAGCGCCAGCGGCAGGTCGACCCGCACGAGCGCCGCCAGCGGGGAGTACCCGAGTGCGGTCGCCGCCTCGCGCGCGTCGTCGGGCACCGCGTCCAACCCGGCCGTGGTGTTCCAGATCAAGATGAGCAGGGTGTAGCCGACGAGGGCGATCTCCGCCGTCGTGTACGACGCGACGAAGCCGGTGATCGGGCCCAAGATGGCGAAGAGGGCGAGCGACGGGATTATGTAGAGCAGGCTGGCGATGCCGAAGACCGGGGCCCGCACGATGCGATAGCGCCACGCGAGGACGGCGAGCGGGATCGAGATGGCCGTGCCGATGGCGACCGCGAGAACACTGAGCTCGATGTGCTGCACGAGGTCGCTCTGAATCTGTCCCCACTGGCTGGTGATGTAGCTCCAGCGGAAGAACGGATTGGCTGCGTCGGCCAGCACCGCGCTCGACGCTACCGGACCCGCCCCGGAGCTCCCTCGATAATCTGTCCGTCGTGATCACTCTTGATGGAGTGACCAAGCGCTACAGCGCAGACTCCGTGGCGGTCGACGATCTCACCCTGACCGTCACCGATGGTGAGGTCTGCGTGCTCGTGGGGCCGTCGGGGTGCGGCAAGACGACCACGTTGCGCATGATCAACCGCCTGATCGAGCCGTCGGGCGGACGGATCCTGATCGACGGCGAGAACGTCCTGAAGCTCGATCCCGTGCGCCTGCGCCGGAGCATCGGCTATGTCATCCAGCAAGGCGGCCTCTTCCCGCACCGGCGGGTGGCGGACAACGTCGCCACCGTGCCGCGCCTGCTCGGGTGGAACAAGGCGCGGATCCAGGCGCGGGTCGACGAGCTCTTGGACCTGGTGGGCCTCGACCCCGACCTCTACCGCCGGCGCTTCCCCCACGAGCTCTCGGGCGGCGAGCGCCAGCGGGTCGGCGTGGCGCGCGCGCTCGGCGGCGACCCGCCCATCCTGCTGATGGACGAGCCCTTCGGGGCCGTCGACCCGGTGACGCGCCAGCGCCTGCAGCAGGAGCTGCTCCAGCTCCAGGAAAAACTCGAGAAGACGATCGTCTTCGTCACGCACGACATCGACGAGGCCACCGTGCTCGGGAACCGCATCGCCGTGCTGTCCAAGGGCGCGCACCTCGAGCAGTACGACAGCCCGAACCAGGTGCTCGGGCGTCCGGCGACCGCGTTCGTCGCGGACTTCGTCGGCACCGACCGCGGCGTGCGGCGGCTGGCGGTGCTGCCGGTCTCGGAGGATTCCTTGTTCCAGCCGCCGCGCGTCGCGCCGGACCTCACGATGGCCGAGGCGCGCGCCGCGACCGCGGGGTGCGACAGCCACTGGGCCGTGGTGGTCGACCAGGATGCGCACCTGCGCGGCTGGATCGAGCTGGAGCCGGACCTCCAAGGTTCGGTCGAGGACAACCTTGTGCCCTTCGACGTCGAGGTCCCGCTCGGGACGTCGCTCCGCGCGGCGCTCGGAGAGATGCTCCAGCACGACGTGCGCTGGCTCCCGGTGGTGGACGACACCCGGTATCTCGGCGTCGTGACTCCGAACAGCCTGCACGCCGCCGCGCGCCGGTCGGTCGACTCGGACGAGCTCGACGGTGACGGCGGTGACGGTGGTGACGGCGGCGACGGCGGCGGCGACGGCTCTCGGTCCTAGTTCTTCGTTCTTAGTTCGTCGCCCTCAGCTCGGGCTGCAGTTCGTCGGGTTGAACGACGGTGGCGGGGTCGTGGTCGGCGTCGTGGTGGCGCTCGCCGCCGCACCACTCGACTTCGTGGACGACGTGGGCGGTGGAGCCGTGGTGGTGGTCACCGGCGGGGGCGGGTTCGGGTCGCCGTTCGCATCGGGGGGGAAGTTCGTCGGCTCCTGCAGGCTCGAGCCGAAGATGCTGACGAGCATCTGCTGCGCCTCGGGCTGTTGCACCGTCAGCACGTCACCCAGGTCGCCGAAGCCGTTGGCCGCCTCGGTGGGCAGCGTCTGCCCCTGCAGGTCGGCCGGGTCGTAGGAGTGGTAGGTCAGCGCGAGCCCGATGAGCTCGTTGAAGCCGAAGCCGTCGTCGATGCTGATGCCCTCGTGGAGCGAGCCGATGAAGGCGTTGACCGTCAGCGGGCTCACCTTCGACTTGGCGGCCGTCATCATCGCCTTGAGGAAGACGTCCTGGCGCTGGATCCGGCCGAAGTCGCTCGTCCCGTCGTAGTGCCAGTAGCCGTTCTCGTAGTACTGGTAGTGGCGTGAGCGCGCCACGGCGAGCGCTTGGGCGCCGTTCAGCAGCTGGCAGCCGGTGGTGGTGATGTTCAACCCCGAGTACGCGTCCTTGGCCGGGTAGGGAAAGTCCATGTAGACGCCGCCGAGGGCCTGGACCGCGTCCTGGAACCCCGAGAAGTCGACCACGACGACGTGGTTGATGGGGATCCCGAAGTTCGCCGTGATCGTCTTCACCAGCTGGTTGGCCCCCGTGTTGTACGAGGTGTTGATCCGGTTATAGGTCCCGTACTCGGCGGAGTCGGGCGGGAGCATGGAGACGACCGTGTCGCGCGGGATCGACATGACCTGGATCGTCTTCTGCGACGGGGTGACCCGCCAGAGCTGGACGACGTCACTTCGCTGCCCGGTGACGAGGGAGGAGGAGCCGAAGGCCTGCGCGGCGGAGGCGCTCTCGCCTGCCCGCGTGTCGGAGCCGATGACCAGGATCGTGAACGGCCCACCGCCCTGGACCGCCACCTCTGCGCTGATGTGCTGCTTGTCGATCTGGCTGTAGCGGTACCACAGGTAGCCATAGCCGGCACCGACGAACGCGGCCAGCACCACGATCGCGCTCAGGAGCGAGACGACCACCTTCTTCCGCGTGCTCCAACGGGCCTTGCCGTTCCGGCGGGTCGAACGCTTCCGACCGTTGTCGGCGTCGATGCGCGCGCCGAGGTTGCGCAGGCCCGACTCGTTGGCCACGCTCCCCTGTTGGCCCCCCTCACCCGTCTGCATCTGGCGGCCGAGGTTGGCCAACCCTTCATGGTTCGCGCTGCGGCTCCGAGGTCTACCGGATGGGTGGCTGGATTCGTCGCCCGGAGGACGACCATTCGCCATGCCCATCCACGGTACCAATCAGCCCTGCGAAATTGGGGGCAGGCGGGTGTCGGGCGCACCTGAGCGCGGCCCGTGTGCCCGCCGTGAGGCGGGGCGGGCGTGTCTAGCGAATGTCCTGGTATTCGGCGTATCCCGTGCGCTCGAGTTGGAGCGCCAGGTCTGCATCGCCCGTCGCAACGATCTCGCCGGCGACCATCACGTGCACGATGAGGTGCGCGAGGTCGGCCTCCAGCTCCTTGAGGAAACGGGCGAAGTGGGTGATGGCGAGGATCCCGACGTCCCACTCCGTCGTCGCGCGCTGGAGACGTCGCGCGACTTCACCGAGCGCGTCCACGTCGAGACCGGAGTCGACCTCGTCGAGGACGCAGATCGCGGGCCGCAGGACGCCGAGTTGCACCATCTCGGTCCGCTTTCGCTCCCCGCCCGACAAGTCGACGTTGAGGGGGCGGCTGAGCAACCTGGTGTCCAGGCCGACGGCCCGCGCCTCCTCGGTCATCCGGTCGCTGAGCGACTCGGCCGCGGGCGCTCCGTTCCCGGCCGCCGCCAGCAGCGACGAGAGGCCGACGCCCGGCACCTCGATCGGATGCTGCAGGGCGAGGAACAACCCGGCGCGCGCCCGCTGCCACGACGGGAGCCCGACGAGCTCGTACCCGTCCATCGTGATGGAGCCCCCGGTCACGTCGGTACCGGGCCGACCCATCAGGGCATGAGCCAGCGTGCTCTTGCCCGAACCGTTGGGTCCCATGATCGCGTGCACCTCGCCGCTGCGGACGGTGAGGTCGATCCCGCGCAGGACCTCTTTCCCACCGGCCGACGCGTGGAGGTCCTTGACCTCGAGCACGTGGGCGTCGTTCTTCGCCGCCGTCATGGCAACACCACCGAGACCTCCCCGTCGGCGACCTCGACCGGGTACACGGCGACCGGACGCGTGGCGGGCAACGAGCAGGGCTCGCCGGTCAAGAGGTCGAACATGCTCCCGTGCTTCGGGCACTCGATCTCGCACTCCTCGGCCCACACCTCGCCCTCCGAGAGCGAGTAGTCCTCGTGGCTGCACTCGTCGTCGATGGCGTGAAACTCGTCCCCGATACGCACCAGGCACACCCGGAACCCGTTGACGTCGAAGCGGCGCGCCTCGCCGGGCGCGAGCTCGTCGACCTTGCACAGCGTCGCGGTCTCAGGCATCGGTGGCCACCGCCCGACCCGCCGCGGCCTCGCTCCCCAGCGCCGCGTCGAGCCGGCTGTAGATCTCGCGGCGGAGGAAGGGCGTGATCTCGGGAACGGGCGCGCGCTCCAAGATGGCGTCGAAGAAGCCGCGGACGATGAGCCCCTCGGCGACTTCGGGAGCCACGCCCCGCGACTCGATGTAGTAGCGCTGGTCCTCGTCGATCGGGCCCACCGTCGATGCGTGCGAGCACTTCACGTCGTTCTCGAGGATGTCGAGGTTCGGCACCGAGTCGGCGTGCGCGCCCTCGTCGAGCACGAGGTTGTGGTTCGTCTGGCGAGCGTCGCTACGCACCGCTCCCCGGTGCACACGGATGAGGCCGCTGTAGACCGAGCGGGACTTGCCGGCCACCGCGCCCTGGCACAGCAGCTCGCTCGTCGTGCGCGGCGCGACGTGGTCTTGGAGGGTCCGGATGTCGTGCACCTGCGTCCCGTCGCCGAGGTACGTCGAGAGCACCTCGCACGATCCCTCTTTGCCGTCCACCATGACGTCGGCCCGTACCCTCCCGTACGCGGAGCCGAGCCCGGCGGTGAACGTGCGCAACTCGGACTCACCGCCGCCGCACGCGGCAAGCCTCCCGAGCGACCAGGCCGCCTGGCCCAGGATCTGGACCGACGTATACGACACGCTCGCCCCGTCGGCGGCTGACAGTTCTGTGACAGGCACGACGAGCGAGCGCGACGGGCCTTGCGCGCCGGCGAACACCTCGACGACTGCCACCGACGCTCTCGACCCCGCGCGCACGCAGAGCCGCGGGAACACGGGCAGGCCTGGATCGCTCCAGTGCACGATGAGCACCGGTCCGGCGATTGCCGTCCCGGCCGGGACGTCGAGGAAGAGCGGATCGGGTGCGAACGCGTCGTTCAGTCGCACCAGGGCGTCGCCTCCCTGCTGCACCGAGCCGAGCATGTCG
>DATJTU010000058.1:0-15776 GCA_035503015.1 Acidimicrobiales bacterium | reverse complement strand
CCCTGCGCCGGTCCGGTGCTGACTGCCATCTCGGTCGCAGGGCAGCACAACCGGGTCGGTCTCTCCACCTTGTTGGTGACCCTCTTCTACGCGATCGGCATCACCCTGCCCCTGCTCGTCCTCGCCTTCCTCGCGCAGCGGGCCACCACGAGCTGGACTTCGCTGCGCCAGCACCTGCCGACGGTGCGCAAGGTGGCAGGCGTCCTGCTCGGCGTCGCGACCTTGGCGCTCGCGTTCAACTGGTTGGGTGCGCTCCAGCGCGACGTGCCCGGCTACACGACGGCGCTCGAGGACCACGTCGAATCCACCGAGTCGGCCTGCACACAACTCCAGCAGCTCAGCGGTGAACACCAGAACCAGTTCGCCGCAGCCAATGCGAAGCTCGAGGGGAAGAAGGCGACCTGCGCCCTGACCGACTCGGGCAACACGGTGAGCGGACACCTGGCGGCGGGCCGCACCACGACCACCACCACGGCCCCGGCGTCGACGTCCACCTCGGCGCCCTCGGGGACCCGGGTCTTCATGGCGAGCAAGACGGACCTGCCCGCGCTCGGGCGGGCGCCCAACTTCACCGGCATCACCGCCTGGTTCAACACGCCCGGCGACAAACCGCTGAACCTGAGCGACTTGCGGGGCAAGGTGGTGCTGGTCGATTTCTGGACCTACTCGTGCATCAACTGCCAGCGCTCGCTCCCCCACGTCGAGGGTTGGTACAACGACTACAAGAAGGACGGCTTTGTCGTCGTGGGGGTCTCCTCGCCCGAATTCGCCTTCGAGCACGTCGTGTCGAACGTCCAGAGCGCGGCCGGGAGCCTCGGCATCGACTACCCGGTCGCTGTCGACGACAACCTCGCAACGTGGGACGCGTACAACAACGAGTACTGGCCCGCCGAATACCTCATCGACCCAAACGGCGTCGTGCGCGCCTACGACTTCGGCGAGGGCGGCTACGGCGAGATGGAGAGCAACATCCGGATGCTGCTGTCCGCGAACGGCGTGAGCAATCTGCCGGCACGGACCGACGTCCCCAACAAGACGCCGACCAACAACCTGACCCCGGAGAGCTACGTCGGCTACGAGCGGCTGAACAACGAGGTGGGTACCCCCGTCGTGCAGGACAAGGCGGCGGTGTACCACCCGCCTTCGTCGATCCCCTCCAACAGCCTCGCCTTCGGCGGGACCTGGACCGTGCACAACGAAGAGGCCACGGCGGGCTCGGACGCGACACTCGGCCTCAACTTCACGGCCGACGACGTGTATCTCGTCATGAGCGGCACGGGGACGGTCGACGTCTCCTACAACGGGAGACATCTCACGACGGTCTCCGTCGGCGGCATCCCGAAGCTCTACACGCTGTTCTCGGGCACCGTGCTGCAGACCGGCGTGCTCACGCTCGCGGTGTCACCGGGTGTCGAGGCGTACGACTTCACGTTCGGCTAGCGCGCCGCCTCGAGGGGATCAGTTGATCGCCCGGTCCTTCCCGGCCCAATAAGGCCCGCGCAGCTCCCGCTTGAGGATCTTGCCCGAAGGGTTGCGCGGCAGGACCTCGATCGCATCGACCGAGGTCGGGCACTTGTAGTGCGCCAAGGCATCGCGGCAATGAGCGATGATCGCCGCCTCGTCGAGATCCGCCTCCGGCACCAGCACGACGATCGCTTTCACGGTCTCCCCCCACCGGTCGTCGGGCACGCCGATGACGGCGGCGTCGGCGACGGCGGGATGGGCCAGCAGCACGTTTTCGACCTCGGCCGGGTACACGTTCTCGCCGCCGGTCACCACCATGTCCTTGATCCGGTCGTGCAGATAGAGATAGCCGTCGGCGTCGAAATATCCTGCGTCGCCGGTGCGCAGCCAGCCGTCGGTGTCCACGGTCGCTGCCGTGTCGTCGGGCTTGGCCCAGTAGCCGGCCATGTTGTAGGGCGACCGCGTCCACACCTCGCCCACGTCGCCCAGCGCGGCGTCGTCGCCGGTCACCGGGTCGACGATGCGCAACTCGACCGACGCGTGGGGCTTGCCGGCCGAGCGGAGCAGGCCGCGCCGCGGGCCGTCGGGGTCGTGGTCCTCGAACCGCAGCGCGGTGATCGCGCCGGTCGTCTCGGTCATGCCGTAGACCTGACAGAACCCGCACCCGAACGCGGCGAGGCACTTCACAAGGACGTCTTCGGAGATCGGCGACGCGCCGTAGAAGACCAGCCGCAGGCTCGAGAGGTCGGTCGTCGCGAGCGACGGGGTAGCCAGCAGCAGCATCAGCACGGCAGGGACGACGAACATCTCCGTCACGCGCTCCGAGGCGATGCGCTCGAGCAACACGGCGGGGTCGATGTCGCGCACGATGACGGACCGCCCACCCCGGGACATGCCGCACAGCGCCCATCCCGAGCCGCCGATGTGGAAGAGGGGCATGGCGACCAGGCTGACCGTGTCCGGCCGGATGCTGAACGTCTCGCTCGCCTCCGCGACCGCGGTGGAGAGGTTGCCGTTGGTCAGCATGACGCCCTTCGGGAGTCCCGTCGTCCCCGACGTGTAGAGCTGCATGCTGACGTCGTCGAGCGCACCGACGTGGCCTGGGTCCTCCGCGGGACACCCTGCGATCCACTCCTCGAAGGACACCGCTCGCGGATCGTCGCAGTGGGACTGGCCCGCACCCCTGTCACCGCCTTCGTCGAGGATCACGATCCGGCGCACGGCAGGGAGGCCGCTGTCCATCGACGCCAGTGCGGGAAGGTAGTCGGCATGGATCGCCAGGACCGGTGCCGCGGCGTCGTCGATGATCGCCGCCATCTCGGCGAGTGACAGCCGCCAGTTCACGGCGACGTTCACCGCTCCGAGCAGCGCGCCACCGAAGAGGAAGTCGAAATAGGCGAGGCCGTTGCGATCCAAGAACGCGATCCGATCGCCTGCGCCGAGCTCGTCGCGGCGCGCTGCCTGCGCGACGGCGCACGCAATCTCGTACTCCTCGCGCCATGTCCGTCGCTCGCTGCCGAGGACGAGCATCTCGTCGCCCGGTTGCGTCCGCGCAAAATGCCGGAGCAAGCCGGCCACCGTGTAGCGATCGCGCTCAGGGGCACTGTTGCCTGCTGACACCGGGTGACCTCCTCCCCGGCCGGGGGGCCCGCACGGCCCGCCGGCACCCATTGCGCAGGGGACGCTAGGCAGCCTCCCGCGCCCCTGCAGCCCCGTACGCCGGCCACCACACCACTTGCATGATGAGCGATTCCTACTGGTCAGGGACATTTTGTGGAATTTCAGATGTTTTTAGGGTGCCCATTTCGGGAAATACACATTGCTGACCAGGGAGTTTGTGATCGTCATCACAAGTGGTCTCAGAGAAATACCTGGTCAGGATGCCAGTTTGTGCCCGAACCAGGGTTCCGCTGGGGTGCCTGGTAAGTTGCTGCACCGCAAAGTCAGACCCGCCTTTTGGGATGCATGCCGCGGTCAAAGCGAAGGCTGCATAGGGGAAGGGGTCCTGGTCTGACCCGTTGAGATTGAAAGGGCCCTGACCCGCCTGACCGCAGGCGATTCCCCCCGGGTCCCGAATTGAGGACGACCCACCAGAAGTAGCAAGGGGCTGTACACAACCGGCCGCACACCCTGCGGCACCAAGCCAGAACGGACGACGCCTTCCTGCTCGCCGTTCGGGGCGCGAATGCACTGGCCGGAGCCCGCCCTCCACCGAGCAGAGCCTGGCGTGCCCGCGCGCGCCCAGACGAAGGGAGGTGCCGTGCGGATCCGCATTGCACTCGCGACGGTTGCGGCCGTCATCACCGTGATTCCAGTCCTACTTCTGACGTTCCTCAACGGGAGCCCCGCCGCGTCGGCACGGGTCACCCGACACGAAGCAGTCGCGCAACACACGAACAGCCAGCCCAAAGTGCAGAAGATCAACTCCGCCTTGATGTCGTACGCCCAGGCCGAGCAGGTCGCCAAGCTGGCCGATTACTACACCGCCGTCACGCTGGCCGAGGAGAAGTCGTATCTCAAAGAGGTCGCCTTCTACGACACACTCGAGAAGCAAACGTTCTACAAGGCCATCTTGCAACAGCAGGCGGCGGCCGCCGCGCGTGCTCAGGCGGCAGCTGCAGCGAGGGCTGCGGCCGTCGCGCCCGCCGCGGTTCCGGTCGCGGCGCCTGCTCCCCCGAGCGGGACGGGTGGCGGCTCCGATGCCAGCAGCACGAACACGCCCGACTGGGCATGCATACGCGCGCACGAATCCGGGGACAACTACTCGGAAGGCGGCGGTGGCGCCTACCAGTTCGAGCTGTCCACGTGGCAAGGGCTGACGGGGTTGCCCTCGCCGGCACAGGACTACCCGCCGTCGGTCCAGGACTCGGCCGCGCTCGCGCTCTATGCGCAGCGGGGATGGGAACCCTGGACCACACGATTCGTCTGCGGCCTGTAACGGCGCACGACGCGGCAGGACCCGCTTCGACGGACCCCAACGGAGGATGACACCCAGCAACAACCACGAAGGGCTGTAGACAACCGGCCGCACACCCTGCGGCACCAAGCCAGAACGGACGACGCCTCCCTGCTCTCCGTTCGGGGCGCGAATGCACTGGCCGGAGCCCGCCTACACCGAGCAGAGCCCGGCGCGCCACGGCGCGCCTGACGAAGGGAGGTGCTGTGCGGACCCGCATTGCACTCGCGACGGCACTGGCCGTCATCACTGTTTCACTCGTATTTTCAGCCATATTCGACACCGCTCCGACTGCCTCGGCACGCGGCGCGCGTCACAGCGCCATCGCCCACACCCGGGCGCAGAACGTCTCCATGAAGTTGATGTCCTACGACAAGGCACATCAGGAGGCGCAGTTCATCGCCTACACCAACGCGGTGGAGGCTCACGAAGTGCAGACGTACCTCACCGAGGTCGCCTACCTGAAGGCAATGGCCGCAGCCAACGACACCATCCCCGCTGCATGGATGGCGACAGCGATCTGTGAAGAGGGTGGCCGGGACGACCCGGTCTCCGGCTACTTCGGGATCAAGGAGTGGCACGGCTTCGACGGCTACCCCGCCGCCGGCAGTGCGCCGCTCTCGGTCCAGCTGGCATGGGAAGCCGAATACATCGGCGGGCCGCCGGACGCCCCCGGGGAGTGCCACAGCTACTGATCGTGCACTGATTGCAGTCTGATGGTGTGCAGCTTCGGGCGCGCACCATCAAACTGCGCGAGGTACAGCTAGGCGAGTCCGAAGATCGTGTTCACCTGGCCCATGTCGAAGTAGTCGCGCCATGCGGTGATCTTCCCGTCCACGACGTTGAAGGCGCCCATGACCGGCAGCGGCGCGGTCTTGCCCTTCATCGTGAAGTGGTCGGTGCGCTCCGTCATCACCGTCGAGCCGTCGCTGGCGAGGTGGTGGATCTCGAAGTCGAGCGCCTCGCACATCGTGACGAACATGTCGATCACCGCCATCGTGGCATCGATCCCGACGGCGGGCTCCATCGGGATGTTGTGGTACACGATGTCCTCGGAGAAGAAGCCCCGGAGCACCTCGGGATCGCGGGTGCTGGCGGCGGCACAGAAATCACGGACCACTTGTTCGGCGCTGGGCATGACGCTCCTCCTCTTCGGACCTCTCCTCGAGCCGGCCCGGCCAACCTAGGTCAACATCCGGCATGATGGTCGCGTGACAACCTCGACGACGCGAGTGGCGGTGCTCGCTCCCATGCAGCCAGAACTGAAGGCGGTCGTGAAATCGTTCGGGCTCAAGGCGACGTCCAAGGACGCCGTCTTCCCCTACGCCGGTACCGTCGGCGGCTGGTCTGTCTCTGCGCTCGTCACCGGCATGGGGCCGGCGCTCGGCCGCGAAGCCACCGAGCGGGCCCTCGCCACCGGGCCGATCGCGCACGTGATGGTGATCGGCATCGCCGGCGGGCTCGATCCCGCCCTGCCCGTCGGCACGCTGATGGTGCCGAGCCGCGTCCAGCTCTACCCCGACGGGCCCGAGTACGGCGCGCACCCGCTCCCCTCGCGTCGCGCCGAGGGCGGCCTCATGACGACCGACGGCCTCTTCGACGAGGACGACGTCTGGAAGCCGATCCTGGCCCGCGGGTTCGGCGCCGTGGACATGGAGGCCGCCGGGGTGGCCGAGGTCTGCGAGGCCCGCGGCGTCGACTGGTCCGTCTACCGCGGGATCAGCGACCGGCCCGACGAGCACATCGTCGACCAGGCGGTGTTCGGCCTCAGCAAGCCGGACGGGTCGGCCGACCCGGTCGCGCTGGCCAAGTACCTGGCGCGCGACCCACGTCGCGCCAAGGCGTTGGCGCACCTCAACAAGTGCATGCAGACGGCAGCCTCGCTCGCGGCCGACGCGGCGCGTGACGACCTGGAGGCGTCGCCTCCACCGTCTCCGCCGACTGCCTGAGGATCAGCCGTCGTCGGCCGCCGGGGGCCGGCCGTTGAGGTCGTCGCGCCGCGCGATGACGTGGACATCGATGTCGTTGTCCGACGCCATGCGCAAGATCGTCTGGATCACCGAGCCGCGCGTGATCGACTGCCAGCGGGTCAGGCGCGAGGTGCCCAAGACGATCTGCGTGATCTGCTGGTCGACGGCGGCAGCGAAGATCGTCTTCGCGACGTCGTCCCCCTCGACGCGCTGCCACGTGCCGCCGACCGCCGCCACGAGCTCTTCCAGCTCGGCTGTGTTCGCCTCGGTCGCGTCGCCGTCGTCCGAGACGATGTGGATGGCGACGAGCGGTGCCTTCAGCCGGGCGGCGATGCGGGCAGCCCTCCGTATGACCGACGCGTTCCCCGGCGCACCGGTCACTGCGACCATGATCCGCTCCGTCGTCTCCCACAGCTCACCCGCCGCGCCTTTCGAGCGCAGGTACTCGAGCAACTCTTCTTCCGTCTCGTCCGCCACGAACCGGAGCGAGAGCTCCCGGAGCGCCACGAGATTCTCGGCGCGGAAGAACCCGTTGAGGGCGGCCGGCACCTTGTCCTCGGGATAGATGTTCCCGTGCAGCATGCGGCGGCGGAGCTGGTCGGCCGAGGAGTCGATGAGCTCGAGCTGGTCCGCCTTGCGGACCACCCAGTCGGGGACGCGCTCGCGCACGCTGACGCCGCTGATCCGCTCCACCGGGTCGGCCAGTGACTCGAGGTGCTGGATGTTGACGGTCGAGATCACGGCAATGCCGGCGTCGAGGATCTCCAGCACGTCCTCCCAGCGCTTCTCGTGCCTTCCAGAGCCCGGCACGTTCGTGTGGGCCAGCTCGTCGATCAGCACGACTTCGGGCTTGCGGGCCAGCACGGCGTCGAGGTCCATCTCCTCCCAATCTGCGTCGCGGTAGTGCACCTGTTTGCGCGGCACCATCGGAAGGTCGCGGATCTGCTCCATGGTGAAGGTGCGCTTGTGCGTCTCGACGAAGCCGATCACGACGTCGGTGCCGCGCTGGAAGCGCCGCCACCCCTCGTCGAGCATCGCGCAGGTCTTGCCGACGCCGGCCGCCGCGCCGAGATACAGCCGGAACTTGCCCGCGGGCCGGACCCCTTCGTCGTCGCCGGATGCGCTCATCTCGACCTCGCCTCGTTCGGACGCCAGAGCGCGTCGGTACACTGACTTGTCGTCGTCGGTAAAGCACCGGCGGACGGAAAGCTGTGACGAACGAGATGCAACGCAGCCTGGCTCCCATGGGAACGTACCAGCGCACCCTGCTGGGCATTGCCGCCACGCTGGCGAGCCTGGGCGTGGTGCTCGCCCTCTTGCTCCCGTTCCGCTCGAACCTGAGCATCGCGATGCCTGCGCTGGTCTTCGTCGTCCCCGCGCTGCTCGGCACCGTGATCGGAGGCTTCTGGCCGGGCGCCGTCGGCGCGATCGCCGGCTTCGTGCTCTTCGACTTCTTCTTCCTGCCGCCCTACAACACGCTCACGGTCCGCTCGCCACAGAACTGGATCGCCCTGGCGGTCTACGCGGCGGTGGTGCTCGTCGTCGCGCAGGTGGTCGCCCAGCTCCAACGTCTGCGGCGCGAGGCGGATCGACGGACGCAGGAAGCCGAGCACCTCTACGAACTGTCGCAGGCTCTCATCGGCGACTTGCCGCTCCCGGCGCTGCTGACCCACATCGTCGACACCGTCCAGGGCGTGTTCGCACCGCGCTGGACGGCGCTGGTGCTGCCCGCGGGCGGCCGCGATGCGCTCGGTCCCGGACAGATGCTGCGTGTCGCGGCGACCGCGGGCGAACCACTGCGGACGGCGGATATCGCATCGGTGACGGCGGGCGGCGGTCACGCCGTGTCCCTGGGCCTGGAGGGAGGAAGCGAGCCGCACCGGGTGTCGGTGGCGTTGGTGGTCAGCCATCGGCCCGTGGGCATGCTCGTGCTCCAAGACGTGAAGCTCGTCGAATCGGCGCGCGACCTCTTGGGGACCTTCGCCAACCAGGCGGCCTTGACCCTCGACCGGGCACAACTGCGCGAACAGGCTCTGCGCATGCGGCTCCTCGAAGAGATCGACCACTGGCGCAGCGCGCTCCTCGGTGCCGCATCGCACGATCTGCGGACGCCCCTCGCGTCCATCACGACGGCAGTGTCGAGCTTGCGCCAGTCCGACGCGATGCTGACCGACGAGGACCGGGCCGAGCTGTTGGAGCTGATCGAGCTGCAGGCGAACCGCCTCGCCAGGCTCGTGACCAACCTTCTCGACATGACGCGGATCGAGTCCGGCGCGCTGGCGGTGCGGCCGAGCGCCATCGGCTTCGACGAGCTGGTGGCCGAGGCGCTGCGTGCCCTGGCCGGCCTCGTCGTTCCGGAGCGGGTCGTCGCGGAGGCGCCCGACGACCTGCCCTTGTTGGACATCGACCACGTGTTGATCAGCCAGGTCCTGGCGAACGTCCTCGAGAATGCGGGACGCCTCGCACCGCGAGATAGCGCCATCACACTGACCGCCCGTCCGGTGTCCCCTGAGGACGTCTCTGTACCGCACGGCAGCACCGTCCGCGGCGTCCCGGACCTGGTGGAGATCGCGGTGCACGACGAAGGTCCCGGGATTGCGCCCGATGAGCGCGAGCGGGTCTTCGAGATGTTCAGCCAGAACGGCGGCGGCGGCAGGGCCGGCCTCGGCCTGGCCATCGCGAAGGCCTTCGTCGAGGCTCACGGCGGGTCCATCTGGATCGACCCGCACACGGACTCGGGGGCAAGGATCGTCTTCACCGTGCCGAGCCGAGCCGTCGTGCCGGTGCCTGCGTGAGGCGGCGATGACCAAGGTGCTCGTCGTCGACGACGACCCTGCGCTGCTGAAGGCCCTGCGCATCGGTCTCACCGCCCGCGGCGACCAGGTCTTGACCGCGCACACCGGCAATGAGGCGGTGAACCAGGTCGCGCTGGCGCGGCCTGATCTGGTCGTCCTCGACCTGGGGCTTCCGGACATCGATGGGATCGAGGTGTGCCGGCGGGTGCGGGAGTTCTCCCAGGTTCCCATCTTGGTGTTGTCCGCGTACGGCGACGAGCGGCGCAAGGTGGAGGCGCTCGACTCGGGCGCCGACGACTTCGTCACGAAGCCCTTCGGCATGGCCGAGCTCGAGGCACGCTTGCGCGTTGCGTTGCGTCACGGCGTCGCCACCAGCGGTGAGGGCGCCGATGCGCTGCGGACGGTGCAGGTGGGCGATCTCGAGCTCGACCTCGTCCATCACATGGCAACGCGGCGCGGCGACCCGCTCCCGCTCACCGCGCGCGAGTTCGACCTGTTGGCCTACCTGGCTCGTCACGCCGGCAAGGTGTGCACGCACCACATGATCTTGAAGGACGTCTGGGGGCCCGGGTACGGCGCGGAGTCGAACTACGTCCGCGTCTACACCCACCGGCTCCGCAAGAAGCTGGGCGACGAAGACGGGCACCTGCTGCGGACGGTTCCCGGCATCGGCTACCAACTTGCTGCGGACGCCCCCGCCGACGCTCACCCGGATCACACGCCGGCCTCGAACGTGTAGAGCGGGTCCAGCATCATCGTCGCGGATTGGACGTCTACGTCTGCGGCCCTCGGGGTACCTTCGACCGTCACACGGCGCCCGGGCCGGAACCCGGGCACGCCGTCGCGTCCGGTGAAACGGAGGAGCACGGTGCCGGTGCCGTCGCCGACCGCCACGTCGGTGCGCACCCACGGGCGGGTGTAGGTCTGCACCGAATTGACCGTCCCGGCGATCCTGCAGCGCCGGCGAGGGATGAGCGCGGCGATGGGGGCCACGCCGTCGCTCACGACTTCAACGTGGCCAAAGCGTCGTTCAGCTGCAGCACGTTGACGAAGGGCGAGCCGAGGAAACCCAGCTGCATGCTCTGGGTCTGCTGGTCGACGAGGGCGTGCAACCGCGACGGGGCGATCCCCGTCGCCCGCGAGACCATCGGGATCTCCGCGTCCGCGTCCTGCGGCGTGATGTCGGGATCGAGGCCGCTTCCCGACGTCGTGACCAGGTCCGGCGTGGGGTTGACTCCCCGCGCTCTCCAGTACGCGATGAGCTTCTTGGTGTTCTGCAGCAGGGTCTCGGACCGGGGCCCGAGGTTGGTCGCACCCGACTCGCCCGGGTTCAAGATCCCGGGCTTGCCCGGGATGTTGTTGGCCTCGAGGGGGTTGTCCCCGCCGCCGGCGGCCGGGCTCAACGAGCCCGCGTACGGCCCGACGGCATCGGGACGCCCCTGGAAGACACAGCTCCCCTGCAGGTGACCGGGACATTTCGTCTGCGACCAGTTCTGGCCGATGAGGATCGACCCGTTCGCGGTGAGCGACCCGTCTGCCTGGCCCCGGAAGAAGGCCTGGGCGATGCCCGTCCCGACGAACGCATACACGAAGCCGAAGAACACCGTGAAGACGAGCACGGTGACGGCGGAGCGACGGAGGTTGGTGATCATGTGGGGGCTCGCGAATCAGTAGGCGTGGATGGCGACCAGGATCAGGTCGATGAGCTTGATGAAGATGAAGGGGACGATGATGCCGCCGACGCCGTAGATCCAGACGTTCCGGCGCAGGATTGCCGCGGCGGACGTCGCGCGGAACTTCACACCGCGCAGCGCCAGCGGGATGAGCGCCACGATCACCAGCGCGTTGAAGATCACGGCGGAGAGCACCGCGCTCTCCGGGCTGTGCAGCTTCATGATGTTGAGCGTGTCGAGTTGCGGGTACGTGGCGGCGAAGAGCGCGGGGATGATGGCGAAGTACTTCGCCACGTCGTTGGCGATGGAGAACGTCGTCAGCGAGCCCCTCGTGATGAGGAGCTGCTTGCCGATCTCGACCACGTCGATGAGCTTCGTCGGGGTGGAGTCGAGGTCGACCATGTTCCCGGCTTCCTTGGCGGCGGTCGTCCCCGTGTTCATCGCGACCCCGACGTCGGCTTGCGCCAGCGCTGGCGCGTCGTTGGTGCCGTCACCGGTCATCGCCACGAGCTTCCCGCCCTCCTGCTCCTGCCGGATGAGCTCGAGCTTCGCCTCGGGCGTCGCCTCGGCCAGGAAGTCGTCGACGCCGGCTTCCTGCGCGATGGCGGCGGCGGTCAGCGGGTTGTCACCGGTGATCATGACGGTGCGGATGCCCATCTTGCGCATGTCGTCGAACTTCTCGCGGATCCCGGTCTTCACGACATCCTTAAGCTCGATCACGCCCAGGATCTCGGGGCCGTCTGCGACCACCAGCGGCGTCGAACCGGCACGGGCGATCCGGTCGACGATCTCCTGCAGGCCTTCCGGCGGCGTTCCTCCTTGGTCGACCACCCAGCGGCGGACCGCCTCGGCAGCACCTTTGCGGATCTGCCGCCCGTCCAAGTCGAGCCCCGACATCCTCGTCGTCGCCGAGAACGGGACGAACTCGTGCGCGCCGGACAGCTCGCGCTCGCGGATGCCGAAGCGGTCCTTGGCCAGCACCACGATCGACCGGCCCTCAGGGGTCTCGTCGGCGAGCGACGCCAACTGGGCCGCGTCGGCCAGTTCCTCCTCCGTGTGGGACCCGACCGCGTAGAAGGCCGACGCCATCCGGTTGCCCAGCGTGATGGTGCCCGTCTTGTCGAGCAGCAGCGTCTGCACGTCGCCCGCGGCCTCGACCGCACGCCCGCTCATCGCGAGCACGTTGCGCTGCACCAGGCGATCCAATCCTGCGATGCCGATGGCTGAGAGCAACGCGCCGATCGTGGTCGGGATCAGGCAGACGAGCAGCGAGACGAGGATGACGATCGACACCGTTGCGCCTGAGTACTGGCCAAAGGCCTGCAGGGTCACCACGACGGGAATGAACACGATCGTGAGTACGGCGAGGAGAATGGTGAGGGCGATCTCGTTCGGCGTCTTCTGGCGGTTCGCCCCCTCGACCAACGTGATCATCCGGTCCAGGAACGTCTGACCCCGCTCAGCCGTGATCCGCACGACGATGCGGTCGGACAGGACCTTGGTCCCGCCGGTGACAGCCGACCGGTCGCCGCCGGACTCACGGATGACAGGTGCCGACTCGCCGGTGATGGCCGACTCGTCGACGGACGCGATGCCCTCGACGATGTCGCCGTCGGACGGGATCAGGTCGCCGGCTTCGGCGACGACGAGATCGCCCTTCTGGAGGTCCTGGGCGGCAACCCGCTCTTCGGTCCCGTCCGGCTTCACGCGCCGGGCTTCCGTCTCGGCGCGCATCCGCCGCAGGGTGTCCGCCTGGGCCTTGCCCCGGCCCTCCGCCATGGCCTCGGCGAAATTGGCGAACATCACGGTCAGGAACAGCCAGATGGTGATCGACCAGTCGAACTTGTTCGGATGCGCGATCGACTCGATGAGCACCACCACGGTGCCGACGAGCACCACGAACATGACGGGGTTCTTGATCTGCACGCGTGGGTCGAGCTTCTTGAAGGCATCGACCAAGGCCTGGCGCGCGATCTCCCGGTCGAAGAGGCTCCGCGAGCCGGCCACGCCGTGGGGCAGGTCGCCCGGCTCGGTCTGTGCAGGTGTCGTCAGTGTGGTCATTAGAAGAACTTCCCCGTGCTGAGTTGCTCGACGATGGGGCCGAGCGAGATGGCGGGGAAGAATGTGAGCCCGCCGATGATGATGATCACGCCGATCGTCAGCCCGACGAACAGGCCGTTGTCGGTGCGGAAGGTTCCGAGCGACGCCGGGACGACGTTCTTCGCGGCCAGCGCACCGCCCAGCGCAAGGGCGGGGATCATGACGCCGAAGCGCCCGATGAGCATGTCGATCGCACCGACGACGTTGTAGAAGGCGGTGTTCCCGGTCAGCCCGGCAAACGCAGACCCGTTGTTGTTCCCCTGTGACGTGAAGGCGTAGAGGATCTCGCTGAACCCGTGTGGTCCTGCGTTGAGCGGGCCGGCCCGCCCGGCATGGATGGACACGGCGATCGCCGTGAAGATGAGGACGATGACGGGCATCACGAGCGCCGCGAGGCCGGCCAGTTTGACTTCCCGTGCCTGGATCTTCTTGCCCAGGTACTCGGGTGTTCGCCCGATCATCAGGCCGCCGATGAAGACGGCGATGACGGCGTAGATGAGGATCGTGTATAGACCGCTCCCGGTCCCGCCTGGGGTGACCTCACCGAGCATCATCCCCGTCATCAGGCCCATGCCACCGATCGGGGTGTACGAGTCGCTCGCGCTGTCGATCGCCCCGTCCGAGGTCTGCGTCATCGCGACGTTGAACGTCGCGCTGATCGGGACGCCGAAGCGGACCTCCTTGCCGACGGTGTTTCCGACGGACGAGGACACCCCTGCCGTGACCACGGCCGGGTTGTTCTGGTGCTCCGAGTACACGGTGAACCCGACCCAGGTGCCGAAGATCAGCACCATGGCGATCAAGAGGGCAACACCGTGACGGACGCTGCCGACCATCTTCCCGAACGTGTACGTCAGAGCGAACGGGATGGAGAGGGTCAGCCAGATGTAGAGAAGATTCGTGAGCGCGGTCGGGTTCTCGAACGGATGGGCCAGGTCGACGTTGAAGAATCCGCCGCCGTTCGTGCCGAGTTGCATGATCGAGCCCATGAAGCCGGCGGGCCCTCTGGGAATGCACTGCCGAACGCCGCTCAGCGCGTTGTGGATGCAGACCGGCCCGGCGAGGGTCTGGACCGCCCCCGACGCGACCAGAACGATCCCGGCGACGAACGCGATCGGTAGGAGGATGTACAGGCTGCAGCGGGTGATGTCGACCCAGAAGTTGCCGATGGTCGGCGAGTTGCGTCGAGAGAAGCCGCGGGTCACCGCGATGGCGACCGCGATCCCGACGGCCGCGCTGACGAACTGCTGGACGGTGAGCACGCCGATCTGGGAGAAGTACGACATCGCTGTCTCGCCGCCGTAGTTCTGCCAGTTTGTGTTCGTCATGAACGACACGATCGTGTTGAAGGTGAGCGGCGACGAAACGGTCCCGAAGTGCTGCGGGTTGAGCGGTAACGATCCCTGGATCCGGATCAGGAAATACCCCACCAGCAGGAACACGCCCGAGAAGATGACCGTGGATCCGGCGTAGCGCTTCCACGACTGCTCCTTGTCGGGGCTCGTGCCCAGCATCCGGTAGAAGGGCCGCTCGAGCCAGGCGAGGTAGGTCACCCGGCCGTCGAACACGGCGGCCATGTACGAACCGATGTACCGCCACGCCAAGCCCAGCGCGACGATCAGGACGACGACGGTCCAGAAGAAACCCATCTCAGCTCAGAACCACTCGGGCTTGAACATCGCGATGCCGATGTACACGAACATGACGATGGAGACTGCGAGCAGCAGACCCTGGACCCAGGTCATACGCGCTCCAAGCACCAGATGAGGCCGAGGAACACCGCGACGAACGCGACGAACCCCACCACTGCGAGGAAATCAGCCATGAGCGCCATGCTGCCGGGGGCGTCGTCAACGCAACGTGAACAGCACCAGGTGCGGTCTCAATAATTCGTCAACGGCCTCCGCAGATGGCCTGGTGCGTTCGACGTGCCTAAGGTGAATCCGGGATCGACGGTCGCGACCGAGCCGAACCTGTTCGCGCAGGACGAAAGTGGGGTGGATGATGAGTGTGGACCTGAAAGGGTGCCGGACGCTGGTCACGGGGGGCTCGTCGGGGATCGGCGCGGGCCTGGCGGTGGCGCTGGCCGAACGGGGCGCCGTCGTGGGCATCTGCGCCCGCCGGGCCGACAAGTTGTCCGAGGTGGTCGGTCACTGCATGGAGTTCTCCCCCGACAGCCGGATGTGGGTGACCAACCTCGCCGACATCAATGCGGTGGACCAACTGGCGGTCGACGTGATCGACGCCTTCGGCGGCGTGGACCTGCTCATCAACAACGCCGGCATCCCGAAGCGCCGTCACGTGACGGCACTCGACATCGACACCATCACCGCGGTGATGCACGTCAACTACCTCTCGCCCATCCGCTTGACGATGGCGCTCCTGCCCCAGATGCTGGCGAGAGGCGCCGGCACCGTCGTAAACGTCTCGTCCATCGCCGCCAAGCTCAGCGCCCCCGGAGAAGCCGCCTACGACGCCTCGAAGGCGGCGCTCACCGCGTATTCCGAGGCTATGGCCGTCGACCTGTGGGACAACGGCATCAAGGTGATGGTGGTGTATCCCGGGGTCATCGACACCGAGCTCTTCACGCTGCCCGACAACGACATCCCCGACCTCCCCGTCCCCGCTGAGCCGGTGTCGGTGGCCGTCGACGCGATTCTCGCCGGGCTGGATGCGGGCGCCGCGCAGGTCTTCGTCCCCGAGTACTTCCACGACATCGTGGCCAACAAGGAAAAGGACGTCGGCGCGTTTCTGAAGGGCACGGCAGGGTACCTGCGGGACCAGAAGAAGCAGAAGCAGGGACAGGCGCAGGCGTAGA
>DATJTU010000057.1:0-25629 GCA_035503015.1 Acidimicrobiales bacterium | reverse complement strand
GGAGACCCAGGACCGGATGTTCAACGGGAGCTACCAGTCGCTGGCCGACGCGGACTACCAGACCTACATCGAGGACAACCTCGCCGAGGCGGTGCAGATCGCCCACTCCGACGGCGGCGCCGTGATCCTCTCGACGTCGCCCTACTTCGACGACGGCACGCCCTTCGACCTGGTCTCGGCCTACAACGCGATCGTCGAGGCCGTCGCCGCGCAGTACCCGTACGTCTCCATCGACGACCTCTACACCGTGCTCGACCCCGGTGGGAACTACGCGCCGGTCGTGGACGGGATCACCGCCCGGGCGAGCGACGGGGTCCACATCACCCAGGCGGCGGTGGACAACCTCATCGAGCCGGCGCTCAACCAGATCATCGCCAACGTGGCCGGGGCGGTGTACGCCAGCAACGCCTGAGCCGGCGGCGCTCGGTGGGGCGGCCTGCCCACGGTCCTCGCCCCCACCTGATCTCGTGGGCTGGAGCCACGGCGAGCCGCCCGGCTCCACCCCCCGTTCACGGGGCCCCGGCCCCCGAACGCGCAGTCACCGTGCCTGTAAAGGCGGTCCGTCGCATGCCTCCGGGGGCCTCCAGAACCCCGGTTGGGGAGCTCGGCCGAGAAGCTGAAAGGCCAGGTCGCACGGCCTAACCCCGCACTCAGGGCGCCCTCGACCACCTCCACCCCACCAGGCAGGCGCCCCATCTCAAGTCAGGGTCAATTCCTGCCGACATCTCAGGCGTGCAATCACAGGGCGCAGGGGCCACTCGTGAGCGCGCAAAGACCGGTGGGCTCCATGGATGCGACGAAGGTTCTTGACGACGGGTCCGTCCTCCATCCCCAGCCGTCCCCGACCACCTCGCTGATCGAGCAGGGGGACGCCGCGAGCGGAGAGCGGACAGGCGGTTTCGGCCCCGTCGCCATCTACATCTTCTCGGGCATCCTCGCGCTCGCCACCGCGGCGCTCGTGCTCGGCCCCCTCTACGGCGAGGGGCCCGTACGCCACCTGATGCCCCAGGCCGGCATGCTCGCCCTGTTCTGCGTGCTCTGGGCCGCCGCCGTGTGGGCGCCGGTCTCGCTGCACTACCGCGGCAACACCTACCTCTTCGTCCTCGACGCGGTCCCGATGCTGCTCGGGCTCGTCTTCCTCTCCCCTGCGCTCTTCGTCCTGGCCATCGTCGCCACCGAGGGCTTCGTCCTCGGGGTCGTGCGGCGCCAGCCCCCGCTCAAGGTGGCCTTCAACGTGCCCTCGGTCGGGTTGAGCGCGGCCGTCTCCGCCGTCGTCTTCCGTGAGCTCCTCGGCACCCACAACCCGGTCAGCGTCGTCGGCTGGGCCGCCTCGGTCGCCGGGCTGTGCGCGGCGGCGATCGTCCTCTCGGTGAACCTGCGCGTCGTCACCAAGCTCAACGGCCAGACAGTCGAGCGCCGCACCGGGTCCTACATCTCGACCCAGGCCCTGATGACGGCAGCGAGCATCTGCCTGGCGATCGTGGTCCTCGACGCCGCCTGGTTCGACGTGTGGACGGTGATCCCCCTGCTCTTGGTCGCCGCCCTGATCATCATCGCCTACCGGGGCTACTCGCGGCTCTCCCTGCGCTTCGCGTCGCTCCAGCGCCTCTATGACTTCAGCCGCGCCCTCGGCACGGCCAGCCTCGAGCCGTCGTCCATGGGCGTCGACGTGCTGCGCCAGGTGTGCACGGTGATGCGGGCGCGGCGGGCCGAGCTGATCCTCGCCGAGCCCTCAGGGATCCCGCGGCGGATGTCCTTCGACGAGCACGGCCCGTCGGGGATCGAGCCGATCAGCCTCGAGGGCTCCTCCATCGTCAGTCAGGCCATCGCGTCCGGCACCGCCTCGTTGCACGTCAGCACGCCGCAACAGCGCGGCACGTACTACGACACGATCGCCGGCCGCTACCGCGACGCCGTCGTCGCGCCGTTGATGAACGGGACCACCGCCATCGGCGCCATCGTCGCGCTCGATCGCGACGAAGAGCTCGACAGCTTCGACGACGACGACCTTCGCCTCTTCGAGACGCTCGTGGCGCACGCCAGCGCGAGCCTCGAGCGCGCCCGCCTCGTCGAGGAGCTGCGTTTCGAGGTCGACAGCAAGTCCCACCAGGCGACGCACGACATGCTCACCGGCCTCCCGAACCGCATGCTGTTCCTCACCCGCGCCGCCAGCGCCCTCAACGAGAGCAACGGCGTGGCGATCGTGCTCCTCGACATCGACCGCTTCAAGGACGTCAACGACACGCTCGGCCACGCCATCGGCGACCGTCTCCTGTGCGAGATCTCCGAGCGGCTGCTCCAAGCCGTCTCGGGGCGTGCCACCGTGGCCCGGCTGGGCGGCGACGAGTTCGCCCTCGTGATCTCGGACGTGACCGAGCCCGAGCGCGCCGTCGCGATCATGAAGGACCTCCACGCCGAGATGTCGCGCCCGATCGAGATGGACGGGCTCACCCTGGCCGTCACCGCCAGCGCCGGCATCGCCCTCGCCCCCGAGCACGGCGACGACGTGGCGCTGCTCCTCCAGCGCGCCGACATCGCCATGTACCTGGCCAAGGAGCGGCGCAGCACGGTCGAGGTGTACTCGGTCGAGCAGGACCAGAGCATGCGGCGCTGGCTCATGCTGGGCGGCCTGCTCACCCACGCGCTCGAAGAGGGCAACGAGCTGAGCGTGATCTACCAGCCCGTCGCGGACGTCCGGTCACACCAGGTCGTCCAGGTCGAGGCCTTGTGCCGCTGGAACCATCCCGAGCACGGGTTCATCCCACCCGACGAGTTCATCGCCATCGCGGAGCAGATGGGCCTGATCGGCCAGATCGGCGACTTCGTGATGGGCGAGGCGTGCGCGCAGGCGGCGCGCTGGCGCCGCGCCGGCCTCGAGCTCGGCATGGCCGTCAACGTCTCGGGCCGTGAGTTCGCCGACGCGAGCCTCGTGGACCGCGTCGCCCGCCACCTGCACGCGCACGGGCTGCCG
Organism: Acidimicrobiales bacterium; assembly: GCA_035503015.1. Classification (GTDB taxonomy): domain Bacteria; phylum Actinomycetota; class Acidimicrobiia; order Acidimicrobiales; family RAAP-2; genus Bog-473. Next base: position 22,658 of record DATJTU010000057.1, on the reverse strand, counting down.
CCCGAGATGCTGACGATCGAAGTGACCGAGACCGAGATCATGGGCGATCTGACCCAGGCGACCAGCGTGCTCGACGAGCTCTCCAGCCTCGGGATCAAGATCGCGATCGACGACTACGGGACCGGGTACTCGTCGCTCGCGTACCTGCACCGCCTGCCGGTGCAGAAGTTGAAGATCGACCGGTCCTTCGTCACCAACCTGCCGAACGACCTGAGCAACGCCATCATCGTGCGCTCGTCCATCGCGATGGCGCACTCGCTCGGGCTGAGCGTCGTCGCCGAGGGCGCCGAGGACGAGCTGACGTGCGCCGTCCTGGCCGACGCCGACTGCGACCTGATCCAGGGCTACTACCTCTCCAAGCCCCGCTCGGGCGACGACCTCCAGGCGTGGCTCCTCGGGGGCGCGACGCTCGAGTTCGCGCCCTTCCGGCCAGAGATGGCCCGCGCCAAGTAGCGCAGTTCCCCCGCTCGCTCCGGGCATCCACACCCGCCGTCGGCGCGTCCGCGCGCGCAAAGTGCAGGCCACGCACGCGTTCGGGCCGTGCCTGAGCGCGCGTCGACGGGTTGCAACACAAGGAACCCGGATTCGTGCGTGAAAACGGGGTCGAGGCGCTCAGTCGGTTCCCGAATCAGGGCCGAAGGTCCTTTTTTGCGCCCGCAAGCGCCGTTCGAGGACAACGATTCGACAAGGATTGGTTGCAAACCGGTTGCAAACTGGGAGAGACTTAGTCGCGGGGAATGGAGGGCACCGGTAGCACGGTGTAGTCGCCCTCCCATCCCCCACCTGTACCAACACGCGAAGGAGGTGGGACGCTATGAGGTGGGGCTGAGACCCCGGCGGTCGGTGACCGCCATTCAAAGCCATAGCACGTCTTCGCACCGTCCCCGCAAGGGCACGGGGTGTTGCTGTGTGTGTATCGACACGGCGGGTCGCCGCCTTTAGCGGGAGGGCTTCAATTTCGCACTGGCGGCACCCGCCGCTTGTCGCGTCTTAGGGCGACAAAAACCACACCAGGGGTAGCGGGATGGGCCACTGTGTTGTGGTGCGCGAGGAGCGACGGGGCGACACGCCCCACGTGACAAGGGAGGGGGGAGACTTCGATGTCGCTGCTCAGTAGTCCGGCGCACGCGCGCCGTCGGCTCGGACGCCCCTTCGTCCGCCTCTGGTACGGCTTCACACTCGCCAGCTCGGGCGACGGCATCGCGTACGGCGCCGTCCCGCTGCTCGCCGTCGCGGTCAACCCGCACCCCTTCGCCGTGTCCGCCGTCGCCGCGGCGGACAGCCTCCCGTGGCTCCTCGTCGCGTTGCCCGCCGGCGCGTTCGCCGACCGCTTCGAGCGCGGGCCGCTCATGGCCCTGGCCAACGTCTTGCGCGCGGCGATGATCTTCGTCGCGGCCCTCGTCGTCCTGACCGGGCACATGACGTTGTGGCTCCTCATCGTCACCGTGCTGTTCAATGCATCGGCGCGCGCCATCTACTACTCGTCGTACCAAGCCATCATCCCCTTCATCGTCGAGACCAAGGAGCTCGAACACGCGAACGGCGTGCTGTCGGGGACCGAGGCCGGCGCGGAGCACCTCGTCGGCCCCGTCGTCGGCACGTCGCTCTTCGCGGTGAGCTCGGCGGTGCCCTTCTTCGCCGACGTCGCGGCGCTCGTCGCCTCGTGCTTCCCGTTCCTGCGCTTCCACTCCCGGGCGGCGCGGCCGACTGGCACGGGGGGCTCGATCTGGGAGGGTGCCCGGCTGCTCTTCGCCGACCGCCGGCTGCGCTGGCTCCTGCTCATGGTCGCCTCGCTGGCCGGCCTGCAGGGGATGGAGACCGGGGTCCTGGTCCTGCTCGCCACCACCGAATGGGGTGTGCGGACGGGTGCGTACGGCGTGTTCCTCGCCGCCGGCGCGGCAGGGGGCCTCGTGGGCAGCGTCGTCGCCGATCGCCTGGTGAAACGCTTCGGCAACGCCCAGACCCTCATCGGCGCCGGCATCGTCTCGGGACTCGGGTACCTGGTCATGGCGGCTGCCAAGTCCTGGATGCTGGCCGGCCCGGCCTACGTCCTGGTCGGCGTCGCCGTGGGCGCCGGGTCGGTGGTGGCGATCTCGCTGCGCCAGCGCCTCACGCCGGCCGAGCTCATGGGCCGCGTCGGCGGCGCCTGGCGCGGCATCGTCTGGGGCGCCGCCCCGGTCGGCGCACTCGCCGCCGGTACCATCGCCGCCCTCGGCGGGCTCCGGTGGCCCCTCCTCCTCGCGGGTGTGCTCCAGTGCCTCGTCGCGGTCGTGCTGGCCCGGCCGCTCTACCGCGGCATCCGCGACGCCGTCAGCGCGTGAGCGTCGTCGCGATCGCGCATCGCGGCGAGCCGGTGCACGAGCGGGAGAACACCCTGCGGTCGTTCGCCGCCGCGGCAGCGCTGGGGGCCGACATGCTCGAGCTCGACCTGCGTCGCACGCGCGACGGTGCGATCGTCGTGTTGCACGACCAGTCACTCGAACGGCTGTGGGGAAGGGACGTCTCGGTGGGCGACCTCGACTGGGACGAGGTCGCTGCCGTCGGCGAGGGCGAGGTGCGCATCCCGTTGCTGGCCGAGGTCCTGGCCCACGTGACATTGCCCCTCATGGTCGACTTCACCCGGCGCGAGGTGGTCCCGGGCGCGCTGGCCGCGGTGCGCGACGCCGGCGCACTGGGGCGGTCGCTCTTCGTCACGGGCAACGTGCCCGCCCTGCGCGCGCTGCGCGAGCGCTCCAGCGAAGCGCGCATCGGGCTGACCTGGACCGAGGGCGCAGACCCTCCACTCGACCTGCTCGACGAGCTGGGCGCCGAGTACTGGAACCCGATGTTCGCGTTCGTGACTTCAAAGGGCGTCGCGGCCGTGCACGAGAGCGGGCGGTCGGTGTCGGCGTGGACCGTGGACGCCGAAGCCGATATGGCGCGCATGACGGAGGCGGGTGTGGACGCCATCGTCAGCAACCAGGTGGCGGCGTTGGTGGCGTTCCTCCGCCGCTGACCCCGGCGTCAAAAGCGGGCCGGTTCCCACGAACGGCCGCCGTCCGTCGTGGCGAGGACGACGGCGTCGGCGCAGCCCTGCGCCGGGTCCGGCCCGCCTTGGCGGATGCAGGTCGCCGGCGAACCGATCACCACGTCGTCGTCAGGCGAGCTGAACAGTGCCCCCGACGCGAAGACCTCAGGCGTGGGGCTGCTCGCCGTCCAGCGCCGGCCGCCGTCGGTGGTCGTGAAGAGGAGCGTGCTGTCGTCCACCTTCCACGTCGTCGGGCTTGCGGCCGAGAAGCGCGACGCCAGGGTGCTCGTCCACGGCTCGGTGTGCGCGACCGCAGCCGGGACCGTGCGACGCGTCCAGGAGGTCCCGCCGTCGTTGGTGACGTAGACCGAGGGGAGCGGCTGTCGCTGTGCCGTGGCCGGTCGCGCCGGCACCGTCTCGCTGGCGTCGCGCAACACGACGCCGTCCCCGGGACCGAAGAACGTCGGCAGCGCGTAGGGCCCCGCGCGCGGCAGTCCGGTCGCCGCGGTCCAGCTGCGGCCGCCGTCGGTCGTGCGGTAGAGGGCGCCACCGGGGGATGCCGGGGCGCTGGCGGAGGCTTCGCGCGGGCCGGTCACCGCCCACCCGTCCTCGGCGCTGGTGAAGACGAACTGCGGCAGCGCGCGGCCACCCGTCGTCACTGCGCCGAAGTCGGGCGGCGTCGCGATCGGCGTCCAGCTCGCGCCGCCATCCGCGGTGGCAAAGAGGTTGGCTGGCTCGCCGTTGCCCTCGATACCCACAGCGGAGCTGACCGCGGCAAAGCCGTGCTGGGCGTCGACGAAGCTGAGCCAGATCGGGCCGCAGCGCTGGAGGCAATCCGGGAGCGCGTCGAACGTCCACGTCCGGCCGCCGTCGGTCGAGCGGTCGATGCCCTCACCGCGGTCTGATCCGTCGACCGCCTGGCTCCACGGGACCAGGCCGGGCACGTCCTCGAGCACGACCCAGAGGTCGTCCGGGCCCACGGCGTCGACTGCGGTCATGCGATCGCCCACGAATTGGTTCGCGAGGTTCGGCGGGGTCACCGCCCGCCACTGCTGGCCGGCATCGGTGGAGACGTAGAGCGCCGTGGCGCCCGCCGCCCAGTCGACACCGGGTCCGGCCTGCCCCCACGCCGTGATGCCGGGCTGCGCGGGGACGGTGAACGGCGCGCGCCCGCGAGCGTGGTCGGCGGACGACGAGCTTGCGTGCGCGGGCGTCCTGCGCTGGGGTGGCTGCGCCGGGCGTCCTCCACCCGTGCCGGCCAGCGCGAGGCCACCAAGCAGCAGTGCCAGTGCGGCGACGATGGCTGCTGCGATCCCCAGCCTGCGCCGGCGCCGCCTGCGGTGCGCCTCCCTGATCAGCGCCTCGGGATCACGGGACGGCCGGTCCTGCGGTTCGGCCCGGTACTGCTCGTGCGTGGGGACCAGGACCATGGAGCTACTATGGCTAGTACCATGATCTCTGTCAACGTGGACCGATCGGAGCCCGTGCCGCTCCACGAACAGGTGGCCGGCGAGATCCGGCGCGCCATCGCCGACGGCGAGGCCGGGCCGGGCGACCGCCTGCCGCTCGCCAAGGACCTCGCGGCCGTGCTCGGCGTCAACAAGAACACGGTCTTGCGTGCGCTGCACATCCTGCGCGACGAAGGGCTGCTGGAGTTCGGCCGCGGCAACGGGATCACCGTGACGGGGACGCCGGAGAAAGGCGCCGTCCTGTCGAAGGTCCGCGAGCTGATGGCGTTCGCACGCAGCCAGGGCTACCAGCGCGACGCCGTCATCGCGATGATCGAGACGCTGCCCTCGCAGTGAGACGACGGCCCGGACGCCGGGCCGTCAGACGTCAGCCGGAGTAGCGGCCGACCTCCTCGTCGTCGACGTACGCGACGCACTGGTGCGGGGAGAACCCGCCCATCCACCGCTTGCGCTTCTTCTCGATCACGACGTCGTGGCGCTCGGACTCGCCGACCGACAGCTCGTAGCGCTCGGTGGTCGTCCAGCGGAACATGTCGAACTTCTTGACCACGGTCTCGTCGTCGACCTTGATCCGCAAGGGTCCCCAGGTCCGGTTGAACCGGAAGCCGACCTCGTGCCGCTCGGCCTCCCCGACCTCGAATTGGAACTCGAGTACTGACATGCTCACTCCCCTCCTCAGGCCGCCGCCAGCGACCCGGTCATCCGCCATAGGGTCAGGCCCGGCCACGAAGACCGGGCGCGAGTGGCCATCTCCGCCAAGCAGTATGCGCCGGGGGCTGCAGGCCCGTATGGGCAAAAAGGCCTATTTCGGGGTCGCACGGCGGAGCGCCAGGCACGGGCTCCCAGCGTGGTCCCAGCGCGCTCAGGCCATGAGCACGACGGGCACGATCATGGGGCGCCGGCGCGTGCGCTCCCCCACGAACTTGCCGAGCGCCTTGCGCGTGTGGCGGCTCAGGACCTCGATGTCGTGGGCGCCGTCGCGCAGCGCCTGCGTGACCGCGGCGCCGACCACGTCGCTCGCCTCGCCGAGCAGCTCCTCCGCCTCGGGCGCGTAGACCCAACCCCGCGTCTCGATCACCGGCGGGCAGCTCAGCTTGTTGTGCTGGCGGTCCACCGTGACGACCACCATCACCACGCCCTCTTCAGCCAGCTTCTGGCGGTCGCGCAGCACCCCGTGTTCGATGTCACCCACCGTTCCGTCGACGTACACGTAGCCGGCCGGCACGCGGCCGTCGCGCGCGATGCCCTTCGCGTCGAGCTGGATCACGTCGCCGTCCTCGCACAGCAACACCTTGGCCGGGTCGATGCCCATCGAGAGCGCGAGCCGCGCGTGGTGCACCATGTGGCGGAACTCCCCGTGGACGGGCACGAAGCACTCGGGCTGGGTGACCGCCATCAGCGTGCGCAGCTCCCCCTGGCGGGCGTGGCCGCTCACGTGGACCGCCTCGGCCCCCGAGTGCACCACTTCGGCCCCGCGCCGGTAGAGGTCATCGATCACCTGCCCCACTGACCACTCGTTCCCCGGGATCGGGTGCGCGCTGATCACGACCACGTCGTCCTCGCTGATGCGCAGCCACTTGTTCTCACCCGTGGCCATCAGCGACAACGCCGACATCGGTTCGCCCTGCGAGCCGGTGGAGATCACGCACACCTCGCCGGGCGGCAGGTCGTCGACCTCTTCGATGTCGACCTGCACCCCGTCAGGGATGCTGATGATCCCGAGGCGCGTCCCGAGCTCGACGTTCTTGCCCATGGAGCGGCCGAGTGTCGCCACCTTGCGCCCGTTCGCCACCGCGGCGTCGATGATCTGCTGGACCCTGTGCATGTGGCTGGCGAAGCACGCCACCACGAGCCGCTTCCCTGACTCGGCGGCGAAGACGCGGCGGAGCGTGACGCCGACCGAGGACTCCGACGCCGTGAAGCCGGGCTCCTCGGCGTTGGTCGAGTCCGACAACAGCAAACGGATGCCCTCCGTGCGGGCGAGCTCCCCCATGCGCGGCATGTCGGTCAAGCGGCCGTCGACGGGTTGGAGGTCCAGCTTGAAGTCGCCCGAGTGCAGGATCACGCCCTGGGGCGTGTGGAACGCCACGGCCATCGACTCGGGCACCGAGTGGGTCACCGGGATGAACTCCACGTCGCACGCGCCGATCGTGATGCGTTCGCCGTCGGCGACGGGCACGAGACGGGTCCGTTCCAGCATCCCCGCCTCTTCGATGCGGTTGCGGGCCAGGCCGACGGTCAGCTCCGAGCCGTAGATGGGCGCCTCGAGCTCGCGCAACAAGTAGGCCAGGCCTCCGGTGTGGTCCTCGTGCCCGTGGGTCAGGACGATGCCGTCGACCCTGTCCTTGCGCTCGAAGAGATACGTGAACTCCGGCAGCACGAGGTCGATGCCCGGCATGTCGGGATCGGGGAACATGATCCCGCAGTCGAGGACGATGATGCGCCCCTCGACCTCGACGCACGCGCAGTTCCGCCCGATCTCGCCCAACCCGCCGAGGAAGACGATGCGGACGGGCTTGGCCCGGGACCCGTTGGACCCCTCGTGCTCAGCCAAGTGAGGCCGTCACCGCCGGTGGCCCGACCGCCGCCACCACTTTGGCCGCCTGCGCGTCGAGCTCGGCGGTCGCCGGCCCCATCGGCAAGCGGCACTGCCCGACCCGCAGCCCGAGCGCGCGCAGCGCCGCCTTGGCGGGGAGCGGGTTCGGGAACTCTGCGGAGGACTCGAAGTCGAAGGAGTCAAGGAGCTCGGCGTTCCCGGCGATCGCTGCCGCCAGGTCTCCCGCCATGAACGCGTCGATCACCGCGCGCAGCTGCGGCCCGACCCAGTGCGCGGCGACGCTGACGAGGCCGATGGCGCCGACCGCGAGGAGCGGCAGCGTCATGTTGTCGTCGCCGCTGTAGATCTCGAACCCGGCGGGCGCCTGTGCCGCCAGGTGCGCGGTACTGGGCGGGTCACCCGCGGCGTCCTTCAACCCGACGATGCCCGGGACCTCACGCGCCAGACGCAGCATGGTCGCGGTCTCGATGCGGCGCCCGGAGCGAATCGGGATGTCGTAGAGCAGGACGGGGAGGTCGCCGGCCGCCTCGGCGACGACGCGGAAGTGCTCGTAGATGCCGGCCTGGGAAGGGCGGTTGTAGTACGGCGTGACGGCAAGGATGCCGTCGACACCGCACTCGGCAGCGGCGCGCGTCATCGCGATGGAGTGTGCGGTGTCGTTGGACCCACTGCCGGCGATGACGGGAATGGTGACCACCTCGGCCACGGCCCGCCAGAGGTCGACCTTCTCGTCGTCGGTCAGCACCGAGCTCTCGCCCGTCGACCCGGAGAGGACGAGCGCGTCGCTCCCGTGCGCGGCCAGCCAGCGTGCGAGCTCTTGGGCCGCGGGCACGTCGAGCGCGCCGGCGTCGTCGAAGGGCGTCACCATGGCGGTGACCACCCGTCCGAAGCGGGGCATGTCCGGCCCGGGGCTCATCGCCCCTTCACGCTACCAGCGCGGCGGTGTGCTCAGGCGACTTGGCGCTCGGCCGGCGACCCGTCGGCGAACGCGTCCTCCTCCTCGGTGGAATCGGTCAGGTGCTCGAACGCGATCGCCCCCATCTCGGTGAACTTGGTGCGCAGCCAGCCGTCCGCGGCGTCGAGGAGGCCGAGCTTCTTCAGGTTGGGGACGATCTTGGAGAACAGCAGGATCTGGAAGTCGTCGCGCTCGGGCGCGGCCTGCATGATCTTGACCACGTCGGCCGTCGGGACCTCCATGCGCTCCCACACCTCTTGCATGGCCATGCGGTCCTTCATCCTGATCGCCGCCTCGAAGGCGAACTCCTGGCGCTCGCGCAGCTCTGCCGCGCTCAGGTCCTGGTAGTACTCCTGCAGGCTGAGCACGCCGAAGGCGACGTGGCGGGCCTCGTCGGCCATGACGTAGCGGAGCAGCTTCTTCAACAGCGGCTCGGTGGTCATCGAGTGGATGAAGCCGAAGGCCGCCAGCGCCAGCCCCTCGACCATGATCTGCATGCCGAGGTAGGTCATGTCCCAGCGCGAGTCGGCCACGATGTCGTCGAGCAGCAGGCCGAGGTGCGCGTTCATCGGGTAGTGGCCCGAGAGCTTCTCATCGAGGTACTTGGAGAAGACCTCGACGTGGCGTGCCTCGTCCATGACCTGGGTTGCTGCGTAGTACTTGGCGTCGATCAACGGCACCGTCTCGACGATCTTGGCGGTGCAGAGCAGCGCACCCTGCTCCCCGTGCATGAACTGGGAGAGCAGCCAGTTCTGGTTCTCGATGCCGAACTGAATGAACTTCTTGTCGTCCCACTTCTCGAGCGCCGTCCCGGCGAGCGCCGCCTCGTCCCACTGCATCTGGGCGGGGTTCGCCTCTGCGTTGGCGATCACGACCTGCTCCTGGTCGACCTCGATGGACCAGTCCAGGTCGGTCTGCGCGTTCCACTGCGCCTTCTTGGCCTTCTCGTAGAGCCTGTCGAGCTGCGGCTTGGACCCCTTCTGGTAGTCCCAGGTGAACTCGGCCGGGCAGGTGTCCGGCACGCGGTGATACCCCTCGACGTCGTAGTGCCCGACGACGCTGAGCACGGTTTCGAGGTCGTCGATGCTGTCCCTCCCGATCAGCTCGAGGTTGGACCTCAGCTGGTCGCGGTCGTCATCGAGTGTGGTCATGGAACCGCCCCCTTGGTGGTGTGAGTGGTGGTGGATGAAGTGGAACGCGAGAGATCAGTGGACTCCGAGCGCGCCGGCGGCGCCGAGGCGGCCGCCGTGTCGACACGCAGGGCGAGGATCCCGGGCAGCACGAAGCGGCGCACGAGGAGGCGCGTCTGGCCGGGGTCCGTGAGATCGGTGTCGGGCGAGGGGTTGGCGCAGTAGGCCATCACGATGCGCACGGCCCACTCGGCGGCGCGCGACGCCTGCTCGGGCTCGAGCCAGCGGGCGAAGAACGGCGCAGCCAGGTCGCCCGCGACGAGCAGCAACCGGTCCAGCTGTCCGAAGGTGAGATACGGCAGCACCGCGCCGGGCTCGTAGGCCAGCAGATAGCTCAGGGCGGCGTGCCCCCGCAGCCCGCGGGCGGACGCCACCATGCCGGCCACGAGGACGTCCTCGAGGTCGGTGGCCTCCCCCATGGCGACGGCCAGCGACGAGAACAACCGGGCGACCTCGGTCTCCACGACCGCGGCCAGGATCCCCTCCTTGCCGCGGGGGAAGGTCCGGTAGACGGTGGCACGGGAGAGGCGGGCCGCCCGCGCGATGTCGTCCACCGTGGTCTTGGCGATCCCCTGGCGGGCCAGGCAGTCGAGGGCCCCGTCGACGATCCGCACCCGGGTCGACGAGCGGTCGTCGGCGCCGAGATGGCGCAGCACGCCGCCGCGCTCGCTACTCAGCGCCTCCCCTGGCCCCCATTCCGCTCGTGCCGCAGTCGCACCCACTGATGAAACAGTATGGCGATTTTTGTCTCACTGTCAACCATCCGAAGCGGGGCCCGGACGGCCGCCGGCGCCGGCTAGCTCCAGTTGAAGTGGCCCGGCGCCACCCCGCCGATCAGGAGCCCGAGGACCGCCAGGACGGCCACGCTGCCCCCGACGGTCACCGCCACCTCGGGCCCGCGGCCGCGGAGCGACCCGGCGTAGTCGTAGAGCCACGCCAGGACGGCCCCGGTCGCCAGGCCGCCGAGGTGGGCGCGCCAGTCGATGTCGCCGCTGAAACCGATGAGCAGGTTGACGACGATCAGCCCCACCACCGGCGCGATGGGCAGATGGCGGCGCAGGCCGATCACGACGTACGCGGCGAGGACGCCCATGATGGCGCCCGACGCGCCGATCCCGTACTCGTTGTGCGGTCCGAGGATGTAGGAGCCCACGCTGCCGCCGAGTCCCGCGATCAGGTAGAGGGCGACGAAGCGCAGCTTGCCGAGCAGCACCTCGACGGCCGGGCCGACGATCAGCAGGGCGACCATGTTGAACAAGATGTGCAAGAAGTTGGCGTGCAGCCACATCGCCGTGAAGGCCCGGTAGTACTGGCTCTGCTGGTGCACCAGGTCCGGGTTCATCGAGTAGCGGTCGATGACGCGGAAGTTGTTGCCGAAGTCCTCGAGAAAGAACACCACCACGTTGATGGCGATGATCGTCAGCACGATCGGCGTCGGGTTGGTGGAGCCGACTACGCCGGTGCGCCCCGGGCTGGTCCGCGTGAACGCCGGCACCTGGCGTGAGCGCCGGGCGCCTTGGCGGGTGCAATCCGGGCACTGCCAGCCCACCGGCGCGGCGACCATGCAGTCGGTGCAGATCGGCTGGTCGCAGTGCGCGCAGCGCACCGACGCCGGCTTGTCAGGGTGGCGGTAGCACGGCGGCGGGCCGGCCGCCTCGGGGTGCCGGGCCGGCTGGGCCGGCGGGTCGCTCACCTGATGCCGGCCAACAGCTCGGACCGGACCAAGAGCGCGACCTGCTCGGGGTCGTTGAGGTCCCAGCGCCCGGGTGACGCGATGTAGGAGAGCACCATGCGAGCGAGGAAGTCGGCCGTGGTGTCGAGGTCCGCGCCTTCGCTCATCCCGTGGCGGGCCAGGTACGGCACCAAGAAGGCCGCCACCAGCGTGTGCGTCTGGTCCGCCTCCGTGGTGAGGCGTGGCAGCAGGATGTCGGGCTCGGTGACCAGGATCCGCTGGAGCACCTCGTGCTCCACCACGGCACGGTGGGCGAACATGAGCCCGCGCTCCATCACCTCTTCGAGCGTCTCGGCGTCGGACACCTCTTGGTAGAGGCGCAGGAAGAATCGAGCGAACTCCCAGCCGACGACGGCGGAGAGCAGTTCGTCGCGCCCGCCCGGGAAGTAGCGGTAGACCGTGGCACGCGACACGCCTGCCTCGCGCGCTGCGTCCTCGACCGTTGTCTTGGCCAGGCCCCACCGGGCGACGCAGTCGTACGTGGCCTGCAAGAGCCGCTCGCGGACGTCGGGGTTCACGAGCTCACACGCTCACAGTCCGAGGACGGCCTCGAGACCCACCGTCAGCCCGGGGCGCTGCGGGACTTCGCGCACGGCGCGCAGCACGCCGGGCATGAAAGAGCTGCGGTCGTAGGAGTCGTGGCGCAGGCTCAGGCTCTGCCCCGGCGCGCCGAAGACGACCTCCTCGTGGGCCACCAGCCCGGGGAGGCGGACCGAGTGCACGTGCACGCCGCCCTCGCTCGTCGCACCGCGGGCGCCCTCGAGCACGACGTCGGTGGTCGGATCGGGTGGCAGCGGCGCACTCCCCGCGGCGTGCCGGGCGGCGGCGATGGCGGCGACCGTCTGCATCGCAGTGCCCGACGGCGCGTCGCGCTTGGCGTCGTGGTGGAGCTCGATCACCTCGACGCCGTCCATGAAGGGAGCGGCGATGCGTGAGAGGTGGAGCAGGAGGACCGCGCCGATCGCGAAGTTCGCCGCCACGATCGCGTTGGCTCCGCTCCCCTCGAAGGCCTGGCCGATGGAGGCGAGGTCGGCGTCGGAGAGACCGCTCGTCCCGATCACGGCGTGAACCCCCTGCTGCGCGTAATGCGGCGCGTTGTGCCGCACCGCCGCGGCGACCGTGAAGTCCACCACCACCTCCGCGCCGAGGTCACGCAGCGCGTTCACCTCGCCCACGATCGTGCGGCCGGACACCTCGACGCCCACGTGCCCGGGATCCACCGCCGCGACGAGCGCCATGTCGGGCGCCTCGGTGACGGCGCGGCAGACCTCCTGGCCCATGCGGCCGCCGGCGCCGACCACACCGACCCTCTGCATGGCCAGCAGGCTACCGGGCGGCCATGGCGGGAAGGTGGGACTCGAAGTCGCGCTCGTCGAAGGGTCCCACCGCGCTGAGCGTCCGTGGCGCGCTCGCCAGCAACACCGCCGCCTCTTGCACGTGCGTGCGGTCGACCGCGTCGATCTTCGCCAGCACGTCGTCGACCGCGAGCACCTCGCCCTGCAACAAGAGCGCGGCGCCGATGCGGCTCATGCGCGCGCCCGAGTCCTCGCTCGAGAGGAGCAGCTCGGCGCGCAGGTAGCCCTTGGCGACCGCCAGCTCCCGCTCGGTGATGCCGTTGCTCGCCAACAGCTCGAGCTCCCCGTTCACGATGCGCAGGACCTCGTCGACGTGCTCGGGCGCGGTGCCCGCCACGACGGCAAGAGAGCCCGCGTCCGCGTACGCCGCGCGCTCGGACCACACCGAGTACGCCAGACCGCGCTGCTCGCGCACCTTTTGGAACAGCCGGCTGGAAAGGCCGCCGCCCAGCACGTGGTTGAGGACGGCGAAGGCCCAACGGCGCTCGTCGAAGCGGGACACCGAACGCCCCCCGTAGACGAGGTGCGCCTGTTCGGTCGTGCGCCGCACGACGTCGAGGGGGACGACGTCGTTCGCCGGCGCCACGCGGGAAGGGGCGTCGCCGCCGGACGACCCGGTGAAGCGCTCCTCGAGCAACGCCGCGGCGTGTTCGTGGGTGCAATCGCCCGCCACCGAGACGACCATGTTGTTCGGACGGTAGTGGTGGGCGAAGAACGTGGCGACGTCGTCGCGCACGATGCGGCGGACCGACGACGCCGTCCCCAACGTGTCGCGCCCGAGCGGGTGGTCGGGGAACACGGCGCTCTGCCAGCGCTCCGCGGCCAGGTCGGCCGGCTCGTCGGCGTGCATGAGGATCTCGTCGAGGATCACCGTGCGCTCGGCCTCGATGTCGTCGGGCCGCAGCGCCGGTGCCCACATGATGTCGCTCAAGATGTCGAGGCCCAGCCCGAGGTGGTCGGACAGAAGCCGGACGTAGAAGGTCGTGTACTCCTTGGTCGTAAAGGCGTTGCAGTCGCCACCCACCTCGTCGAGTTGCTCGGCGATGGCCGCAGCCGAGCGCGTGGCCGTCCCCTTGAAGAGGAGGTGCTCCAAGAAGTGCGACGCGCCGGCGAGCTCGCCGGGCTCGTCACGCGAGCCGGTGCCGACCCAGTAGGCGACGGCGACCGAGCGGACATCCGCCATGGTCTCGGTGACCAGGCGGATGCCGCATGGCAGGACGGACGTCTCGATCAACGACGGCGCGAGCGACCGCGCGACGAGCGGCGGTCGTTGCCTCGGTCACCGCGGTCGCCGCGGTCACCGCGGTCCGAGCGGCCACCGTCGGCATCGGCCGCACCGGGACCGAGGTCCCCGAGGTCCGCGACCAGCTCGGCCTCGAACGCGTCCTCGAAGGACAGCGTGCCCCCCGACCCTGCACCGGATCCCGAGTTGGACTCGGCTCCGTTGCCGCCGGAGCCGGCGCCGTTGGAGGAACCGCCCGCGCCCGCAGACTCGGGCGCCCCCTCGGGGACCGAGGCGAGCGACAGCGACACCTTGCCCTGCGGGTCGATGTCGTCGACCCGCACCTCGACCGGCTGGCCGAGCGTGAGCACGTCCTCCACGTTGTTGACCCGCTTGCCGCCGGCGAGCGGGGACAGCTTCGAGATGTGCAAGAGGCCGTCGCGGCCGGGCAGCACGTTCACGAAGGCGCCGAACTTGGTGATGTTGACCACCTTGCCCGGGTACACCGCGCCGACCTCGGCGGTGGGCGGGTCCAGGATCAGCGAGATGCGGCGCCGCGCCTCTTCGACGGCATTGCCGTCCTTGGCGCCGATGGTCACCGTCCCCACCACGCCGTCGTCGTCGACGGCGATGTCCGCGCCGGTCTCCTGCTGCAACGTGTTGATGACCTTGCCCTTGGGGCCGATGACCTCACCGATCTTGTCGATCGGGATCTCCAAGGAGACGATCTTCGGCGCGCTGGTCGCCACGTGCTCACGGGGCTCGGGGATGGCCGCAGCCATGACACCGAGGATGGTGAGGCGGGCCTCCTTCGCCTGGAGCAGCGCCTTGGCCAGCACGTCGGCCGGCAAGCCCGCGATCTTCGTGTCGAGCTGCAGCGCCGTGACGGCGTCCGCCGTGCCGGCGACCTTGAAGTCCATGTCGCCGAACGCGTCCTCGGCGCCGAGGATGTCGGTCAAGGTGACGTAGGCGCCATCGTCGTGCACGAGGCCCATGGCGATGCCGGCCACCGGTGCCTTGATCGGCACGCCGGCCGCCATCAGTGAGAGCGTGGACCCGCACACCGAGGCCATGGACGTCGAGCCGTTCGAGGCGAGGACGTCGGACACCACGCGGATGGCGTAGGGGAACTCCTCCTCGCTCGGGACCACCGGCAGCAGCGCCCGCTCGGCGAGCATGCCGTGGCCGATCTCGCGGCGCTTCGGCCCGCGCATGAAGCCCGTCTCGCCGGTGGAGAAGGGCGGGAAGTTGTAGTGGTGCATGTAGCGCTTCGACTCGACGGGGGTGATCGTGTCGAGCAGCTGGTTCATGCGGGGCATGCCGAGTGTCGTCACGTTGAGCACCTGGGTCTCGCCGCGCTGGAAGAGCGCCGAGCCGTGCGCCGTCGGGAAGAGGTCGACCTCAGCCGACAGCGGGCGGATGTCCGCCGTGCCCCGGCCGTCGATGCGGACGCCCTCTTGGATGATGCGCGTGCGCACGAGCTTCTTGGTCAGCGACCGGATGGCCGCCTTGACCTCGCCCGCGCGGTCGGCGAACTCCTCGGCGAGCGCCGCCTTGATCTCGTCGCCGGCGGCGTCGAGCGCGGCGTTGCGCTCCGCCTTCGACGTGACGAGGTTGGCCTTGGCGATGGGCTCGGTGCCTACAGCCTGGACCCGCTGCCACACGTCGTCCTCGTAGTCGCTGAAGGTCGAGAACGGGATCGTCTCGATGGGCCCGCGCGCTGCGGTGAACGCCTCGACCAGCTGGCGCTGGAGGATGATCGACTCGCGGATCCACTGCTTGGCCGCCTCGAGGCCGGACGCGAGGACTTCCTCGGTCACCTTGGGGGCGCCCTCCTCGTAGTAGGACCACGACTTCTCGGTGCCACCGGCCTCGACCATCATGATCGCGATCTCGCTGTCGGCGTCGTGCGTCAGGGCGCGGCCGGCGACCACCAGCTCGAAGGTCGACTCCTCACCCTCCTCGAAGGTGGGGTGCGGGATCCAGGTGCCGTCGGTCGTGTAGGCGACGCGCACGGCACCGATCGGGCCGTCGAACGGGATGCCCGAGATCATCAGCGCGGCCGACGCCGCGTTGATGGCGAGCACGTCGTGCGGGTTCACCTGGTCGGCGCCCACGACGGTGCCGACGATGTGCACCTCGTTGCGGAAGCCGTCGGGGAACGACGGCCGCAGCGGCCGGTCGATCAGCCGGTCGGTCAGGATCGCCTGGTCTGAGGCCTTGCCCTCGCGGCGGAAGAACGAGCCGGGGATCTTGCCGGCGGCGTAGGTCCGCTCCTCGATGTCGACGGTCAGGGGGAAGAAGTCCGTGCCCTCCCGGACCGAGCGCGCCGCCGTTGCGGTGGCCAGGATCTCGGTGTCGCCGAGACGCGCCAGGACGGCGCCGTCGGCGAGCTGGGCGAGTTTCCCCGCCTCGAAGGACATGGTTCGGTCGGTCCCGCCGATCGGGGCCGAGACGGAAATGGCATCAGCCATGATGCTCCTCGTATGTCGGGGGCATCTCCGTGTCTGGTTCCCAGTAGTCGACCACCTCGCACCCGAAGTGACCGGCGACTGGCAGCCAGTGGATCGAGACGCCCGGTTCTGTGGTGCTCCGCTACCGTCGGATGCCGAGTCGGCTGATGATGGAGCGGTAGCGCTCGACGTCGTTCTTGCGCACGTAGTCGAGCAGCCGCCGGCGCTGGCCGATGAGTTTCATCAGGCCGCGCCGGGTGTGGTGGTCCCCTTTGTGCTCCTTCAAGTGCTCCGTCAGGTGGTTGATCCGGCCCGACAGCAGGGCTATCTGCACCTCGGGCGAGCCGGTGTCACTGTCGTGCAGCCGGTACTCGGCGATGGTGGCCTGCGTGTCGGGCATACAGAGAGAACCTCGGAGAATCGTGTCGGAGTGGCCCGGGAACCTTCCCCTCGGCCAGAGAACATCCTAGCAGTCGCCCGCTGATCAGGGGTGATCGGCCGAGGTGAGGACCCGCTCGGTCGCCTCGACGTCGGCCCGCATCTGGGCCACCAGGTCCTCGATGGAGTCGAAGCGCTGCTCGGCCCGGAGGCGGTGGGCGAACGACACCCGGGCGTGCTCGCCGTAGAGGTCGCCCTCGAAGTGCAGGAGGTAGGCCTCGACCAGCACCGGTGCGGTGCCGGGCTCGTAGAAGGTGGGGCGGCGCCCGACCGAGATGGCCGCCTGGTGGACCGTGCCGTCGGGCCGGCGGTAGTGCCCGGCGTAGACGGCGTCGGCCGGGAGCGCGATGTCGTCGGCCACCGCCAGGTTGGCCGTCGGGAAGCCCAGCTCGGGCCCTCCCCTGCCGTCCCCGCGCACGACCGGGCCGCGCACCTCGTGGGGCCGGCCGAGGAGGCGGGCCGCGCCCTCCACGTCGCCCTCGGCGAGCAGGGCGCGGATACGGGTCGAGGACACCGGCTCGAGCCCGTCTCCGGTGAGGCCGACCCCGACCACCTCGAAGCCGTAGGACTCGCCGAGGCGGCGCAACAGCGCGACGTTGCCGCGGCGGCCGTGCCCGAAGTGGAAGTCCTCCCCGACCACGACGAGGCGCGCCCCGAGCTCGTCGACGAGGACCTCGCGCACGAAGTCCTCAGCGGACTCTTCGGCGCGGGTCTCGTCGAAGGGGACGACGAGCGTGCGGTCGATGCCGCAGTCGGCCAGCAGCTCGAGCTTCTGTTCGAGCCCCGTCAGCTGCTTGGGCGCGGACTCGGGGCGCACGACGGTGGCCGGGTGCTGGTCGAAGGTCACGACGACAGTGGAGAGCCCGGCGGCGTCGGCGCGCCCGGACAGGTCGCGCAACAGTGCTCGGTGGCCCAGGTGGACCCCGTCGTACGCACCGATCGTGACGGCGGTGCCGGCTCCGGACATCGCGCCCGAGGGTAGTCGGGCGCCCGTCACGGGCCGCTCACTTGCCTCGTGACGCGCCGGGTGACGCGCCTTCCCTCTGGCCCCGTCACTCGCCTCATCGCTCGCCGCGTCACGTGCCGGCCAGCACGACAGCGGGCCGGATGCGGTCGGTCCCCGTCGCCTCGTAGACCGCCAGCAACTCGCCGTCCTCGTCGACCATGGCCCACGGGCCGTCGCCGGTGGCACCGAGCGGCACCTTGTCGAGCGGGAGCCCGGTGCGGATCGACGCCGCCGCGACCTCGTCGACCTGGACGCGCTCGAGGTCGCGCATCGCCTCAGCGGGCGAGAGCACGTCGTCGGGGCCGAGGGTGGCGAGCGGCCGCAGGTCGGCCTCGCCGAAGGAGCCGATCCGCGTCCGGCGCAGGTTGGCCACGTGCGCGTCGCCCCCGAGCGCGCGCCCGAGGTCCTGGGCCAGCACGCGCACGTAGGTGCCCGACGAGCACTCCACCTCGGCGCGGTAGACACCGGGGTGTGCGGCATCGGGCGCCGTTGCGAAGCGGTAGACGGTGACCGGGCGCGCCGGGCGCTCGACCTCGACGCCCTGGCGCGCCAGCTCGTGGAGGCGCCGCCCACCCACCTTGACGGCGGAGACCATGGGCGGGACCTGCTCGATCTCGCCGGTGAGCGCGTCCGCTGCGGCCTGCACCTGCTCGGGGGTGATGCCCGCCATGTCGTAGGTGGCGACCACTTCGCCCGACGCGTCGAGGGTCGAGGTCGCGGTGCCCAGCACGATGTCGCTCGTGTAGGTCTTGGGCAGCACCGTGAGGAAGCGCAGCAGGCGCGTCACGCGCCCGAGCCCGACGAGGAGGACGCCGGTCGCGTCCGGGTCGAGCGTGCCCGCGTGGCCGACCCGGCGCTGGCCGAAGATGCGCCGGCACCGCGCCACGACGTCGTGGGACGTCCAGCCGGCCTCCTTGTCGACGACGACGAGGCCCGTCGTGGCGTCGTTCACCGCGGGTCGGTCCTGCGCCCCCCGCCCTCGTCCCCGCGCCCGAGCTCGCTGCCACGCTCGTGCGTCGCGGGGTCGCCGCCCTGGTCCTCGTGGTGCAACCCGCGCAGCAGCTCTTCGACGCGCGAGCCGGTGGCGATGGCCGGGTCGGCACGGAAGCTCAGCCGCGGGGTCCGCTTGATCGTCATCTGCGTCCCGATGAGGTGCTGCAGGTGGCCCCGCTGCTCCTCGAGGGCCGCCGCTGTGTCGTCCGAGAGCGAGGCCAGGAAGACCACCGCCGAGCGCATGTCTGCCGCCACCTCGACCGAGGTCACGGTGACCATGGGCAGCTCGTCGGCGTCGGCCAGGCGCTCGAGTTCCTCGGCCACCACCTGGCGCAGTACCTGGTTGACCCGCAGCGCCCGCGGGTATGTCGCCGTGCGCCGTCTCCCGCTCACCGCGTCAGCTCCTCAGCTCGTGACACTTCGTGCACTTCGACTTCGACCTCGTGGTCCCCGGACATGGGCCGCGACGCCCCCGGACCCCCGCCCGCGTCGTCAGGTCCGCGCGATCTCGCGCTCCTCGTACGTCTCGATCACGTCGCCTTCCTTGAGGTCCTGGAAGTCGGACAGCCCGATGCCGCACTCGAAGCCGCTGGCGACCTCGCGGACGTCCTCCTTGAAGCGGCGGAGCGACTGGATCGATCCCTTCCAGATCACCGTCCCCTCGCGCAAGAAGCGCACCTTCGAGCCACGGGTGATCCTGCCTTCACGCACGTAGCACCCGGCGATGCTCCCGACGCGCGGCACGCGGAAGATCTCGCGCACCTCGGCCTCGCCCGTGACGATCTCCTCGAAGACAGGCGAGAGCAGGCCGAGCATGGCCGCCTCGAGGTCCTCGAGCAGCTTGTAGATGATCTCGTAGGTCCGGATCTCGACGTTGGAGGTCTCGGCCAGGTCGCGCGACCGCTTGTCCGGCCGCACGTTGAACCCGATGATCGTGGCATTCGAGGCGGCTGCCAGCTGGACGTCGTTTTCGGTGATGCCGCCGATGCCACGCAGCACGAAACTCAGCTTGACGTCGTCGCGCTCGAGGCGCCGGAGCGACTCGGTCACGGCCTCGAGCGATCCCTGCACGTCCGCCTTCAACACGATGTTGAGCGTCGCCGTCTCGCCGCGCGAGATCTGCTCGAAGAGGTCCTCGAGCCGGGCGCCTGCCGTCGCCGCCACGGGCTTGTGGCCCGAGAGCCGGAAGCGCTGGGCGCGTGCTTCGCCGAGGGTGCGGGCGCGGGCCAGGTCCTTGGCGGCGCGCATCTCGTCCCCGGCGTGCGGCGGCTCGGAGAACCCGAGCACCTGGACCGGTGTCGACGGCAGCGCCTCTTTGATGTGGTCGCCCGTGTCGTCCACCAGCGCCTTGACCTTGCCCCAGGCTGCGCCGGCGACGACCGGGTCGCCGACCCGCAAGGTGCCTTGCTCGACGATGACGGTGGCGACGGGGCCTCGCCCGACTTCGAGGTTGGCCTCGAGCACGACGCCGCGCGCCTCGCCCTCGACCCGCGCCGTGAGCTCCTCGACCTCGGCCACGAGCACGATCTGCTCGAGCAGGTTCTCGATCCCCGTCCCCGCCAGCGCGGAGACCTCGACGGTGATGGTGTCGCCACCCCACGCCTCGGGCACGAGCTCGCGCTCGGAGAGCTGCTGGAGGACGCGCTGGGCGTCGGCGTCGGGCCGGTCGATCTTGTTGACGGCGACGATGATCGGCACCTCGGCCGCGAGAGCGTGGTCGATCGCCTCGATCGTCTGGGGCATGACGCCGTCGTCGGCCGCCACGACCAGGATCACGATGTCGGTCACCTGGGCGCCCCGGGCGCGCATTGCCGTGAACGCGGCGTGGCCCGGCGTGTCGATGAACGTGATGGGGTGGCCCTGCCACTCCACTTGGTACGCGCCGATGTGCTGGGTGATGCCGCCCGCCTCGCCCGCCACCACGTTGGCGGAGCGGATCTTGTCGAGCAGCAGCGTCTTGCCGTGGTCGACGTGACCCATG
This sequence comes from Acidimicrobiales bacterium, assembly GCA_035503015.1. GTDB lineage: Bacteria > Actinomycetota > Acidimicrobiia > Acidimicrobiales > RAAP-2 > Bog-473. The sequence goes on along the minus strand of DATJTU010000057.1, from coordinate 2,300 downwards.
ACGGTGACGACCGGCGGACGCGGGCGCTGGTCGGCTCCGTCGTCCTCGTCCTCGGGCTCGAAGAAGCGCGCCAGCAGCTCGGCCTCCTGCTCCTCGCCGGGGTCGACCAGGCGCACGTCGGCGCCGATCTCTGCGGCGAAGAGCTCGATCATGTCGTCGCTCAGCGACTGGGTGGCCATGACGATCTCGCCCTGGAGCAGCAAGAACCGCACGATGTCGCCCGCGCTGCGATTCAGCTTCGGCCCGAGGTCGCGCGCGGTGGACCCGCGCTCGATGATGATCTCGCCCTCGGGCACCGGCGCCGTCGACGGTTGGTACGTCGTCAGCTGCGTGGGCTCGAGCTCTTCGATGTTGCGGCGGCGTCGCCGGGACCGTCGTTGCGGGGGCCGCCGGCCGCCGAGACCGCCGCGGCCGCCTGCCGGGGGCGCACCGACCGGTGCGCCGGCACCAGAACGGCCGCCGAAACCGCCGGAGGGACGGCCGCCGTAGCCGCCTCCCCCACCACCGCCGCCTCCGCCTCCGGGACGGCCTCCGCCACCCGCGGGGCGCCCGCCGGTGCGCGGCGGGTAGGACCCGCCGCCGGGCCGGGGCCCCGACGGGGCCGCCGTGCTGGGGCGCCGCCCACCCATGCCGGGTGGGGGTGGGATCGGACGTCCGCTCGGGCCGAGCGGTGGGCGCGGGCCGGGTGGTGGCGGGACGGGCTTGCCCGAAGGGCTGAGCGGCGGGCGCGTGCGCGGCCGCTCGGGCGCGCTCGGCGCCGCGGTGTCGGGTGGCGCCTGCGCGGCCGGGGCCTGCGCGGCCGGGGCCTGCGGTGGTGCGGTCGGTGCACTCGCGCCGCCTCCGCTTGCGGCGGCTGGGGCCACCGGTGCCGCCGGCGCGGTGGGCCGGCTGCTGATGAGGCGGGAGGGGCGCGGCTGGCCGTCCTCGCCACCGGCACCCGGCGCGCCCGGCGCGGAGGTCGGCGGCGCGGCCACCTTGCGGGCGGGTGCCTTCTTCAGCGGGGCGGTGCTGGGCGCGGACGCACCCGAGGAGCTGGCGACGGCCTTCTTCGTGGGCGTGCTGCTCACCGGCGTGGCGGTCGAGCTCACCGTGCCGGCGGCCGTACCCGCCCCGGTCGAGGCCGCGCGCGTCGATGCGGTCGCCGTCTTCTTGGTCGACTTCACCGCCTTGGTGGCCTTGGCCGCCTTCTTGGCCGGAGGCGGCTCTTCGGGCTGCACCGGGCGGCGCAACCCCTCGGCATCCGCCTTGCGGCGGACGCGGTCGGCTTGTGCGTCCTCGATGGACGAGGAGTGGCTCTTGACCCCGATGCCCAGGGACAGGGCCAGGTCGAGCCCCTCCTTGTTGGTGAGGCCTAGCTCTTTGGCCAGCTCATAGACGCGGATCTTCTTCGGCAAGTGGTTCTCTGGTTCCTTGATCTCTCTTCGGGCTCGGGGTCAACCCAGCCCCCTATCCTCGCACATCAGGTGGTTCGCCCCCCCACCTCGCACCCATGTGTGCACGCAGCTGCGCCAGCGCAACCGCATCGATCGCCGCCCGGAAGGCCCGGTCGAACGCACGACGACGCAGTGCGTCGTCGAGGCAGCGCAACGATCCCTCACACAGCCACGCACCCCGCCCTGGCGCGCGCCGGTCCTCTGACAGCGCCCCGCCCGGCAGCCGGACGATCCGGATCAGCTGGTCGGCCGGCAGGGCACGCCGGCAGCCGACACAGGTCCGTGTCGGCGCTATGCCTCGGCCTCCCCCGACACGCCGGCCTCCGTCGCCGCCTCCTCGATCACGGCTTCTGCGCTCGCGCCTTCCAGCTCGGCCTCGGTCTCGGCTTCGCTGACCGCGTCCGCCTGCGCCTCGGCTGGCGCCTCGGCCGCCGCCTCGGCAGCCCCATCGGTCTGCGCCGCCCCGGCTGCGGGCGCGTCGCTCGCGTCCTCCGCCTGATGGGTCCACTCCTCGGCCGACATCGCCTCGCCGCCCTCGGCCGGCTTCCACACGAGCTCGCCGCTCTCGTCCTCGACCCACTCGCCCTCGGCCCACTCCTGGTCGCCGTACCCGGCCTCTTCCTCGGCCAGCTGCGTCTCGCTCTTGATGTCGATGCGCCAGCCGGTGAGCCGCGCCGCGAGCCGCGCGTTCTGACCTTCCTTGCCGATGGCGAGCGAGAGCTGGAAGTCGCTCACGATCACCGTGGCCGTCCCCGTCTCCTCGTCGAGGCGCACCTCGCGCACCCGTGCCGGCGCCAGTGCGTTCTGGATCAGTTCGACCGGATCGTCGGAGAACGGCACCACGTCGACGCGCTCGCCGCGCAGCTC